>JAQSWS010000017.1:12598-77039 GCA_029266495.1 Rariglobus sp. | reverse complement strand
CCGCGCGGCAAAAAGGCGCTGGTTTGGGATACCGACGGCTCCACTTCCAAGTCGGTGCGATTGGGGGAAAACGGTTCCTGCATGAACCGGTTCATTTCCAGCCGCGTATCCGGGTCGAACGCGATCCCCGTGCCGTTCGACAGGACGATGGCGTTATGGGAGTCCGGGTTGGTCTCAAGCACCACGCCCTCCGCCGCATAAACTGATTTTTTGGTGACGTCCTCGATTTTGTCCCCGGTATTTATGGATGCAATTCCATCAACATCAGCAATATAGAGTTTACTGCTGGGATTCTTTCGCTTGGCATCCTCTGCTTGGGCAAGGGAGGCACAGGCCATCGCCACTGCTGCAAGGCATACGACCGGGGCAATCTTGTGAAGATGGCGTGTAAGTATACTCATGGTTGTTGGAGGAGCCCCGAAGGGACGTTAATCGCGGATAGGTCGTCTAGGGTCTATACCCTATATAGAGGGCCTGTTTGGCGATTATTCAACAACAATATTGAGGATCTTTCCGGGGACAAAAACGACACGTTTGACGGTTTTGCCGGCGAGGAACGGAGCGCTGTCCGGGCTCGTTTGGGCGAGCTGGAGCACGACGTCCTGGGCGGTGCCGGGGGCGACGAGGAGTTCGGCGCGTTTTTTGCCATTCACCTGAACGACGATTTTTTGTTCGGTCGCAACCAGCCGGGCTGGATCGTAGGACGGCCAGGGAACGTGCTGGATTGAAATGGTTCCGCCGAGGCGAGCCCACAGTTCCTCCGCGATGTGCGGGGCGAGGGGGGCGAGCACTTGCAGGAACTGGCGCACGGTCGCCAGGCTGGCGCGCTCGGTTTTTTGAAGCGCGTTCACGAAAATCATCATCTGCGAGATCGCGGTGTTGAAGCGCAGGTTCTCGATGTCCTCGCCGACTTTTTTGATCGTTTCGTGGAGGAGTTTGATCAGGTCGGTCGAATCGACGGACGCATCATCGACGATCTTTGGATTCACTTCGCCTTCGCGGCCGATGCACTCACGCCAGACTTTCTGGAGGAAGCGGTGGACGCCCTCAATGCCATGGGGATTCCATGGTTTCATGGCCTCGAGCGGTCCGAGGAACATCAGATAGAGGCGCAGCGTATCGGTGCCATGGGTTGCGATGATATCGTCAGGGTTGACGGTGTTGCCGCGGCTCTTGGACATCTTTTCGCCGTCTTCGCCGAGAATGATCCCTTGATGGAAAAGCTTGGTGAACGGTTCGGCCTGCGGGACGACGCCGAGGTCGAAGAGGACCTTGTGCCAGAAGCGCGCGTAGAGCAGGTGGAGCACGGCGTGTTCGGCGCCGCCGACGTAGAGGTCGGGGACGCCCCAGTAGGCGAGGAGCTTTGGATCGGCGAAGGCCTGGTCGTTTTTCGGATCGATGAAACGCAGGTAATACCAGCAGGAGCCGGCCCACTGCGGCATGGTGTTGGTCTCGCGACGACCGCGGATCCACGCCTCGCCGGCGGGGCGTGACTGGGTGGCGGGCACGGACTGGCCGGTGGTGAAGTTGACCCACACCTCGAGCCACTCGGTGACATTGGCGAGCGGGCTCTCGCCGTTGCCGCTGGGCAGGTAGGATTGCACGTCGGGCAACGTGAGCGGAAGGGCGGAGGCGGGCAGGGGCAGGGCATACCACGTCAGGCCGGTGCCGGCATCGCGGTAGATGACGGGTTCGGGAGGGAGGTCGGCGGCGCGAGTGGCGGCGGCGAGTCGGTAGTCGGCTTCGGTGACCCAGAGAACGGGGAAAGGCTCGCCCCAGTAGCGCTGACGCGAGAAGAGCCAGTCACGGAGCTTGTAATTGATGGTGGCCTTGCCGCGACCCTTGCCGGCGAGATCGGCGGTGATTTTCTTTTTGGCCTCGGCCCACGGCAGACCGGTGTAGTCCTCGGAGTGGACGAGCTTGCCATCGCCGGTGTAGGGCAGCTTGAGCGCGCCGCCGTTGGAGGCGTTGTCATGATGATCGGGCTCGATCACCTGAATGATGGGCAATTGGTATTGTTGTGCGAATTCGTAGTCGCGTTCGTCGTGAGCGGGCACGGCCATGATCGTACCGGTGCCGTAGCCCATGAGCACGTAGTCGGCGACCCAGATGGGGAGGCGCGCGCCATTGACCGGATTGATGGCGAAGGAGCCGGTGAACACGCCGCTCTTGTCCTTGGCGAGGTCGGTGCGCTCGAGGTCGCTCTTGCCGGCGGTCTTCTTCTTGTAGGCGTCCACGGCGTCGCGCTGGGCAGGCGTGGTGAGGGACGCCACCATCGGATGCTCGGGGGCAATCACCATGTAGGTGGCGCCAAAGAGCGTGTCGGGACGGGTGGTGAAAACCTTGAGATTGCCGAGGTGCTCCTGCTCCAGCTTGAAGAGGAGTTCGGCGCCCTCGCTGCGGCCGATCCACGCTTCCTGCATGCGCTTGGTGGAGTCGGGCCAGTCGACATCCTTCAAGTCGGCGAGGAGGCGCTCGGCGTAGGCGGTGATGCGGAGCACCCACTGGCGGAGATTGCGACGCTCGACGGGGAAACCGCCGACCTCGGACTTGCCGTCGACGATCTCCTCGTTGGCGAGCACGGTGCGGAGTTCAGGGCACCACCACACGGGGCGCTCATCGACATAGGCCAGGCCTTTTTTGAAGAGCTGGAGGAAAATCCACTGGGTCCACCGGAAGTATTTGGGGTCGGTGGTGTCGACCTCGCGCTCCCAGTCGTAGGAAAAGCCGAGGGCTTTGATCTGACGGCGGAAGTTGGTGATGTTGTTTTGCGTGTTCGACGCGGGATGCGTGCCGGTCTTCACCGCGTGCTGCTCGGCGGGCAGGCCGAAGGCGTCCCATCCGATGGGGTGAAGCACGTTGAAGCCCTTTGCGCGCTTGTAACGGGCGATGATGTCCGTGGCGGTGTAGCCTTCGGGATGGCCTATGTGCAGACCCGCGCCCGACGGATAGGGGAACATGTCGAGCACATAGTATTTCGGCTTCGACGTGTCGTTCTCGGTGCGGAAGGAGCGATTAATTTCCCAGAAGGTTTGCCAGTGTGGCTCGATTTGGAGAAACTCGTAGTCTTTGCAATGCGTTGCCATCGGATGAAACCCGCCACCGTGAAGGAATCCCCCACGCCGTCAATCACTCGAACATGCACGCTCCTGGCATTCGCGTTTTTCGTGCCGGTCCTGGGTGCCGGGGCGGCTGTCTCCAAGGGGTTCAACCACTTGCTGGATGCCGTGGTGCGCATCGATGTGCGCGAGGAATCCTTCGATGCCGGTGCACGCCGCTTTACTGCCGGCATTGGCTCCGGGGTGATCGTCTCGGATGACGGGCTCATCTTGACGAACGCCCACGTCGCCAGCCCCCGGTCAGTTGAGTTGTCCGTCACCCTGGCCAGTTTGGAACGTGTCAACGCCACCCTGGTCGGCTGGGATCACTGGACCGACCTGGCGTTGTTGCGCATCGATCTGGCCGAGGCAAAACGCCGCGGGCTCACCTTTACGCACGCACGTTTTGCGGACTCCGACACCTTGTTTCCGGGCCAGACCGTCTACGCCGTCGGCACACCGCACGGCCTGACGCGCACGGTGACGCGCGGAATCATTTCCAATAACCGTCGTTACTTTGCCGACAACCGGGGGGTGAAGGGTTACGAAACCGGTTTGTTCAATACGTGGCTGCAGACCGATGCCGCCATCAACCCGGGCAATTCCGGCGGTCCGCTCGTCGATGAACAAGGCCGCGTGGTCGGCATCAATTCGCGCGGCTACCTCGGGGCTGACAATCTCGCTTTTGCGATCCCCGCCAACATTGCGAAGCGGGTGGTCGCCGATCTCAAGGGCGACGGCACGATCACCCGCAGCTACATCGGCATCGTGCCGGGCGCGTTGCTCGACCTGGAAGGGTTTTATTCACTCAAGCAAAACACCGGCTTGCTCATCAACAGCGTCGATCCCGGTTCACCCGCGGCGCGCGCCGGATTGCGCGGCGGAGACATCGTGCTTTCGATCGACGGGGCGGCCGTGGACGGGCGTTTTCCCGAGCAGCTGCCGCCGATCCTCAACATCATCGCGAGCCTGCCGGTCGGTTATAACGTGAAGCTCGTCGTCAAGCGCGGCGACCAAACGCTGACGCCCGCCATCGTGACGGAAAAACTGGAAAGCCGACAGGGCGAGGAGTGGGCGTTCGAAAAATGGGGTCTGACCGTGCGCAAAGTCTCCCGCGCCTATGCCCGCGAAAACCAGCTCGACGACGACACCGGCCTCCTTGTGATCGGCGTGCAGCCCGGTTTCCCCGCCGCCGTCGCCGGGCTCAGCCGCGGCGATATCGTCACCAAGATCAACCAGGAGCGGATCGTGACGCTGGAGATTGCCAAGGCGCTCCATGACGCCTTCGTCGCCAAGCCTGCGCCAACGTTGGTCGAAGCGGAAAGCGACCGCCGCGTGTCCCTGTATATTCTCAAGCCCTGATGAAACCTTCCCGTTCCCACCTCCGCTTCTTCTTCTTCGTGGTCGTGCTGCTGGCCTGCGCCGGCGCGCGCGCGGACGACCTTCCCGGGCTTTTCAAGGAGCGCGTGAAATCGGTCGTCGCCGTGGAGTTTTTCACCGAGAGCGAACTCGACCGTCGCCCGACCATCGCCTCCGCCCTTGTTGCGGACGCATCCGGGACGCTCGTGCTGCCGCCCAACGCGATCAATAATTACGTCCCTCCGGTAAAATTGAAAGACTTCCGCGTCTACCTGCCCGGGAGGCCGGCCAGCGAGTATTCGTCCGGCGAATACCTGGGGCAGGATCCCGTGAGCGGCTGGCATTTTGTCCGCGTGGAGGAAAAATTGCGCGGAAGTCTCACGCCGGTGACCGCGTTCACCGCCAGGGATGCGTCCGCCGAACCTTCGCTGGGCGAAGAGTTCTGGGGCATCGGCCTGCGAGGCAAGGACGAGGATTTCATGCCGTATTTCATGGCGAGCCGCATTTCCAATGTGCAATCCCTGCCCGAGCGCACCGCGATCGCTCTGGCGGAGGTGGCCGCACCCGGCCTGCCGGTGTTCGACCGGGCCGGAAAGTTTGCAGGGGTGGCGATCGGAGGCTTCGGGCAGACTTTTGTGCAGTATTCACGCAACGACCGCGGGCTTCCCGTCATGCTCCTCAACGTGGAGGAGAGCAGCGTGTTCCAACTCGCGCCGGACGTCATCCCCTGGCTTGCCCGCGTGCCGGCCGATGTTTCGGGCCGGCCGATCAGCTGGCTCGGCGCCTACGGTCTGCAGCCGATGGACCCGGAGGTCGCGGCTTTCCTAAAGCTGGGCGACCAGTCGGGCTGTGTCGTGAGCGAGGTGCTCGAAGGCAGCCCGGCCGAGACCGCGGGATTGAAGGCCCGCGATATCATTCTTACGGTCGATGGCCGGCCGCTGCCCCGCTTCAAACCCGACCGCGTGGTCGTGACCTATTTCGAACGGGAACTGGGCAGACGAAAACCCGGCGATGCGGTCGCGCTCACCGTGCTGCGCGGCACCGAACGCGTGGAGATCAAGGCCACGCTCGCCGAGCAGCCGAAGCTGCTTCGGGAGGCGGATCGCACCTACTTCGAGAAACTCGGCTTCACCGCCCGCGAGTTTGTTTATGGCGATGGGATCGTTCGCCGGGTGAAACTCGCCGGTCACAAAGGCGTGGTCGCGCACTTCGTGAAGAACAGCAGTCCCGCGGGGACTGCTGGGCTCCGGCCCGACGACTGGATCCTTGAAGTCGATGGCGTCGAGGTGAAAACCTACGCCGAGGCAATCGTGAAGCTTGCGGCAATCGAGGCGGACACCACGCGCACCGAGTTCGTGCTGCTCACCAGCCGCGGTGGCGAGACCGCCGTGCTGCGCGTCAAACTCAAGTAATCTCCATGTTCACAGGCATCGTTGAGGAAACCGGAAAAGTCGCCGCCTTCACGCAAGGCGGCGATTCGTGGAAACTCCAGATCGCGGCCGAGGTCGCGCTCAAGGACATCGCCTTGGGCGATAGCATCGCCGTCAACGGCTGCTGTCTCACCGTGACGCAGTTCGACACGCGGCATGTATGGTTTGACGTGCTGGAGGAAACGCGCCGCCTCACCCATTTTTCGACGCTCTCGGCGGGAGCGTCGGTCAACCTGGAGCGGGCGCTGCGCTTCGGTGGGAAAATCGGCGGACATTTTGTCACCGGACACGTGGACGGGCAGGGGGTGATCGAGATTTTTGAGGCGCGCGGGGCGGATTATTACCTGCGCGTCAAGGCGCCGGCAGGACAGGGGCGCTATCTCATTCACAAGGGCAGCATCACCATCGACGGCATTTCGCTCACCGTGGCGGAAGTCGACGGAGACGCGTTTGCCGTTTGGATTATCCCGACGACTCTCCAAGTGACCAACTTGCGTGAGAAGCAGGTGGGCTCGCCGGTTAATTTGGAATTCGACTTGCTCGGCAAGTATGTGGAGAAGCTCGCCGTCGCCCACCGGAGCTGACTCCTTTTTTCATGCGCGCCGCGCTCACCGCACTCACCGACGAACTCAAGCGCCTGAAATCAACAGGCGTTACGTCAGTCCCCGTGTCGGCGGAAAGCATCGCGGCTTTGCGCAAGGTAATGGCGGCACGCGCGGGCAAATCGCCTGAGCAGCAACCGCCGCAGGCCGCCGTTCGTGAAACTGTGACCCCCGTTTCCGCCTCCGCGCCGGCCCCCGTCCGTCCGCAACCAGTTGCTCCAAAACCAAAGCCCGAGGCTGCCCGTCTTTTGCCGCCTCCGCCGGTGGTTGCGCTGCCGGACGGCGACAAGGCGGCGCGTTGGGCATGGTTGCGCGATTTGGTGCTCAATCATCCGGTGTGTGTGGCGAACGTCCGTCCGGGCAAAAAGGTTGTGCTCGGCGTGGGTTCGCTTGAGGCGAAAATCATGTTTGTCGGCGAAGCCCCCGGTGCGGAGGAGGAGGTGCGCGGCGAGCCGTTTGTCGGTCCGGCCGGACAACTGCTTACCAAGATGATTCTCGCGATGGGCGTGAAGCGGGAGGACGTTTATATCGGAAACATCATGAACTGGCGTCCGCAGCTCCCGACGCCGGCGGGCGTGGAGCAAGTCGGCAACCGTGAGCCGACGCCGGAGGAGATGGCGTTCTGCCTGCCCTTTCTCCGTGCCCAGATCGAGATCGTGAATCCCGACTTGATTGTGGCGGCTGGTGCGACCGCGGCCAAGGGGCTGCTTGGCGCGGGGGCCTTCAAGACGCTTGGAGAGGTGCGGGGGCAGTGGAAACAATTTTCCGGAAAGCCGGTCCTCGTGACCTATCATCCCAGCTATCTTCTTCGCCAGGAAGCCTCCGGTCCCGTGGCCGCCCGCAAGGCGAAACGCGCGACTTGGGAGGATTTACTCAAGGTAATGGAGCGCGCTGGGTTGACCATTTCGGAGAAACAACGCGGATATTTCTTAGAAAAATGAAACGACTTCTTTTATTGGGGCTCCTGATTATTTCCGCCGACGCGTCCGTGCGCGCGGAGGACGTGCCTTTCGACTTCGAGGTATTGCAATATCGAGCGAAGGCCCTCGCGGCCAAGTCGTATGCCGAGCGCCCGAGCCGCGTTCCCGAATCCCTGCGCAAGCTCACCTACGACCAATATCGTGACGTGCGCTTCAATCCCGACTCTTCGTGGTGGCGCCGTGACCGGCTCCCGTTCCACCTCCAGTTTTTCCATCCGGGGTTCATCTATAACCGCACCGTCCAGTTGTCCGAGGTGAACAATGGCCGGGAGGAGGCGATCGGTTACGACAAGGATCTCTTCAATTTCGGGGCGAATAAGACCCTGGGGTCGATTCCCAAGGACATGGGTTTCACTGGATTCCGGATCCATTATCCGCTCAACAATCCCGACTACTACGACGAACTCGCGGTATTTCAGGGCGCCAGCTACTTCCGGGCCTTGGGCAAGGGCATGCGCTACGGTCTGTCCGCGCGCGGCCTCGCGCTCAACACCGGGGAGCCGGGTGGCGAGGAGTTTCCCGTGTTTGAGGAATTCTGGATCGAACGCCCGGCCGAGAAGGCCGGCCGCATCACGGTCTACGCATTGATGGAAAGCCCCAGTGTCACCGGTGCATTCCGTTTTATTATCACGCCCGGCCCGTCGACCGTGATGGAAGTGAAGAGCGCGATCTACCGCCGCAAGGACGTCACGGTCTTTGGGGTCGCGCCGCTCACCAGCATGTTTTGGTTCAGTGAAACCACCTCAAACCGTTACGAGGACCTGCGTCCCGAGGTGCACGACTCCGACGGGCTCCTTTTGCAGCGTGGCAATGGTGAATGGATCTGGCGTCCGCTTACCAATCCCAAGGCGATTCGCGTGGCCGCGTTTGGCGATGAAAATCCCAAGGGCTTCGGCCTCGTGCAACGCGACCGCAAGTTCGAATCCTACGAGGATCTTGAGGCGCATTATCACGAGCGTCCCAGCGTCTGGGTCGAACCGATCGGATCTTGGGGCCCGGGCGATGTGCGTCTCGTTGAATTGCCCACCCCGGATGAGACCCAGGACAATATCGTCGCCTTCTGGGTGCCCAAGAAACTCCCGGCGCTCGGCGAGCCGCTGAATCTTGAATACAAGCTCCACTGGTTTATCGAAGGAAAGGGCGGCCGCACCCCTCCGGCCGGTTATGTGACGGCCACCCGCGTCGGGCGTTCCTCCACGCACGAGCCGGAACTCGTCCGCTTTTGGGTCGATATCACCGGCGCCTACCTGGCCAATCAGAAATACGTGCCTGACATCACGGCCGAGGTGTCGGTCGGCGCAGGGGCGAAATTGATCCATCAGAGTCTCGAAAAGAACCCGGCCAATGGAACCTGGCGCGTTGCGTTTGCCATCAAGCCCGATGGCAGCGGCCGGCCGGTGGAACTCCGTTGCTTCCTCAAAAAACCGCCGCATATTCTGACGGAAACATGGAGCTATCTGTGGAATCCGTAGAAGCGCATCTCGCGACTTTTCGTCCCCGCACCGGGACGATGGAGGCGTGGAACGCGGCCTATGTGCGCACCGAGGATTACCTGCGTGCCCATCGCATCCACAACCGCCTGCACCAGAGCCGCCTCATTCAGGCGGTGCTGGAGCGCGCGGCGCGCCGCCACGCCGTAAATCCCGCGCTCGACCCGACCACGCTCGCGGCCGAGGAGATGGAGCAGATGATGGACGAGTGGTTCGCCGATGTGCTCAACGTGAAAGACCTCCCGCATGACCGCATCGCGATCGAAGGCCGGGTGGCCCTGTTGCTGTGCGATGGTCCGCAGAAATGGCCGTATGCCTTTCTGGATTCGCGCACGGCTCCGGATGAATTCACCCAGGCCATGCGGTCCAGCTCGATCAAGGCCGGGCCGGACATGGCGGTTTCGAGCATGGTGCCGCGCGAGATCGATCTCGGTCTGATCACCGAGGCTGCGGGCGAGACGCTCGAACGCATGGAGAAGTGGCCGTTGCTGCGGCTTGCGCTCCTGTGGGCGGTTTTCCTTGGCGCGCTCTTTGGCATTTTTTTCGTGACCCGCTAACCGCGCATGAATCCCTCCCGTCCGGTCGTTCATCAATTCATCCTGCCTGCGCGCCTGCGCCGGCGCCGTGCTTTGTTTTATTCGACGGTGCTGCTGCTCACGAGCGTGGCCACGTGGTTCATGGCCGACCTGCTCTGGCGGGACGGGGGCATCATCGGGCTCGAGTGGGTGCTCCTCGTTTTATTTGTCATTCTTTTCATGCAGATCGCGGTGGGTTTCACGACCGCCATGCTCGGTTTTTACGTGATCAACCGCGGCGGCGACCGCCAGCGTATCACCCGGACCGTTGACTGGAAAAACGAGGACGTGCCGCTTGCGAGCACGGCGATCGTGATGCCGGTGTTCAACGAGGACGTCAGCCGGGTTTTCGAGGGCCTGCGCGTCATCTACCGCTCCCTGGAGGCGACCGGGAAGCTGGAACATTTCGATTTCTTTATTCTCAGCGACTCCAACAAGCCGAACCAGTGGATCCAGGAGGAGGTCGCCTGGGCCGAACTGTGCAAACAGGTGAACGGTTTCGGGCGGATTTTTTATCGGAAGCGCCGCCAGCAAATTAACAAAAAGGCGGGGAACGTGGCGGATTTTCTCCGCCGCTGGGGCAAGCGCTACCGCTATATGGTGGTGCTCGATGCCGACTCGATCATGACGGGGGAGTCCATCGTGAAACTCGTCGCGATGATGGAGAAGAACCCGCAGACCGGTCTCATCCAGACTGCGCCGCGGTTGGTTTATGGTGAGTCGCTCTATGCACGGTTGCAGCAGTTCGCCAACCGGCTTTACAGCCCCCTGTTTCTTGCGGGACTTAATTACTGGCAGCAGCAGGACGGCAACTACTGGGGACATAATGCGATCATCCGCGTGCAGCCGTTCATGGACCACTGCGCGCTGCCCGACCTGCCTGGCAGCGAGCCGTTCGGCGGCCGCATTCTTTCACACGATTTCGTCGAGGCGGCGCTCATGCGCAAGGCCGGCTGGCACGTATGGCTGGCACACGATGTCGAGGGCACTTACGAGGAGGGGCCGCCCACGCTCATCGACAGCGCCAAGCGCGACCGCCGCTGGTGCCAGGGCAACATGCAGCATGCCTGGCTGATCACCGCGCGCGGCTTCCGTTCCGCCAACCGGTTCCACCTGTTTATGGGTGTGATGGCGTATGTGTCGTGTCCGCTGTGGCTGCTGTTCCTCGTGCTGAGCACCATTCATGTCTTCAATCAGGTGCTGGCGTCGGGTTCGCGGGGCATCGAATTCGAGCGCTATATGCGGATTTTTGGACGGGTGATCGAGGTGCCGGAGGCGCTGGCGCTGTTCCTCTTTACCATGCTGCTGTTGTTTCTGCCCAAGATCATCAGCGTGTTCACCGTGATCACCCGCTCGGAGCAGGCGGTGCGCTTCGGCGGCCGTGGCCCGCTCGTGCTGTCGGCCACCCTGGAGATCGTCCTCTCCGCGCTGCTCGCGCCGATCCACATGTTTTTCAACAGCAAGTTCGTGTTTTTCAGCCTGCTCGGGCAGGGCGTGTCCTGGGTGACGCAACGCCGTGGGACGGAGGATGGCACCGACTGGCGTGAGGCGATCATTACGCATGGCGGGCAGACTTTCTTCGGGCTGGTCTGGGGCGTGTCGTCATTCATTTTGTTGCCGGCATTTTTCTGGTGGCTGAGTCCCGTGCTGGTGGGCCTGGTCCTGTCGATCCCGGTGTCGATTATTTTGAGCAAGGGCTCGCTGGGCACGCACGCCCGGCGGCTCGGCATTTTCCTGACGCCCGAGGAAACCCATCCTCCCCACGAACTGGCCCGCCTTACCCAGAACCTCGCGGCGTGTTACAAGCTCATGCGACCGATCGAGGCGCTGCGCAACGACTACGGCCTCCTGCAGGCGGTGCTGGACCCGTATATCAACGCGGTGCATGTCGCGATGCTGCGGCAGCGTCGTCCGAGCGAAGAGTCGCGCGATTGGTTTTCCCTGCTGCGTCATCGTTTGTTGAGCGAAGGGCCGGAGCATCTCACCACCAAGGAAACGCTCGCGCTGCTGCTCGATGCCGAGTCGATGATCTGGTTGCACGAGGAATTGTGGAAACAGCCCAGCTCCGCGCTCGCCGAATGGTGGAGGCTGGCGATGCGTCAGTATAACGTGCTGACGGCCGCGCCGATCACGGCGCTGTATCGCTGAGGCGGCGCGCGGGTGCGCGACACCCTCCGCCTCGTCAAATCTCAGGCGGGGCGCGCGGGCGTTTCGGTGCGCAACCAGATTTTCCCTTCGCGCTCCTCGACGGGGAACGTGCGCAGGTCAACCTTGGCGGGGCCTTCGGTCACCTTGCCCGTCGCCATGGCGAAACGTGAGCCGTGCCACGGGCAGACGACTTCGCCGTTTTCGATTTTGCCTTCGGAAAGCGGTCCATGGCGGTGTGTGCAAAACTCCTGGAACGCGCAGAGGTGACCGTCCGACCGGGCCACGGTTGCGACCGTGCCACCGACATCGGCGCGCACCGTGCCCCCTTCGACCACGAGGCTGGCGGCACCGATTTCCACGGGCTTACCTTTTGCGGCGGGTCGTTCGATGGTTTTTTCGGGAAGCGGCGTGCGGCGCTGATGGCGGCCCACGCCGATGCCATCGCTGTAAACCAGATGGCCTCCCAGATAGCCGGAATAGCCGAGCACGCCGAGCCCCGCCAAGGACACGAGCAGGGGAAGAAGGTCGGTGCGTTCAAGGTCGAGCGAGCCGTAGCGGAGCCCGAGGCTGGCGGAAAACAAACCCACCGCGACGACGTTCAGCACCATGTGCCACGTGGCGGTTTTTTTTGCCGGATGATCATTACGGATCGACGTGTAATCGACCGCGCCCGCGATGGCCGCAATCACGGCGGTGCCGATGCCTGCGGCAATGGCGATGAATGCGCCGCGCACCAGGCAGAGCTCCGGCCGCGGCCATAACCAACTCGCCAGATCCAGCAGAAGGCTCAGCGGGAATAGTGCGATGGGCAGATGCACCAGCGCCGGGTGGAGGGGCGAGCGCAGCGGTTTTCCTTCGAGAATTTCCTTGGGCGTTGCCATGTGAACGGGAGGGGCGCGGGCGGTTTACTTTTCGTCGGGCAGCCGGGAGCCGGCCCGAGCCGCGATCGCCCGCCATTTTTTCTTGGAGAGCCGGGCAACGCTGACTCCGCGATCGAAGACCATGAGACTGCCGATATATCCCGACGCGAGGAGCAATCCCGCGCCGGTGAGCGAGGTGATGAGAATGGGCCGGGTGACGCTCACGGGCTCGTCGAGCGCGTCCAGGCGCAGCCCGAAATTCGCCGCCCAGATGAAAATGGCCACGAGGTTCAGCAGCATGTGGCAGAGTCCGAGCCGCCAGGCCGGTTTTTCTTTTTTGATCGGCGCCCAGTCAGCCACGCCGGTAGGCACGGCGGCAAAGGCGCCCAGCAGCCCGCCGATCACACAATAGAAGGAGAGGCGGGTGAGCACGGTCACGCCGATGTTGAGGACGATGAGCACGTCGAACACGGCGGCGAGGAGCCAGAGACCCAGCGGCACGTGCACCAATGCCGGGTGCAGCGGATGGCCGAGCCATTTGCCTTGCAGGAAGTCGAAGAGCTTCACGATCCGATGAGGGCACGCGGCTGATTCCGGCGTGGTATCTGGAAAGTGGCCCGTGGGAAAAAATTGTTCCCATCTCCCGTGGACCGCCGGGCTCGCGGGAGGCATGAAACCATCGCTTGGTCGACACGTCTTGCCTGTATGCGTTTCGGTTCCGGATGCCTTCTGCTGATGTTGCTGGCGTGGTGCGGTGATGGGCCCCTGCCTGCCGCGGAGGTCCTGGAGCACCTCACCTGGACGGTCGATGGAGTGACTCGCGAGGCGCTGGCAAACATTCCGGCAGCGACGGAGACGGGCGGGCCGGTGCCAGTCGTGTTCGCCTTTCATGGGCACGGGGGCTCGATGCGACAGGCCGCGCGGAGCTTTTCCCTCCACGCATTCTGGCCCGGGGCGATCGTGGTCTATCCGCAGGGCCTGCCGACGCCCGGCTCGTTGACGGATGCCGAAGGCAAACGGGCGGGCTGGCAGCCTGCTGCCGGAAGGATGGGCGACCGGGATCTGAGGTTTTTCGACGTCATGCTGGCGGAGTTCCGCACACGCCATCGGATCGACGATCGTCGCATTTATGCGACCGGTCACTCGAACGGAGGTCAGTTCACCTACCTGTTGTGGGCGGAGCGTGGCGATGTTTTCGCCGCATTGGCACCCTCGGCGGCGGTGCTGAGTCGCGGGTTCCAGAAATTCCAACCGAAGCCCGTGCTGCATATCGGCAGCCCTCAAGATCCGTTGGTGAAGTTTGTCTGGCAGGCGTCGATGATCGATCACGTGCTCAAGCTCAATGGCTGCGACGTTCGCAACCCGGACGCCGACGGCTACACGTCTTATCCTTCGAGCCGGGGTGACGGGGTGGCGACTTATCTGCATTCGCGCGGTCATCGTTATCCGGACGAGGCGACGGAAATCATCGTGACGTTTTTTAAGGCACAGGTCCGGCCTGAGCCGTAGAAATTCAGCCGGGGCCGAGCGGATCCGCTGGCATGGAAGTTTCGGAGCGGGGCGTTGCAGAACAGGGCTCGCGTAGTGCCGTCCCTGTTCGGGAGGTGCAGGAATTAGCCCCATATCTCGTTCGGGAGAATCTGTCCGTCGCGGATTTGCCGGGAACGCACTGCGGAATATTTTCGGCCATGGCCACTGCAGCTCATTCCGCCATGGATACATCGACCTACCCCATCACTCCCGAGCAGCGCTTTCAGATGTTCCTCGACGCGGCGTGCGACTACGCGATTTTTTTCATGCACGTAAACGGCGACATTTGCGAGTGGAGCACCGGGGGGGAGAAGGTGATTGGCTACACGGAGGACGAGGCGTTGCAGTTGAACGGGCGCGTTATCTTTACGGAGGAGGATCGTGCGCGGGGCGCGCCCGAGCGGGAGATGGAAATCGCCATCCGCGAGGGGCAGGCGAACGACGAGCGGTGGCATCTCAGAAAAGATGGATCGCGGTTCTTCGCGATCGGACGCCTGGTGGCTTTGAAGGATCCGGAGGGGACCTTGTATGGGTTCACCAAGATCGTCCGCGATGCGACGCCGCACAAACTGCTTGAGCAGGCCCTGCACGCGAGTGACGCACAGTTTCGCGCGGCCTTTGCACAGGCGCCAATCGGCATGGTGCTGACGGATCTCGAGGGGCGCATCGAGCAGGTGAACGCGGCCTTCAGGGAGTTGACACGCTTCAGTGATGCTGCTGCGGGACGCCGAGGGCCGGCCGCTTAGCTTTATCGATCTTTGCCAGGATATCTCGGCCTTGAAACTGTCGACGGTGGAACTCGGGCAGTTGATCGACGAGCGGACCTCGGCCCTTGAGGACAAGACGAAGCAGATGGAGGCGTTTTGTTACACGGTGGCCCATGACCTGAGGGCGCCTTTGCGAGCCATCGCCGGCTACGCGAAATTTTTGCACGACGACTTTGCGAGCACCCTTCCCGCCGACGGTCTGGATTATTTGCGGCGAATAGAAGCGTCCGCGGCGCGTCTGGACCGGTTGATCATCGACCTGCTGGGTTATACCCGCGTGCAGCAAGTGCCGTTGATTCAGGAGGAGGTCGACCTGACCGAGGTCGTCGAGCGGGTGATCGAGCACGTAAGAAACGAAAATGGCGTCGAGGGCCTGGTGATCGACGTGGTGGCGCCGCTGGGGACGGTCCGGGCCGACGGTGCGACCCTCGAGCACATTTTTGTGAATCTCATTTCGAATGCCGTGAAGTTCCGTCGTCCGGAGGCACCGCCGGTGATCAGGATCTATTCGGAGGAACGCCAGGGGCGCCTGCGCGTATGGGTCGAGGACAATGGAATCGGCGTGGATCCCCGGTTCAAGGAACGGGTCTTCGGCATGTTCGAACGTCTGAATCCCGAGCGAAAAACACCGGGAACGGGGATTGGCCTCGCGATCGTGTCAACGGCGATGGAGCGCTTTGGTGGCTCCCGGGGGGTCGAGCCCAATCACCCGGCAGGAAGCCGCTTTTGGATAGAATTTCACAAATAATGAAACACCTCACGGAACACCCGGAACCGGCGATTCTAATCGTCGAAGACGATATCAATGATCAGGAGTTTATCCGACGCGCCTTCAAGCAGAGCGGAGTGGCCAACCACATCGCCGCCGTGAATGACGGCGAGGAGGCGACCACCTACCTGCGGGGGCTCGGGCTCTACGCGGATCGTTCGCTGCATCCTTTGCCACGGCTGATTATCACCGACCTGAAGATGCCCCGGATGGGCGGGATCGATCTGCTCGCGTGGCTGAGCTCGCGCAAGGAGTTTCGTTTGATTCCCACGATCGTCCTTACCTCCTCGAGCGATCAGGCGGATATCACCCGGGCCTATGAACAAGGGGCCAAGGGTTACCTGATCAAACCGGTTCAGTTCGGAGATCTCACCAAGCTGATTCGCGTTATCGCCGATTATTGGCGGGCGTCTTGCGTGCCCTATCCAACGCCTTCGATGGCCTTTTAAGACCGGGCACGAGACGTGCGTAATTGGAAATACCTCATAATTAATTAAAATGGTGGTAGCTGCGATGGGACGGATCGCTCACAGTGGTCTGCCGGCATGCTTCGCCCATTTGCAACTTACCTCGATACGCTCGACCTGGCTTATCGCGACCGGCCGTATTTTGTCGGGCTGAAGGCGCGGTTGATGGCGTGGTTCAGCGGGTTGATCCTTGTGTTGGTGCCGCTCAACATGGCGAAGCTTCTGTGGATTCACCCGCCTCTGCTTGGATTCCGGATAAGCTTCACATTGTTCATGGGAGTTGGCGCGGCCTTTTGCCTTCACTGGGCGAAAAAGGGCAGGGCGGACGTTGCGGGCAACGGGCTGGTGTTGGTCACGACGCTTTCCGTCCATATGCTCATGCTGCTCGTGCCCGCCTACACGCAGCCTTTGAGCGCGGCGATTCTGCTGTTTGCCTTCGATTTGTTGTTCCTGTTGCTGGCCCTCGTATTTGCCTCGCGGTTCGTCGCGGTGGGCGTGCTGGTGATCGTGGTGGCGAGCCAGGTGACTTTTCACGTGCGTGAGTTGCAGGCGGATGTGGTGACGGGCTCGATCGAGTTCGCCGCAGCCACCTTGCTGCGCGACGGGCTGATTGTGATCACCCTGGTGTTTTGCCTGGGCATGGCGCTCGTCCGCATGATCGAGGAGGCCCATCGTCGCAGTGAGGAGTCGCTCAACGAAACGCGGGCCATGAACGAGAACCTGGGGCGCCTCGTGGCCGAGCGCACCCGTGATCTCGAAGTTGCAATGGAGCGGGCGAACGAGGCCTCCCGGGCAAAAGGCGATTTTCTTGCCAACATGAGCCACGAGATTCGCACGCCTCTCAATGGCATCATCGCGTCGGCCGATCTTTTGTGGCGGCGTCCCGATCTTCCGCCGGACGCGACCGAACATCTCCGCCTGATCGAGGATTCAGGAGAGCTGCTGTTGAAGCAGCTCAGCGACATCCTCGACTTCTCCAAGATCGAGGCGGGACAACTGGAGTTGGAGATACATCGTTTTCAACTGGCCCCCCTCGTGGCGGATTGCGTGGCCTTGATGGCGCCGGGCGCGGTGCACGGCGGTATGCGGCTCGATTATGAGGTGGCGTCCGAAATTCCCCATTCGTTGCAGGGCGACAGCTTCCGGCTTCGCCAGGTGCTGCTGAACCTGATGGCGAACGCGATCAAGTTCACCCCGGCGGGAGGACATGTGCGGCTTGTGGTCACCTGCGAGGATCCGCAGGGAAATCCGGTGCCGGTTCGTTTCGAGGTGCGCGACACGGGCATCGGCATGGACGAGGCGGCGATGAAGCAGATTTTTGACCGGTTCACCCAGGCGGATTCTTCGACGACCCGGCGATATGGCGGCACCGGCCTGGGTCTGGCGATATGTTCACGAATAGTCGGAATGATGGGCGGAAAAATAAAAGTGGAGAGCGTTCCGGGCAAAGGCTCGGCGTTTTATTTCACCGTTCCTCTCCGCACGTTCGAGGCGCCGGAGGTCATTGTTGTTCCAAAGCCGAAGGTGGTTGCCCTCGGCCTGCGCGTGCTGGTGGCGGAGGATAACGCGATGAATCGAAAAATCCTCGGCGCGCAACTCGCGGCCCTGGGCTGCGCCTGCACGATGACCAACGACGGCGAGGAGGTCCTGGCCGCGTTGCAGCAAGCACCGCTGCCGGACGTGGTGCTGATGGATTGCCATATGCCAAATCTCGACGGGTGGGAGGCGACGCGCCGCCTTCGCAGCTGGGCCGGCGACCGGGATTCAATGGCGCACCACCGGAAGGCGGCGTTGGTCCCGGTGATAGCGCTCACCGCGGCCGCATTGCCGGAGGAACGCACGCGCTGCCTTGAGTCCGGCATGAACGATTTCCTTTCGAAACCCGTGAAGCTCTCCGATCTTCAACGCACCTTGCAGCCCTTCGCTCCCACCGCGGTGAGCGGGAACTAAACGAGAACGGGCTTCACGGCGCGGTCGTTTTTGCTCCATCGTCGCGCACTTCTGGACATCGAATGAAAATCTACTTCATGGGCATCTGTGGAACGGCGATGGGCAATGCGGCGCTGCTGGCGCGTGCGGCCGGGCACGAGGTGCTGGGCGCCGACACCGGGGTTTATCCGCCGATGAGCACGGTCCTCGCGGATGCCGGGATCATCCTGCACGAGGGGTATGATCCCATCCGCCTCCAGGGACTCGCGCCCGATCTCGTCGTGATCGGAAACGCGATGTCACGCGGCAACCCCGAGGTTGAGTGGCTCCTGGACGGGCGCTCGCTGCCGTTCACCTCGTTGCCCGCGCTGCTTCACGACACGGTCTTGAAGACGCGGAAAAACATCGTCGTGTGCGGCACGCATGGAAAGACGACCACGACTTCGCTCACGGCGTTTTTGTTGCGCGAGAACGGACGCGACCCCGGCTTTTTGATTGGCGGCGTGCCGCTTGATCCGCCTGTGGGCAACCACCTCGGGGCGGCGGGCGACCCGTTTGTAATCGAGGGGGACGAGTATGACAGCGCATTTTTCGACAAGCGGTCGAAGTTCATCCACTACGCGCCCCATGTCGCGGTATTGAACAACCTGGAGTTCGATCATGCCGACATCTTCCGCGATCTGGCGGACGTGCAACGGACGTTTGCCCATCTCACGCGCATCGTGCCCCGGAACGGTTATATCGTGATGAACGGAGACGACGAAAACCTGCGTGCGCTCGGTGATCTGCCCTGGACGCGCGTTGTGCGCGTGGGCACGGGAGAGGGCAACGACGTGCGCATCGTGGATTTTTCCGAGACGCCGGCCGGGGTGGGTTTTCGCTTGATCTGGAGCGGCAGGGAGTGGGGCGCGGTGAAGTGGGCGATCCCCGGGATTTACAACGCACGCAACGCCGCGATGGCGGCGACGGCCGCGGCACTGGCGACACGGCCCGAAGCGCCGGTTGCGCTGTCGCTCGAACCCCTCGCGCGGTTTCGCGGGGTGAAGCGGCGGCAGGAGGTGCTGGTGAGCACGCCGGCGCTTACGGTCATCGAGGATTTCGGTCATCACCCCACCGCACTGGCGGAGACGCTCAAATCGTTTCGCAACCGGTTCCCCGGCGCGGTGCTCACGGCGGTGTTTGAACCGCGCAGCAACACGGCGCGCACGAACACGCTGCAGGCCGGCTTCATGGCGGCGCTGGCGCTGGCGGACGAGGTTTACCTGGGGGCGGTGAATCGCGCCGATAAGTTGAAAGCCGACGAGCGGTTTAACACCGACGCGGTGATTGCGCATTTGGAGTCGCAGGGGGTGCGCGCCGCGAGTGCCCCGACGAATGCGGCGTTGCTGGACGGGCTTAAGGCCGCGACGCTTCCGGCGAGCACGGCCCGGGCCCGATTGGTGGTCTTTTTCAGCAATGGCAGTTTTGACGGTATCATTGCGAAATATGCCGCGTCGGCATCCGCGGGAAGTTAGGCGGCCGGCGCACGTTGGAACATTGCCATCTTTGCCGTTGACAGAGGCCCTCGCGGCCGGTGTTTTCGTCTCTTTTATGAAAGTTGTTTCCTCTATCAAATCCGCGAAGAAGCGTCACCCTGCCTGCCAGGTCGTCCGCCGCAAAGGCCGCATCTACGTCATCAACAAGGTCGAGCCCCGTTACAAGGCCCGCCAAGGTTAACCTTAATCCCTCTTTAATAACGTGAAAGCCGAAGGCCATCCCGTCCTCAACAACGTTTGCTACCTCGATGTGTCGAGCGGCAAGCGCTTCCTCACCAAGTCCACGATGAAGTCCGCCCGCAAGGAAGTCATCGATGGCGTTGAACATTTCATCGTTCTCCGCGACGTGACCTCTGATTCGCACCCCGCCTACACCGGCGAGAAGCGCATCGTCGACACCGCCGGCCGCGTTGAGAAGTTCACCTCGAAGTTCAAGCGTGGTGGCGCCAAGGCCAAGTAAGGCCAGGGCAACCCCGAACAACTTTTTAGCCCGCCTGTGAAGGCGGGCTTTTTTGTGCCCGAAAATCAGGCTTCGGACGAAGGCGGGGCCGGAGCGGCGGCCGGCGTGTCGCCGAGGTTGAGCACTCGGGTGCGACGGGCTTCGGTGCGGCTGCCGACGCGGGTGCGCTCGCCGGGAGCGCTGTAGGGGTTGCGGCGGTAACCGGCGAGGTTGGGATCGCTGGCACATTTGAGCTGGTAGGCCTGCATGCGCGCGAAGAGATCGAGCAACTGGTCGGGCAGCGGATAGGCGTCGAGTCCGCTGCGTTGCAGTGCGAGCAGGAGTTCATGCGTCGTCTCGAGCGTGGAGAGGCAGCCGACGACGGGTTGTTGCTTGATCACGTAACGGCTGGGCGCGGTCGGCGTGAACATGACGCGCGGCAGGCGTTGCAGCGATGGACTCAGGCGCAGCATTTTTTTGGCGCCCGCCCAGGTGGCATCGAGGAGGAAGAAGACGAGGCGGCGGTCGCCGATGTCGGCGGGCGTGAGATCGCCCTTGGAGAGGTTGCGCGCACCGACGCTCGGATAGACGAGCATCACGAGGTTGCGCGGGTCGTTGATGATGTCTTGGACGGCCTCATGGTCGTCGAAGGCGAGGCCCATCTGGAGTTCACTGTTGGCCAGGCAGAGATGGGTGAGACGGCCGGTGGCGGCCTTCTCGTGTTTGAACTCGTGCGGGTGCATGAGGAACACGAAACGGGTGCGCGTCTCCATCGGGGTGATGGAGGGGCACCAGCAGAGCGGCTTCGGCCAGAAGCAGCGGTAACACGTTTCGCGACTCATCCGGATTTGCTGAGCGCGATTGCCCGAGGCGACGAGACTTTTAAACGAGCGCGGCTTTGATCTGTGCGATCAGGCCGGCATAGACGTCCTCGGAGTGCAGGCGCTTGGGCTCCGGCATCATGGTGAAAGTCGTGCCCCAGGACGGACCGTCGGTGTATTTGGGCACGAGATGGACGTGCAGGTGGGGGAGTTTGTCGGAGTAGGCGCCGTAATTGATCTTGGCGGGATTGAAGGCGGCTTTCATGGCCCTGGCTGCGCGGGTGACGTCCTGCATGAAACGTGCGAGTTCGGTGTCGGGCAGTTCGTAGAGCTCGTTGACGTGTTCGTGGTAGGCGACGACGCAACGGCCGCGGTAGGTCTGCTCTTTGAAGAGGTAGAGTGTCGAGACCTGCAGGGGAGCGACCTCGATCATCAAGTCGGACAGGCGCTGGTCTTTACGGCAGTAGAGGCAGTCGGGGAGTTGGGTCATCCGGTGAATGTTGCGTGCAGGACCGGGGCGGGCACGCCGCTTCGTGTGAACTCAATTACACATGGACGCGGACGCCCGACCGGCGGTCGGCCTGCATCGAGCGGCGAGAAAACAGGTTTGGTTTTCGGGGCGTTCGTGGTTTCGTGGTTCCTCCCATCCATGAAAGTCCCGTTCCTCGACCTTTCGCTCCAACATCAGTCTCTGCGCGAGCAGGCGCTTGCCGCGCTTGCCGCGACCTACGACGCCACCCGTTTTTGCCTTGGCAAGGATGTGGAGGAGTTTGAGGCGAATTTTTCGAAGACGCTGGGTTATCCGCGCGCGCTGGGTCTCAACAGCGGCACGTCACCGCTTCACCTGGCGGCCGTAATTGCGGGCTGGGGGCCGGGGGACGAGGTGATCGTGCCGGCCTTCACGTTTATCTCGTCGGCGTGGGGAGTGAGTTACGTCGGCGCGACCCCCCGGTTTGTGGATATCGATCCGGTGACGTTCAATCTCGATCCGGCCGCAGTGGAAGCGGCGATCACGCCGAAGACCAAGGGCATTGTCATTGTCCATCTCTTCGGCCAGCCGGCTCCGATGGACGCGCTCCTCGCCATTGCGAAGAAGCACAACCTCTTTGTGGTCGAGGACTGTGCGCAGGCGGTCGAGGCGAGATACCAAGGCACGCCGGTCGGCCTGCTGGGCGATGTGGGCACGTTCAGCTTTTACCCCACCAAGAACCTGGGCGGTTGCGGCGAGGGCGGTGCGCTTGTCTCGAAAAACGACGCGCACTTCGAGCGCGCGAAGCTCCTGCGCGTGCACGGTATGGGCCGTCGTTATTACCACGACCAGGTGGGTTTTAATTTCCGCATGGACGGGTTTCAGGGGGCGTTGCTCAACGTGAAGCTGCCGCATCTCGCCACCTGGACCGCCCGCCGCCAGGCGATCGCCGCGCGGTATCTCGCGGGTATCAAGCTCACTGGTGTCGTTCTGCCGGCGACGGTGAATTATGGGGCGAGTGTTTATCACCAGTTCACGATCCGTCATCCGCGTCGCGACGCGTTGCGCGAGCATCTGGCGAAGCACGAGATCGGAACCGACTTGATTTATCCCGTGCCGTTGCACCGGCAGGCATGCTACGCGTCGCTGGGCTATGCGGCGGGTTCATTGCCCGAGGCGGAGAAAGCCGCGGCGACGTGCGTGAGTCTGCCGATCTTCCCCGAATTGACGGATGCGCAGGTCGATCACGTGATCGCGACGGTCAATTCATTCAACTCCGGCGCATGATCGGAGGCATCCAGCTCAAGGTTTGCGGGCAGACCCGTGTCGAAGACGCCCGTGCGGCGACGGAGATCGGGGCCGACTGCCTGGGCTTCATTCTGTATCCAAAATCGCCGCGCTACCTGTCGCTCGAGCGCTACAAGGAACTTGCGGCCGATCTTCCCGCCGGTCCGCGGCGTGTGGCCGTGCTGGTGGAGCCTTCCGCCGGGGAACTGGCGGCGGCGATTGGCGCGGGCTTTGATTTATTCCAGATCCATTGCGCGCATGCGACCTCGCTTGAAACGGTGCGCGGGTGGTCGTTGCAGGCGGGGGCGCACCGGCTCTGGCTCGCCCCCAAGCTGCCGCCGGGCGAGGATGTGCCGGCGGAGTGGCTGCCGCTCGCGGCGACCTTTTTACTGGATACTTTTCATGCCGGCGGCTTCGGCGGTTCGGGCAAGACGGGCGATTGGGACAAGTTTGCCCGTCATCAGCAGGGGCATCCGCAGAACACCTGGGTGCTCGCAGGCGGCCTGACGCCCGACAACATCACTGGCGCGATCGCCAGCAGCGGGACGCGTTTTGTCGATGTGAACAGCGGCGTGGAATCGTCGCCGGGCGTGAAGGACCGGGTGAAGCTGGAGCGACTGGCGGCGGCGCTGAAGCAGATCGGCTGAAATGCGTGCACAAAAAAACCGTCGCGGTGAGGCGACGGTTTTGACGGGCCGCGGGCGGCTCAGATCTTGGCGACGAGCTTTTCCTTGAGCGTGGCCTTGGGCATCATGCCGACGAGGGTTTCCACCAACTGGCCGTTTTTGAAAAGCAGCATGGTGGGGATGGCGCGCACGCCGTATTCGGCGGCGATGTCACCATGATCGTCCACGTTGACCTTGGTGATCGTCACCTTGCCATCGAGTTCATCGGCGAGTTCGGCGAGGATGGGGGCGATGGCTTTGCAAGGGCCGCACCACGGGGCCCAGAAGTCCACGAGGACGGGGGCCGGCGAAGCGATGGCGGTCTTGAAGGTATCGGTGGTCAGGTGGGCGATTTTATCGGACATGAGGGTGTGGGATCATTGTTTCAGGAAGAGCAGAACGGCAAAAGCAACCGAGGCCGCCGCCGCAAAACCCGCGACGATGGGCAGGAATACGGGGATGGAGTCGTCCGCTTCCTCGATGGAGGGCATGGGCGAAACGAACTTGGGTGCGTCGGGAAGCTTGTTGACGGCCGGGACGCCGCTGGCGACCGGGGCCGGGGAGCCGGGAGGACGCAGGCCCACGGGGGCGGGCGGGGCCAGTTTGACGGGAGGCTTGGCGGGCGGAGGGGTGAGCACGGGCGCCGCAGGAGCCGTCGGGGGCGGCGTGAGCGGCCGGGCGGCAGCCGGGGGCGTCAGCACGGGCGCGGAAGGCGTTGCCGCGGGCGGCTGAACAAGCGGCGGCTGGGGCGCCGGAGCGGGAGGCACGCCGGGGACGGGTGTAGGTGCGGAACTATCGGGGTTCAGGTTCATGTTGGGGAAAGATCAGCGAGGAGTGGACTTGTGGACGATGTCGGCCAGTTCGCGCGGTTCGACGTTCTCGAGCCGTTTGTCGCGACGTTTGAGTTCTTCGAAGGTCTTGACGACGGTCTCGGTCATGCGGCCGTGGGTTTCCTCGGAACCGCCGACGAGCACAAACTGTTCACCGCGGGTGATGCGCTTGTGGCCGTCCTCGTTGTCAAGGCCGACACCCACCAGGCCGGCGGTTTTGGCCGGTGATTTACGGGAAGGGCGTGACGGTTTCTTGCTCACGCGGATACCGTGCTTGCTTCCGCAGGTGTTTCAAGCGGCTTTTCGAGATTGGCCGGAGGTGGGATTTCCGCGACCGGTTCGGAGGGCGGAGGCGGGGCCGAATCGTCGCGCGCGCTGCACTCGATGTCGGTGAAGGCGTCGTTCTGGCGCACGCGCAACTTGCCGAGACGGGTGAGTTCGAGCACGGCGATAAAGGTGGCCACGAGCAGGCGCACGGTGACGGGCTGGTCGCCAAAGAGTTCGGTGAAGACGAAGGTCTTTCGGGTGCGGATGAACTCCAGGACCTCCTCCATTTTGTCGGCGACGGTGATCTGTTCGTCCTGGATCTGGCCGACGACCAGCTTTTCGGCGAGGCGGCGGAGGACGATGTTGAAGGCGTTCCAGAGCTCGATGCGATCGACGGTTTTGAGCGGGCGGTCGGATTCGTTGAGGGTGAGTTCCGAGACGTGGCGGGCAAGCAGGTCACGTTGGAAAACGGCGAGTTCGTCGAGCTTGGCGGCGGCCTCCTTGAATTTTTTATATTGGAGGAGCTGGTGGACGAGTTCCCAGCGCGGGTCCATCTCCTCCTCGGTGGCGTTGGGATCGATGGCGGCCTGTCCGCGGGGGAGGAGCATGCGGCTCTTGATCTCCATCAGCGTGGCGGCCATGACGAAAAACTCGCCGGCGATCTCGAGGTCGAGCTGCTGCATCGAATGCAGCACGTCGATATACTGGCGTGTGACCGAGACGATGGGGATGTCGTAGATATCGATCTCGTTTTTCTTGATGAGGAAAAGCAGGAGATCGAGGGGCCCCTCGAAGACAGGGAGCTTGATGCGATAATCGGCGTCGGGAACCACGGTCGGGAGATGCTTGGCGACGGCGAAGGGGCGGCAATGAAAAACTTGAGGCCGGCCCGACCCGGCGGGCGGGTTACAACACGGCGAGTCCGAGCACGCCGAGAGCCAGAAGCAGGGCGACCGTGGCCAAGGCGATGCGTTCGCGGGAGGTGAGGCGGAAAAGCATGGTGGATTACAGTCCGAAGGGCTCGAGGCGGGAGAGGATGCCGGTCAGGAGCGGGTCGTCGCGAATTTCCGTCCAGGGGCGGTTGCTGGAGACACGCACGAACATCTGCTCGCCCGCGGTCCGGAAGCCGTAGTTCCAGGCAAGTTTCAACAAGGCGACGGCGGAGCGGGGGTCGTTCTGCGTGATGGAGTGGCCGTCATAGAGATGCCAATACCAGACGTGTTGCAGAAACCCGGAGTTCGTGAAGGCGCGATATTCGGGCGCGGGCAGGGTCTGCCCGCCGAAAAGAAAAGGAGAATCCGCCGGCACGGTCGGTTGCGCCGCCCAGCCTCCGCCCGGCCAGCAGGCTTCGGGGGTGTGGGAGGCGACGAGGCTGACCGGAACCTGGCCTGGCGACCAGTAAGCCACATACACGGTGACCTGCACCGGCTCGGAACCGACCGCGGTTCCACGGCGCACATACGTCCGCTGGATGAGGTGTTTGGTTTCGAGGATCGATGCGAAGCGATAGAGATCGTCGGTGTGCACGAGATCCCAGCCCGCGGGGTCGGTTGGAAGCAGCGATCGCAAATCGGGGGGCGGACCGGCTTCACGGATAGGACCATGGGTATTGAAGACAAAAAATCCGACGAGTGCGGTCGTGAGAACGAATGCCGTGAGCACGCCCCAGGGCCGCGGAGCGGCGACGATATCCGGTGTGGCGGGCGGGAGTGGATCCGAAGACGGTTCAGGCTCTTCGAGCCAAAGGGCCAGGGCGCCAAGAATTGCGGCCGTCACGCCCAGAACGGCGAACCCGGTGACGTCGTGCCATTTTCCTCCGATGTCCACGCCGGCGTTGGCGAGCAAGGTAAGTCCGAGCGAGCGGACGATGTTCATTCCGAACGCCAGCGGGGGGGCCAGCGCGATGATGAGCAGGCGGGCCCAGGGCCGTCGCACCAGCGTGGCGGAGAAAAACACCGCGGCGACAAAGCATGAGATGAGGCTTCGCACGCCGCTGCACGCTTCCTCGACGCCCACGCTGGTGTGGGCGAGCAGGATGATGTTGCCCGAGGTGGAGGCGGCGATCCCGAGCAGGTGCAGGGATTGAAGCACGACATCGGTCACCCAAAACTGGAGTTGCAGGGTGATGCGCGTGTAGGTGCCCGGAGGGATTTGGGCGCACAACGGCCAGAAGCCGACTGCAACGAGCGTGGTCCAATTGAGAGGCAGGGCGCGCACGCGTGAGGATGAAAGCCAGAGCAGCGCGCCGAGCAGCAGCGCGGAGAGCGCGAGTGAAAGCGACAGGCCCACGAGCGGATGGGTCCACTCGACGGCCGCGGCATAGAGGCCGGCGATGGACACGAGGGCGACGCCGCTCGCGAGTATGAGGCCGCGCGCAATCCGGAGAAGCAGGGTGTCGGCCGGGTGGCGCCACGGTCCGCGCCGGCGGCTTTCATGCAACAGCAACAGGAACAGCACGGGTGCGAAGAGGCCGTGCGAAAGATCCGGATTGTCCAGCCACACCGGCCAGAGGTGCAGGCAGAGACCGGCGGTGAGCAATCCAGCCAGGGCCACCACGATCCGTCCGGAGGGGGTGAGGGGCAGAAGGAAGGACGGCGCGGTCATCGAGGAAGGGGAGCGTAATGCTCGAACAACGCGTAGCTGACATCCAGCGGCAGCGGTTGCAATGCCGGCAGGTAATTTTCGATGCGCTGGTTCCGGCTGTGCTTCACGAGGCTTTCACCGACGGCATCGAGGCTTTTGAAATCGTCGCGGAGGACTTCCTTGATGCGCGCGGCGGTCGTGTGGAGTCGTGGCAGGTCGCGTCCGGCGCCGGCTGCGCAGAACAACGAGAGATAAGCGGAGTAGCTGGCCGGAGCGGCCGGGAGTGGATCCCGCTCGAGCCGGGCGAAGAGAAGATCGCGCACGGTGGCATCGGGGTGGCGGATGAGGTGTGCGCTCAACAGCTCGACGATCACCGGATGCGGTGGCGGCCCGAGAAGGGTTTCAACTTCACGGTGAAGGAGCGTGCTCCAGCGCGCGGTGGCGAGTGCGTCGAGGCGCAGGGGGACCAAATCACGGGGACCGATGAGCCCGGGGCGTCGATCGATCCAGTGCAGGGCGTCTTCTCCAAAGCCCCGGGAGACGAACTGGCGGAGGACGTTGAAAAACGACAGCGGGTCCCCGGCTTCGGCGGCCGCCTTCGAGAGGCGTTCACGCGTATCCGCGGGAGACGGTTTTTTTTCAAGGTCGTCGGCCAGGGTCAGGAGAAAACGGGCGGAATCGGGCAGGGTGCGCGCGGCCGCGAGCCGGTTTCGCGCGGCGGCGTCGCCGGTGCGCCGATTGGCGAAAAGAAAGGCGTTCAGCCAGGCGCCCGCTTGATCGGGTGCGGCGACGATGCGGTCGCTTGCGAGGGTTTCGATGCCTGCAAAATCACCGCGCGCCAGCAGGGCGCGGAACCAGACCTGCGCAGTCGTCGCGGCCTCGGCAGGATGGTCGTTGAGCAGCCGGCGATAGATGGTGTCGGAAAACCCGGGCTGCCCGACCTGCCAGAGTTGGGCGAGCTGGCGGCCGGTCGCGTAGTTTTGCGGCTCCAGGTTATAGGCGGTGGAAAGCGACATGAGCGCGGTCTGCATGTCGCCCGCGGCGGAGGCGGACTGAAATTTTCGCAGGAAATAGTCCGTGCGAATCGAGGTGAATTTTTCCCAGGCGGGCGGCCACAGGACGCCGGGGTAGGTGACGCGATAACCGACTTTTCGAAGGAAGACGAAGACGGCGAGGGTGGCCGTCAGATACACAATGAGCAGGAGGCCGCCATGAAAGACCGCGGCGCGACCCCAGAAGGGACGCACGTCACGGCGGTCCACCGAGCAACGCCAGAGGCCGGCGTCGTTTTTTTTGAGCAGCGGACAAAGGCGCCGGAAGCGGGCGGGTTTGTTCCAGTGGACCGCGGCATCGCAAGCCGTTTCCCACGCGCGTCCGGAGTCGCTCAGGTGCTGGCAGGGGCATTGGCTTCGGGTTCCGCGCAGCCGGTAGACGGTCTTTCGGGTGTTCCAATAAAGGAAGCCCCACGCGAGCCGGAAGAAGTCGGAAATCCATCCCATTGTTGCGGACCCAGCGTAACGGAGCTGGTTTCATTTCAGCAACCATGGGATTTGCGGGCGGAACAAATCGTTTTGGGGTGCACTCCTATTGCAGGTATGACCACCCATCGCTTGCGTTCCTGTTTTGCGGCCGTCACGGCCGTGGTTTTCGCGGCCGGCCTCCAGGCTGCCGCTGTTGTCGGGCAGCTTGCGCCCGAGTTCACGCTCAAGGACATCACCGGAACCACCCGGAAGCTTTCCGATTTCAAGCGCAAGACCGTCGTGCTCGATTGGGTCACTCCCGAGTGTCCGTTCGTGGTGAAGCACTACGAGAACAGCGGCAACATCCCCGCGCTTCAGAAAACCGCCGCGGCCGACGGCGTGGTGTGGCTCTCGATCAATTCCGCCGCCGCGGGCAAGCAAGGGGATTTTGATGCGGAGAAGGTGGCCGCATGGGCGGCCAAAACGGGGGCTGCACCGACCGCCTATTTGCGCGACACGGACGGAGCGGTGGGCAAACTTTATGGTGCCAAGACCACGCCGCACCTGTTCGTGATCACGCCGGACGGCAAGGTCGTCTACAATGGAGCGATCGACAGCATTCGTTCGACCGACGTGATCGATATTGCCAAGGCCGAGAACTACGTCACCGCCGCGCTGGCCGCCGTGAAAAACAACGTGGCGGTCGAGAAAAGCAGCACGCAGCCATATGGCTGCTCGGTGAAGTATTGAAGAATGAAACGGCCCTGGCGTGAACCGGGGCCGGCGGGACGGATTCCCTGAGCTCACGCTCAGGGCCACAAATCAATCGAGGTCAGACTTTCACTTCGAACAGCTGGGGGTGCATCACGCCGTCGGCGACTTTGTTGACGGTGCCGGTCATGCGAATCGCAAATCCGGCGCCGATCTCGATGCCGATCGTGCCGCCGGGCATGTGCACGGTGACGTCGGCGTCGACGAGGCCGAGCTTGTGCGCAACCGAGGCGGCGGCGCTGGAGCTGCTGCCGGAGGCGAGGGTGTAGCCGGCGCCGCGCTCCCAGATTTCGATCCGGATGTTTTTACGGTCGAGCACCTGGAGGAACTGGACGTTGGTCTTGCGCGGGAAATTGGCGTGGGTTTCGAGGTGCGGGCCGTATTTATGGGCGAGCTCGGCGGACACTTCCGGGAGCGGCAGCACGCAGTGCGGATTACCGATGGTGGCGGCGCAGTAGGTGAACGTGCGATCAAGGGCGGTGATCTGTTCGTTGAGGACCTCGCGTTCGGAACCGGTGTGCGGGATCTTGGTGCTGACGAAGCTCACGGAGCCCATGTCGACGGTGATGAGGCTGCCGTTTTCCTTGATGACGGATTGCACGTGGCCGCCCGGCGTCTCGATGGTGAACGTGGCGTTTTTGGCGAGCTTCCGGTCCCACAGGTAGCGGGAAAAAATGCGCAGGCCGTTGCCGGATTTTTCCGCCTCGGAGCCGTCGGGGTTGAAGATGCGCAGGCCGAATTCGCTCTTCGTGGAAGGCAGGGGGCCCCAGAGAATACCGTCGGAGCCGACGCCGAAGTTGCGGTGACAGATCACGCGGATTTCGTCGACGGACGGGCCGTTTTTCCACTGGGGAAAGTCAGCGGGATCGCAGACGATGTAGTCGTTGCCGAGGGCGTGGTATTTATGGAAGCGCATGGAGGAGAAAAACGGGAAGCATTGCCCACGGAATGCGCGGAAGACACGGAAAATTTTGCGACACCGCGCAGGTCGTTCTATGCCGGACGGCTGACCGGCCCGAGGGAGGCGCGGGGGATGAAGCGGGTGTTAATGGTGTGGATGAACTGCCGGGCAGACGGCGTGGCATCCGCGGTCGTGTCGGTGACGAGTTGATCGAGGATGGCGATGGCGGCCTCGGCGATCTCGGTGCGCGGAATGCCGACGCTTGCGAGCGGCGGGCGGGTGAACGGGGAGAAGGACAGGTTGTCGATCCCGACGATGGAAAGGTCCTGGGGCACGCGCACGCCGCGTTTGTCCGCGCCACTGATGGCTCCCAGGGCGAGGATGTCGGTTGAGCAAAGGACGGCGGTGACGCGGGCGGAGAGGAGTTCGCCGATCGCGCGTTCGCCGTCTTCGAAGGAGAGCGGGCCCGACGCGGCGGGTGCGGAGGCGGCATCGAGACCCTGAGCCTGCAAGGCGTTGAGAAACGCGTCATGTTTGGCGGTGTCGGCGACGCCGTGAATGAATCCGATGCGCGCATGGCCTGCGGATTTCAGGTGCGCGATGGCTTCGCCGATGCCGGAGTCCTGATGGATGCGCACCAGTCCGGCGGCTTCGGGAAGATCCCACCGGTGATTTGCGATGACCACGACCGGGATCGATTTGAACTGCTGCAGAAAGGCGAGGGCGCCGGCCCGGGAGTCGGCGACGAGGATGATTCCGTCGAGCCCGCCGCCGGCCGCGGCGCGTTGAAGGCCGGGGGAGGGAGCCTCGGTTTTTTGGGTGAGTTCGAGATTGGTGGTGTAGCCGCGGACGCCCGCCGCCTTGGCGATTTCCTGGGCGAGCTCCATGTTGTAGTAGTCGAAAATCGGCGCGGTGCTGAAACTATAATAGACCGCGATGATGTCGGTGCGCCGGGCATTGAGCCGCTGGGCATGGATGTTGGGCGTGTAGCCATGCGTCGCGGCGAGTTCGAAAATCCGCTGGCGCGTGGCTTCTTTGATGCGGCCGTTGCCGGAAAAAGCGCGGGAAACGGTGGCGGTGGACACGCCGGCGAGGCGTGAAAACTTTTTGATATCCATGGGGAGCGGAACGATCAGCCGATGGGCGTGAGGGCGGGCGAGGAACGAGCGTAAAGGGGAAGCGACATGGTTGGGTAAGTAGTAACGCTGAAAGAAGCTTTGTCCAAAGTTTCTCCGCCGGGGATGGTGGGAAACGGGATCTCGTGAACGGACGAAGCTTGACGAGCGAGAGTTTGCGTAACTAATTACGCAAATTATGATGAAGCTGTTTGGCCGGTGCAGGAGTCTCGCATTTTTGGGGTGCGGTTTAATCGCGAGCAGCGGGCTGGTCCGGGAGGCGGCGGCTGTTGAGCCGGCTCGCATCACGGAGGCCCGGATCGAACGGGTGGAAGGGATGCCGGACGCGGTGGCGGTGACGTTGAGCCACTCGGGCGGGCTCGTTCCGGAACGGGTGAGGATTTATTTTGATACGACGCCGACAGCGGGTGAAGCGTCGTCGGGTGCGGACCTTCTGGTGGAAGGACCTTCGTTCTATGCCTATCCGGCCGGGGCGCGGGGGTGGGCATGGGCTCGCATCGGGGCGCCGTTGTTTCAGGCGACGGAGGGACGGCTGGTGTGCGTCGTGAGTGCGCCCGGTTTGGGGCGTCCGTTTACCTGGTTCGTGGAAACGACCACTGCGGACTGGAACGTGGGTCAGCGTTGGCCGGCCAACGGCGTCGTGAAGGTGGATCCCGCCACACTCGGGACGCGGGCGGCACCCGCCGGAACGATGTCCGTGGATGTGGGACCCTTGCTCGCGGCGCGGGCGGTTTCGCTTTCAGTGAGTCTCAACGGCGGGCCGGATTTGAGCGGGTGGACGGAGGTAAAGACGGGCGCCGGGTTCGAAATGGTGGCGGAGAGGCTGGCGGCGCTCGGGTTGCCGGCGGCGGCGCGGTTGCAGGCAACATTGCGCGACGCGGCGGGCAGTGGTGAGCCGGCGGGACTCGTGCCGGCGAAGGCGTGGCGGCGGGGCGATGAGTGTGCGTGGGCGGGGGAGACGCTGGGAGTGGCGTGGGTGCTCGTGGCGGATTCGCCGCGAGAAGGAGAGCTGCGCCTGACCGGCTGGCTGCGCGACGATGAGGCGCGTGTGTTGCGCATCGAGGCGGGACTGGCGCTGCCGCTTGCCGGAAAAACCTGGGCTGATGACATGACCGCGAGCCGGGTGATCGATGCGAGCGAGTCAATCTACGGGCACTTTGCGGGCGGACGCTATGGACTGGATGCGCGGCAGTCGTTTTATCCGATCGGAGTCGTGGAGGACGGCGCGCGTGCCTGGGTGATCGAGACGGATCCGGCGGAGCCGAGGGTGTTCGCACTGGGTGCGGGTGCGGCGTATTTGCAGGCGGACTACGACCTGGCGCTTTCACCGGAAACAAAAAAATTTCCGGGGCAGGCGACGTTTCGTTGTTCGTTCTATGCGGTTGAGCGGGGCGAAGAAGGTGGGTTTCGCGCGGCGCTGGCGGAGTTTTTTAAACGTTATCCGGACTATGCCGAACGCCGGGTGCCACGCTCGGGATTATGGATGCCGTTCTCCGATATCTCAAAGCTGCCGGGGGCGGAGGATTTTGGATTTTCGTTTTTTGAAAAGGTGGGCGAGCGCGGGGACGATGTGGATTATGCGAAGAAGAACGGCGTTCTGACCCTCATGTATGCGGAGCCGTGGCTTTATTGGCTGCCGTTTAACGACGGCGAGGAGCGCACACCGCAGCGGGCGCTGGAAAAAATGCAGCAACTGGCCGCACTCGGCGCGGGGTGGAGTCGCGATCTCGCGGCATCGGGGCTGGCGGGCGCGTCGCGCGATGAGAAGGGGGATATTTTGACGAAGTTCATGGACCTGCCCTGGAACAAGGGTGCGCGCATGGAGGTGAGCAGCGATCCGGATCTCGCGTCCGTTTCGCCGGGCGGGCTCAACCGCGCGGCGGCCGAGTGGAAACGAATCGCGGAGTGGCTCGACGATCCGCGGGTCGATGGTATCTATCTCGATTCGATGGATGCCATCGTGCAACCGGACCATGCGGTGGGCGCGCTGCGGGCGGCGGATTATCCGGCCACCTACACCCGCGCCGGTCGCGTGCCGGTGATGGCGCCCAACGTGCCGCAATACGAGTTCACCGCCGCGTTGGGGGCCCTGCTGCGCTCGCGCGGCAAATATCTGATGGCGAATTTTCCGCTGGTAGATGCCCCGTTCATCAATCGCTGGATCGACATTCCCGGCGAGGAGACCGACTGGTGGAGCGGCGGGCGCTACAATCCGAACAGTCGCGAGCGGCTCGACTACCGCCGGGCGCTCTCCGGCCAGAAGCCGTTCGGTTTTTTGCAGTCGACCGATTTTTCCACGTTCGAAGGCGAGCCGCTGCGCCGCTATTTTGAGACGTGTCTGTTCTACGGATTTCAACCGAGTTTTTTCAGCCACAACGCCGCCGACAACCCCTACTGGCACGATCCGAAATTACTGGAGCGGGATCGTCCGCTCTTCCGCACCTTTGTGCCGCTCGCACGGCGGGTGTCCGACGCCGGCTGGCAGCCGGTGCGCGAGGCGAGGCTCGCCAAGGGGGAGGGGCTGCGGCTGGAGCAGTTTGGCCGGGCGGCGGGCGGACTCTGGCATGTTACTTTGCAAAACCAGACGGAGACGCGGCGGACCACCGAACTCCTGCTTCCCGCCGCGCTGGGACGGGTCGCCTGGCTTGACCCGCAGACGGGGCTTGGCGGATGGACGGAGGGCGGGGCGCGCCTGCCGGTGACATTGGAGCCCCACGCAACGCAGGTGCTGGACCTTGTGGCGCCGGAACGGCTTGGGGACGAACAGGCGTTTCTGCGCGGCTGGCGCTCGGGCGCCGGCGAGGCGGCCGCGGCATTGCGTTCGCTGGAATCGTTGAGGCGCGAGCAGGAGACGGGTGTCCGGGCGGACATCGCTCCGGCCGGCGTGGTCATCGCCGGTGAGCCGTCCGCGTGGCGGTTGATCGTTCGTAATGATAGAACGGATACGATATCTCTGCGTGTTCCGGGCGGACAGGGTGTGCCGGTGCCGCCGGGAGCGGAGCGTGAGTTGAAGGTGGTTCTTCCCGCCACGGAAACCGACACCCATGTCGTCGGGTGGAGCGTGGTGAATGCGGACGGAACGGAGCTGGCGTTTGTCCGCGAGGTCCGGGTGCGTCCGGTGGCCCCGATCGAGGCAGGCGGCCCCGGACGGCGTTTGCTGATTCGCGAGACCCGCGTGAACGTGCCGGTAAAAATAGTGAATCACTCATCGCGGAAGCGGGAGTGCGTGGTCGAGTGGACGGGCGCCGGTCCTGCGAGCAGCGGGCGCAATCGCGTGACGCTCGCCGCCGGTGCGGCGGACAGTGTGAATGTGCCGCTGATGCGTCCGGCCGGAGCGGATGCGATGACCCTGACGTTAAAGGTGTCCTCCGAAGGGCGGGTCTGGTGGACGGAGGAGTGCCGCGTGGTTTTTCTTGATGCGCGTGCAAGCCTGGCGAGCGGACCGGGGGTGCAGGTGTCGGCCGATAGCACGTTTGGCGGTTACGCCACCAAGGCGTTGAATGACGGTGTGGCCGACGCCAGCAATCTAGCTTGGAACGAGGGGGCTTGGGCGTCCGAAGACGCGCCGGTCGAGCACTGGGTGCGCTTGATGTTTCCCGATCCGGTGGCGGTGCAGGAAGTCTTGGTCCATTGGCATCACGAGGGTGGGGTGACCTACACCGGTCGTGAAGGCATGGTCCTCGGCGAAGTCGCGACCGGGCAGGAAGTGGTCATCGCCAACTGGAAATCCAAGCCCGCGGAGAAGGCTACGCGGGTCGTATTTCCGCGCCAGATGTTCAAGGCGATCCGCGTGGTGCAAAATCCCGCCCGAGGCGTGCCCGCCCGGCCCGGAATCATGTGGGTTTCCGAGATCGAGGTGAACTGAGCCGCAGTTGTTTTTCATAGGCGTGTCGCAACCGACACTCCTACAACAACTAGCGGGCATTAGTTCAGCGCGCCTTCGCACTTTTCATAAACAGGTTTAATTAAAAGCGTAACTACTTACAATTAGTTATTGTAACCGGTTACTTTTTTGTTCTTATCGCCTCTGTTTTGCCACCCCACACCACAATGAAAACAACGCTCCACTGCGCCTTGTTAGCTTCCGGGTTGCTCCCTTCCGTGTTCACCGCGAACACCCAGGCGGCGGCCCCCGTCGAACGGTTTACCAACAGCAGCACCTACTACATTTATTACGGCGCCTGGGACGCCGCCCTGCTCACCACGGTTCAGTCCAACGGCTACAAGGTCGTCATCGTAGAGCCGAAAAACATCACCCGCGCGCAGGTCGCCGATCTGCAAAACGGCGCGGACAACACCGCCGGTAACGCCGATGATATCCGCGTCCTCGGCTACATTTCCTTCGGCGAGGACAACCGCACGACCATCTATCAAACCGACGGCTCGGGCAACTTCGTCATCGTGGACGGTCATCGTGTCATCAAGACCGTCACCGGCGGCACCGGTCCGCGCATCGACCCGCGTTACAACCCGTCCACCGGCCTGACCACCGGCTCCATCGCGAGCACGATTGGCGCCGGCGGTGTCGCCTCCCTCGGCAACGCCTCGACCGGCGGCACCGGTTACGCCTCCTTCTACCTCGACAATCCGCCGTTCGACGGAAAGCCCGACTTCAACGGCGAATTTGCCGGCGCTTACGTCAATGCCGGAGACCCCGCGTGGTTCACCGTGTTGAAAAACATGACCTTCTCCGTCGACGGCAACTGCGGCCTCGACGAGATCCTCGGCCTCACTGTCGGCAAGGGGCTTGGTTGCGACGGCATCTTTACCGACACGATCGACACCTGCGCACCCAACAGCTTTTCCGCCGCCACCCAGTTTGAGTGGACCGCCCCCGGCTACCGGCAGCTCATGAAAACGGTCCGTGACAACTACCCCACCAAGTTCGTTCTCCAGAACCGTGGCACCTTTTTCTTCCGCACGGACGTCGAGCACTACAACTTCACCACGCGTCCCTACATCGACGCCGTCTTCTTCGAGAGCTATTACTCCGACAGCAATGACTTCGACTGGAAGAGTCCTTATTTTAACGACAACAAATACAACGTCGGCCTGAAGCTCTCCGCCGAGGCCGACCGCGTCGACGGCTTCACCGTGCTTTCGCTCGGTTACCTTGAGCCTCGCGCCATCCGCGCGACTCCGGCCATCGATGGCAACGTCGGCGACTGGTCCGCCCAGTCGAAACTCCAGGTCAACGGTTTCCCCGTGGACTCCGGCGCGATCAACGCCGTGTATGCCGCCAACGACGCCAGCTATCTCTACCTGCGCGTCAGCACCGATGCCGGCACCGATCTCAATACGACGAATTTCAACGTCTACATCGACACCGACGATCTCGCCGACCTCGATGACGTGTCCGCCGCGGGCTACGTTCCGACCGGCGCCGGCACGCGCATCCGCTCCGAGTTGCTCTATCAAAACGGCGGTCTCTACAGCCAGGATACCGGCGTGTTCAACGTCGGTTCCGTCGGCTCCGCGACCGTTTCCGCCAACGGTGCGAAGACCGAGTGGGAGATCCGCATTCCGCGCAGCCTGACCCATCCCGGCGCGCATGGCCGCTACGCCAGCCAGCCCGTGTTCGGCACCGACGGCTCGCATGTCTTGATGCTGTTCACCTGGAACAACGGCACGACCACGGAGTATTTCCCGATCATCGCCGCCGACGGCTTCGAGAAAAACCTGGGCTACCGTTTTGAGCAGGCGAGCGGTTCCGTTTACGACACCGACTTCGTCGAGTCGCAAAGGACCCAGGGCTGGATGCTTTACCAGACCGACAAGTTCCTGAGCTTTGCGCCCAATACCCGCACCGCCACCTGGAACACCGCGAACACCGACACGGCCGCACCCGTATGGAGCACCACCGCCAACGGTTTCAAATCGCGCACCGACACCGTGTTCGAGCCCGCGCGCACCGGCATTCAGGCCGCGCTTCCCGGCGACGGCGCGGTGACCGTGCAATGGGACACCGCCAACGACCAGAGCCGCCCCGTCCGCTACAAGATCTACTACGCGCCGGCCGGCTCCAGCACCGCGAACCTGAACACCTCGCCGTGGCTGAACACCGGCATCGTTTACGGCACCGCGCCCGCCAACTACGGCTACCCGCGCAACGCCGCCACGTCCTACGCCAACGAATACACCGTCACCGGTCTTCAGAACGGCGCCGCCTATGCCTTCGTCGTGCACGCGGTCGACAGCGCCTCCACCGTCCATGAGGACACCAACACCGTGACGCTCACCGCGACACCGCAAAAAAGTGCCGGCTCGATCTACGCCAGCATCGTCATCGATGGAGCGTTCTCCGACTGGCCCGCCGACGCCCAGATCTGGGGCGATCCGTCCGGCGACAACGGCACCGGTGCCTCGGACATCAAGGCGGTGTGGGTCGCGAACGACGCCGATTACGTTTACTTCCGCGTGGACACCTGGAACTCCCACGATTTCCCCAACGCGTTTAACAACCTCTACCTCGACACCGACCTCGCTGGCGGCGACACCGGCTTTAATCCTTATGGCGCGGGCCTCATCGCGAGCGAACTCCTGATTCAGGGCGGCACGCTCTGGAGCGAGAAGGCCGGCAACTTCAACGACGGTCTCATCGGCACCGTTGCGATCAATCCCGGCAGCGGCTCCGCCACGAGTTGGGAATGGAAGGTCGCCCGCAACCTCCAGCATCCCTCCGGCGCGGGAGGCGGCAGCGTCTTCACCGCCGCCGGTTTCAAGATCCTCGTGACCAGCGGCTCTGCAACCACCGACGAAATCGCCGGCGCCGCCACCTACACATTCGCCCAGTCTTCGGTCTTCGCCACCATCACGGTGGACGGCACCACCACCGACTGGCCCGCGCATGCCCTGATCTACAGCGACCCCTCGGGAGACACCTTGGGAGCCGCTTCCGATCTCAAAGCCGTGTGGATGGCCAACGATCTCAACTACGTCTATCTTCGCGTGGACACCTGGAACGCCCACGACCAGCCCGCGGCCGCCAACAACTTCTACTTCGATCCCGAGGTGGGCGTCGGTCCTGGCTTCAATCCGCACAGCCTCGGTCGCATCAGTTCCAAGCTCCTCATTCAAGGCACCGGCCTCTACAGCCAGGGCGCGGGTGGTTTCAACGACGGCTCCATTGGCACCGTCACCGTGAGCCCCACTGGCTCCGCCACGGCCACCAGTTGGGAATACCGCATCCCGCGCTCCAGTCTCCATCCCTCCGGGGCGGGTGCTCGCGCCGGCACCACCGTGTTCAAAGGCACCGGATCCGCCATCGATGTTCTTCTCACCAGCGACAACGCCGGTCCCGCCGAGTTCGCTCCCAATGCCGGTGCGCTGCGCTATGCGATGGCCGGTCTCGCCATCCCGCCGCACACCACCTCCGCCACGATCACGGTCGATGGCAACGGCGCCGACTGGCCCTCGGGTGCGAAGGTCTACGATGACGTCACCGGCGACAATGCCGGGGCGCCCTCCGATGTGAAGGCCGTGTGGATCGCCAACGATGCGAACTACATCTACCTGCGCATCGACACCTGGAACTCCCACGATTACGCGGCGAATTACAACAACACCTACTTCGACGCCAATCTCTCCTCGGCCTCCGGCTTCCTGCCGCACTCGCTGCCCTTCGGGTCCGAGCTGCTCCTCCAGAATACCGGCGTCTACAGTGAGAAGAACGGAGGCTTCAACGAAGGCTCCGCGACCTCGCCCAGCAGCAAGACCGTGACGATGTCGCCCACCAGCGGCAGCGCCACCACCTGGGAATGGCGCATTCCGCGCGATCTCGTTCATCCGAGCGCCGGCGGCCCGGTCTTCGACGAGCCCGACCAGTCGTTCTTTCTCCTGGTGACGAGCGACAACTCCGGCGTCGCCGAGCTCGTTCCGAATAGTCCAGGCACCCAGGCCATCTGGTATATCCCGGCTCCCTGAGTCCGCCGTCAATCCCGTCGTCCCTCCGGACGACGGGATTTTTTTTAATCCGTAGGGCTGGCGCTTGCGCCACGCCTCTCCGTTTCGTCGCCCCCGTCCAGGCTCCGTTTCACCCGCGTTCTCAATCCAGGCATGGCGCAAGCGCCAGCCCTACGACGATCAGCCATGTATTCGATTAAAAAATACGCCTTCCTCCTCACTGTTCTCGTATCCGTTTCATCGACGCGCGCCGACGCACCGCTCCAGCGTTTCAGCAGCCGTGATCCCTATTACATCTACTACGGCTCCTGGAACCCCACGCTCCTCTCCACCGTTCAGGGCAACGGCTACCGGCTCGTGATCGTCGAACCGCGCGTCATGACCCGCGCGCAGGTCGCCGATCTGCAGAACGGCACCGACAACGTCAGCGGCACCGCGGATGACATCCGGGTCGTCGGCTACATTTCCTTCGGCGAAGACAACCGCTCCACCATCTATCAGACCGATTCGAATGGCTTCTACGTTTACGTGAATGGTCATCGCGTCATCAAAACCGTCAGCGGCGGCACCGGCCCGCGCATCGATCCCCGGGGGTCGAGTCCCGCGGCGGGCACGTTGCCCGATACACTGAATTCCGACGGCAGCGCCTCGCTCGGCACCGCCTCCCCCGGCGGGACCGGCTATGCCTCGTTCTACGTCGACAACCCTCCCTACGACGGCAAGCCCGAGTTCAACGGAGAGTTCGCCGGAGCCTACGTCAACGCCGGCGATCCCGCCTGGTTCGCCGTTTTGAAGAGCATGACCGTCGCCGCCGACGGCAATTGCGGCCTCGACGAGATCCTCACCACCACCACCGGTCTGGGATTGGGTTGCGACGGCATCTTCATCGACACGATGGACACCTGCGCGCCCAATAGTTTTTCGCCCGCGCTCCAGTTTGAGTGGACCACGCCCGGCTTCCGCCAGCTCCTCCAGACGGCGCGCGCGACTTTCCCCGGCAAGCTCCTGGTGCAGAACCGCGCCACTTTTTTCTTCAACCCCGAGTTCGAGGCCTATGGCTTCACCACGCGTCCCTTCGTCGATGCCGTGATGTTCGAAAGCTACTACGCCGACAGCAACGACTACGACACGTTCAGCCCCTACTTCCTCGATAGCAAATATCGCATCGGTCTAAAACTCTCCGCCGAGGCCGACCGCGCCGACGGCTTCTCCGTGATTGCGCTGGGTTATCTCGAGCCCCGTGCCGTTCGCGCCACCATCACGATCAACGGCAACGTCTCCGACTGGCCTTCCGAGGCGAAACTCCAGTCCAACGGCGAAGCGCCCGATGCGGGTGCCATCAACGCGGTGTATGCCACCAACAATGGCAACTACCTTTACCTGCGCATCAGCACCGACGCCGGCACCGATCTCAACACCGCCGGCTTCAATCTCTACATCGACACGGATGATGTCGTCGATGATGGCCTCGACGTGTCCGCCGCGGGCTATGTTCCGACCGGCGCCGGCACACGCATCCGCTCCGAGTTGCTCTATCAAAACGGCGGCCTCTACAGCCAGGACACCGGCCTGTTCAATGTCGGCTCCGTCGGCACCGCCACCCGGAGCGCCAACACCGCGAAAACCGAATGGGAGATCCGCATCCCGCGCAGCCTTGTTCACCCGGCCACGCATCCGCGGCTTCCGAATCAAGCCGTGTTCGGCGCCGATGGTTCGCATATCCTCATGCTGCTGACGTGGGACACCGGTGCCGTCACGCAGTATTTTCCCGTCATCGCCAGTGACGGCTTCGAGAAAAACCTCGGTTATCGCTTCGAGAAATCCAGCGGCTCGGTTTACGACACCGATTTTGTGGAATCGCAAAAAGTGCAGGGCTGGTCGCTCTACCAATCCGACAAATTCCTGAGCCAGGCGCCCAATACCCGTGCGCAAACCTGGAACACCGCCAACATCGACACCTCGGCTCCCGTGTGGAGCACCACCGGCAACGGTTTCACGCCGCGCGGCACCTCGAGTTTCGCTCCCCTGCGCACCGGCATCCAGGCGGCCATTCCCGACGACGGTGCGGTCATCGTCCGTTGGGACACCGCGACTGACCAGACACGGCCCGTCCGCTACAAAGTCTATTATGCGCCCGCGTCGCCCGCTCCCGGCACAGCCAATCTGAATACCTCGCCCTGGCAAAACACCGGCATCATTGCCGGCACCGCACCCGCAGATTACGCCTACCCGGTCAACCTCGCCACCGCCGTCGCCAACGAGCACACCGTCACGGGACTGACCAACGGGACGGCCTATGCGTTCATTGTGCGAGCCGTGGACAGTGTCACGCCCACGCCTTACGAGGACGCCAACGTCGTCACCCTCACCGCCATGCCGCGCAAATCGAGCGGCTCCGTCTACGCGGGCATCACCGTGGACGGCGGCTTCTCCGACTGGCCCTCCGCGGCACTGGTGTGGGAAGATCCGTCCGGCGACCATGGCTCCGCCGCGTCCGACCTGAAGGCGGTGTGGATGGCCAACGATCGGGACTATGTCTATTTCCGTATCGATACTTGGAATACGCACGATTTCCACTCCCAGGGAAACAACCTCTACTTCGATGCCGACCGGTCCGGCGCCACCGGCTTCGATCCCTTCCTCGCAGGATTGCTGGGCAGCGAATTGCTCATGCAAGGGGACGCGCTTTACTCCGAAAAAAACGGAGGGTTTAACGATGGTTACGCGGCCTCCGTTGCGATCGCCCCCTACGCCACGTCCACGACGAGCTGGGAATGGCGTGTCCCCCGCGCGCTCACTCATCCGACCGGCGCCGGTGGCGGCGGGGTCTTTGACGGCGTTGGTTTCAAGTATCTCGTGACGAGTGGATCGACTGCAGGGGACGAAACTTCGGCGGTGCTCACCTACACCTTCGCTCCGCCGTCGGTGGCGGCGACGATTACGATCGATGGCAATGGCGCCGACTGGCCCGCGATTGCGAAGGTTTACGACGACGTCACGGGCGACCAGGCGGGCGCGCCGTCCGATGTGAAGGCCGTGTGGCTGGCCCACGACGCGGACTACATCTACCTGCGCGTCGATACATGGAATGCCCACGATTATGCCGCGTTCTACAACAACACCTACCTCGACACCGACCTGGCGGGCGTCACCGGATTTCATCCACACGGCTCGGGTTTCGGCTCCGAGTTGCTGCTTCAAAACGGCGGCGTTTACAGCGAGAAGAACGGGGGTTGGAACGAAGGCGCTCCGACGTCGCCGGGCGGCAGGGCGGTCGCGATGGCGCCGACTGGCGGGAGTGCAACGACCTGGGAGTGGCGCCTTCCGCGCGATCTCGTGCACCCGGGCGGGGGCGGCGCGGTGTTTACCGCTCCCGGCCAGGCATTCCGGCTGTTGGTGACAAGCGACAACGTCGGCGCCGCCGAACTCGCACCGGATAGCCCCGGAACACAAGAGGTGCGGTATGTCCCGGCACCGTGATACCCGTTTCCGACGTAGGGCTGGCGCTTGCGCCACGCCTTCCGTGAGATCGGCTCCCGAATGTCAAACAAGGCATGGCGCAAGCGCCAGCCCTACACCGAGCCCGCTCAACGGCGCTCTTCGCCTGTTTCGAGGGACACGGGCTTGGCCCGAAGGTCGGTGAACATCTGGCGGAAATCACGGATGCCGCCGACGAGGAACCACACGGTGGCGCCGATGCCGATCGGAATACTGATCCAGATGTTCCATTTCCAGAACGATGCCCACGATGCATCAGGCACATCCACGGCGAAATTGTAGGCGGTGCCGCCGACGAAGATCAGCCACCAGGCGAGCGTCCACACGAGTGTCGCGCGGCAAATGAAACGGTCCCCACGCGTGAACTCGGGTCCGCTGCCGAGGGTTTCCGCGATGCGTTCGCGCCAGCCGAAACGAGGCGTCGCCAGCGGGTCGTGTGAGATGAGCGCTTCGCGGCCGAGCATTTTTTCCAGGTCGAAGCGGGTGCGGCCGCAGAGCGAGACGATCACGTAAACGAGCAACGCGGCGAGCATCGCGCCAAACATGATTTCACGACCGTTGAATGGAAACTTGGCGGCGTGAAGGGTCAGCCACGCATTGTCGGCGAACACCCCGCCCAGCCAGGGTGCGAGGTGGGCGGGCCAGGCGCTTTGCACCGCAAGACCGCCGGTGGAGAGAACGCCGCCCGTGATCATCGCGGTCCATGCCGCGGCGGTGCTGCCGCGGCGCCAGTAAAGTCCGCCGATGATCGCCGCACCCGCGCCGCCAAGGAAGATGGCGCCGGTGATGTCGAAGAACATGAACACGTAATCCTTGAGGGGAAACAGCAGGCTGAAAGCGAAGGCGAAGAGCGCCACGCCGAGCGAGGACCGGCGCAACCAGCGGACATGCTGGACCGGCTCCAGCGGCTTTTTGCGCAGGGGCAGGACGACGTCCTGGATGAAGATGCTGCCCCAGGAATGGAGGTAGGCGTTGTCGGTGCTGAGCGCGGCGGCGACCAGCACGGTGGCGAGCAGACCGAGGAAACCGACCGGCAGCAGGACGGTGACGCCCGCGGGAACGGTCAGCTGGGCGCGCGTGACGGGGTCGGCGATATGGGCGAGCAGCGTCTGGATCTCCGCCGCCTGCGTGGCGAACTTGGGATTGTGCAGCACGGCGTAGACGCAGAGCGGCATGAGCAGGAGCGCGAGGTTCTGCCCCATCGACCGCCAGTTGGCGAGGATGCCGGCCATGCGGGCTTCATGAGGCGAGCGGGCGGAGGCATTGTATCCGGAGGTGCCCTGCCAGGCGCGCGTGGTGTAGACGACCATGAAGGCGCCGATCAGGTAATACGCGGTGTTGAAGTCGGCCGCGTTGCCGGTCTTGAACGGATGGACCATCGAGGCGCCGGCCGGCGCGATCGCAAGGCCGGTGATGAGATCGCCCCACGGCATCAGCCACAGGAAAAAAACCATCAGGACGATGAACACGACCATGCAAAAAGCCGCCTGCAGAAAGTCGGAAATCAAAATCGTGATCTGTCCGCCGATCCACACCAGTCCGAGCGCAAGGCCGAGTTCGAGCGCCATCAGCGTGGGAAACATCGGCACGTCGACGCCGCCAAGCGCGAGCGTGGCGGGGATGCCGCAGAACTGCATGAAGCAACGGACGGTGACGGCGGGAAAAATGCCATAATTGATCACGCCGGAGACAAACGTGAGCGCGCCGAAAAACAGGCGGAAGCGGCGCGAGTAACGCATCTCGATGAACTGGGCCATCGTCATTGCGCGCGTCTGGCGGTAGCGGTAGATGACGAATCCGCTGAGCGCGATGAAGAGGCCGAGGGGAGCGAGGAAGTAGCCCCACCACAGCGGCACGAAGCCCGCGTTGAAAAAGATCTCGAAGGTGCCGACGATCGTGATCGCCCCGAGGCCGGCGGCGCCTTCCGAAAGGGTCAGCAGGTAGCGTCCCGCGCAGCGGCTGGCGACGAGGTAGTCCGAGACATCCTTCATGTGCCGGCCGGCGCGCGCGCAGACGATCAGCAGGGCGGCGAGCGAAACGGCGAGAATGATCCAGTCGAGGGAATGCACAGAGTGGGGGCGGGGCGGGTGTGGGGCAGGCGCTTGCGCCATGCCTTTGGTCGGTCGGGTTTGCGTGAACCCTGCGGAGGCGTGGCGCGAGCGCCAGTCCTACACGAAAGACGCGGCGCTTCAGGGCGTCGCTGGGTTATGTTTCGGCACGGTGAAATTCCATGAGCGCGTATCGCGGGGAATCGTGTCGAGGGTGTCGGCGTAGTCGCCGGTGTAAGTCGAGGCGAAGAATTTTACCGTGCCGCCGGAAGGAAGGCGGAGAGGGGCGAGGGGCGTTTTGAGCGTGAGCGTGTCACCGGAAATCGTGCGTTCAACCGTGACGCCGGGGAGCGGAGTCCACGACCACACGGAGGGTGATTCGCCGGAGAAACGGTAGACTTGGGCGCCTTCGAACAGAAGCTCGAGACTGGTGCCGGCGGGATTGCCGGAGGAGTGGATGTAGGATGGTTTGGCGGAGGCTCCGAGGTCGATGAACACATGTGTCCATGCGGTGAATTCGCCGCCTTTGGCCTTGAGCTCGATCGTGAGGATGCCGTTGGAGACCGAGGTTTTCGCGGAGGTCAGGGCGGCTTCCGAAGGGACGCCGACCGCGGGTGCGGGTTGGGTGAACGGCTGAGCCGAGACAGAGCTGCAGAGGAGCGCGAAGAGAAGGAAAAAAGTCGGCTTCATCATGGAGACGGGGTGGGTATGTAGGGTGGCACCTCTTTTGGACCGAAGAACCACGGCGCGATCTGGAGGAATTCGGAGTAGGGGCGGCTGTCGACGTGTCCGTCGAGAAAAACGGACGGGACATTTTCACCGTAGCGGCCTTGGGCGGGAGGTGTGTCTGCAGCGATGAACCCGTAGGCAGATTCCCTGGCTTCCGCAGAAATGAGGACTTTGGACGGATTTGGAAAATCGTTAACGATCAGCGAGTGGTTGCTACCGCGGTTGGGATCGCCCACGTGACGACCGCTGACGGCGTAATTCCATCCGTAGGAGATCGTCTCGATCAAGCGGTCATTGGTGGAGGCATCGAACCCTTCATGGGCGGGACTGTGGAAGCTCTCGGGATTTTCACCGAGATACGCCTGCAGGTAACGCCACCAATGTTTTTGAGTGGTGTAGTTATACCATACCGGCAGGACGCCGCGGTTTTCGGAGGTATAGACAAGTGTGGCTGTGCCGATCTCGCGAAGTTTGGCGAGGGATTCGGTTTTCTGCGCGTTGCGACGGACGTTGCCGACAACGGCGATGATGATGCCGGCCAGGACGCCGATGATGGCGATGACCGTGAGCAACTCGATGAGGGTGAAGCCGGAGGGGCGCCGACGTGAGAACGTTGGGTTCATGACGTGTGCGAAGGATGGTGGTTTGGCGGCGGCGCCCCGGTGGATTCAGGGTTTAGCGACGACGGCGGAGGACCGCAAGGCCGAGCATGCCGAGGCCGGCGAGGGCGGCGTAGGTGGAGGGTTCGGGGATGGCGGAGGCGAACGTATAGGCATCCGTGATTGTGAAGGTGCCGGAGCCACTGGAAAAATAGGATGCCAGTTTGAACGTGTTGTTCGGGAACACCAATGCAGACGTGTTCGTATCGATAACGGCGGTGCGCACGATACCGAATTCGAGCGAACTTACCGACTGACCGTAGAGAGCGATGAGCAGAGGCGCGTTGGTCGTAGCTCCCGTATTGTAATTCCCGGTGGCCTGCTGGTAGGCGGACTCACCTTCGTAGAGAACCTCCGAACCGATCAGATTCAGGCTGTAAGTATTGAAGCCCGTGGCCGTGTTGTTGTCATTGTCGATATTTAGATTGAAGCCGCCGGTTAAGATGTTGGTCGGCGTGTTGAAGGTTATGCGGACGAATAAGTGGGTATCGTTGTTAGCCAGAAAAATCTGATTGATCGGCCCGCTGCCGGTGTTGGTCGCGGAGGCGGCTATCCCACTCCAATCGGAAGTGTCTCCATCGAGGGTGATATTGGCGAAGGTTCCGGCATTAACACTGGCAACGGTCAGGGCGAAGACCGGAAGGGCGAGCAGGCGGTGGAGCGTGTTCATGATGTGTGTGGTAGGCTGGCGGTGATTGTTCTCAGGCGGAAAGAGGCCCGCTGGACTCGCGCGGGATGAAGTAGGTGGAAACCGAATGCGTGGCCGGTGCGGCCTCCCCGTCGGTTTTTTTGAGGGTGCTCACGAGCGCGTCGATCGCGGTGCGGGCGAGGGCGTCGCGAGGCACGCCGATGCTGGACAAGGTCGGCGCGGTGTGCGCGGCGAAGGCGAGGTCGTCGATGCCAACGATGGAAAAATCTCGCGGGATGCTCACGCCGGCGGCGTTGGCGGCATGGATCGCACCGAGCGCAAGGATGTCCGTCGCGCAGAGCGCGGCGGTGACGCCGGCGGCGCGGAGTTCGTTGAAGGCGCGCTGGCCATCTGAAAACGTTTTGGGCCCGGAGCGGGTCGCCTGCTCGTCGAGCACGAGGCCGTGAACGGCGAGCGCGGAGCGGAGCGCGGCGGCCTTGGCGCCGTCTCCAAGCCCGCGGATGTAGCCGATGCGGCGGTGGCCGACGGCGACGAGATGGTCGATGGCGGCGCGGATGCCCGGAGCGAAGTCGATCACGACCTGGGCCTGGAAGGGGAGGCCGGCGAGCGATTCGCCGGTGATGACCACGGCGGGGGTGCCGCCGACCTCGCTGAGAAGCGTGCGGGCGCTTTCGCGTCCATCGGACACCAGCACGATGCCATCGAGGCCTTTGCCGGCGGCGAGGGTGGCGAGCTGGGTGGCAGGGTCGTTGGGCGCCGGAATACGCCGCGGGGCGAGTTCCAGATGGAGGCCGAAACCGGCGGTCGAGGCGGCCTTGGCGACCTCCTGGGCGAGTTCCATGTTGTAATAGTCGAAAATCGCCTCGTCACCAAAACTATAATACAAGCCGAGCACGCCGCTCGACTGCATGGAGAGACGGCGGGCGAGGACGTTGGGGCTGAAGTTGAGGCGGCGGGCTTCGTTGAGCACATGCTCGCGGGTTTGCGCGCCGATGACTCCGCGTCCGGAAAAGGCCCGGGAGACGGTGGCGGTGGAGACGCCGATCAAGCTGGAGAAAGTGCGGATATCCATGAGTGAATTACACCGGGGCGCCGGCGAGAGTGAGATTGGGAGAGGGAACCGCGTGGGGGTGGGAGGGCAGGGGGGCGGGGGCGAGGTCGGTCAGGGGCTGCACGGTGACGAAGCGGCCCGTGGCGGCGCTTTCACGGGCGGCGAGGCAGGCGTAGACGCTTTGGAGGCCGGCGGAAAGCGGCGAGGCGGAGGGGGCGCGCCCGCGGATCACGTCGATGAAGTTGTCCGCCAGCACGCCATCACCGCCGAAGTGATTGAGGCCCTCGGGAGGGTGATCGACGAGGGTTTTGGCCTCGGCGTGGGAGTGGAGGCGGAGTTCGTTTTGATACCAGTCGAAGCGGAGCGTGCCGCGCAGTCCGCTCAGGGTGGCGCCGCGGGCCTGGGCCTCGTGCTTGGAGTAGAAGATCTGTGTATAGACTCCGTGGATACCGTTGGCGAACTCGAGAAGGGCGCTGGAGGCGTCTTCGTTCATGCCGGTTTCGGGACGGCCGATGTTTTCGAAGTAGGCGCGGGAGTCGTCGCCTTCGGCGGGTTCTTGCGACCGGTCGCGAAACACCCGGCCCTGCTGGGCCATCGCGGCGACGCGCACGATCGGCGCGCCGGCCAGGCAGGAGAGATAATCGAAGTCGTGCGTGGCCTTTTGGAGGAACAGGCCCTGGGTGATCTGGTAGTCCCGATACCAGGAGTCGAAGTAGACATTGCCGTAGGGGACGTAGTTGACGCCCAGCACGTGCTCGAGACGGCCGATCTCGCCGGCCTCGATGCGGGTCTTGGCCATGCGGCAGAGATGGGAGACGCGCAGCGGGAAACTGACCACGACCTGGGAGCGCGATCGCGCGAAGGTGTGTTCAAGCGCGCGGGCCTGGGAAAGGCTGATTGCGACGGGTTTCTCCAGAAAGAGCGGCAGACCGGAGGAGGCGGCGGCGGTGGCAACGGGAGCGTGAAGGTTGCAGCGGGTGCCGATGGCGAGTGCATCGGGCCGGGCTTCACGAAGGAGTTCTTCCAGCGTATCGAAGAAGCGGACGGAGGAACGTTCGGATTCAGGAAGCCGGGACAGCGCCCCGGCACGGTCCGGGTCGACGACGCCGACGACGCGCAACGAAGGATCGCTGGCTTGAAAACACGTCACCATGTGGGCGAGACGTTGACCGAGACCGATGAGACCGAGGCGAATCATGACTTTAAGGCGTGGGACGAGGTGGGTTTAGCAGGAGTGAGGCCAAATATGTAACCGGTTACAAGTAAATAAATGTAAGTGGTTACGCAATTCTCTAGATCTGTCTTAAATAGCTATTCTATAAGGCGATTAGATTATCGATCAATGAAGCGAAGGTGACGGTGCCTAATCGGGAATCCTGCAGATGCCTGCGTAACGGCTCAGGTCGTGGCGCCGTGCTGGAGCGTGGCGGGGAAAATCACGGTGCGCGGTTTTGGTTCTGCGAGCAGGCCGATCGCGGCGCGACCCATGGCACGAAAATCGAAACTGAGCCGGCTTAGGCCGTCCTGGGTGCTGACGCCGGTGCCCATCACGGCGAGCAGTCCGATGTTGTCCGGGCAACTGCGACCCGCCGCCTTCAGGAGCATGTGCAAGCGCACCGCCACATGGTCCTCGGGCACGAGCAACGCAGTGCGCGTGTCGCGGGGCAGGGTGCGGACGAGGGTTTCCGCCTCCGCGGGGGTGCTGGCGCGGACACGGGGCGCGAGCCGGTCGCGGCAGGCGAGGGTGCTGGCGGCGGTTTCCAATGCGTTGAAAAATTCCGCCACCGCCGGGTCCCCGGCAAACGGTTCCACGGGCACGATACGCGTGAAGCCGCGGCCCAGGAGGTGGGCGAGCGCCTGCGTGGCAGCGGCGTCGAAGTCAGCCCGCACATTCGAGAGGCGGGCGCCGGGCGGGGCTTTGCGAAACAGCAGCACGCCGGGCGCAAGCCGGTCACCGGCGCGTTTGAGCACGGCGTCGGACCAGAGATGGTCGAGCAGATAGCCGCCGGCATCTCCGCCATGACGTTCTAGAAAGCTGTCGAGCAGCAGACGCTGGGCATCCTCGCCGGCAAAGGCGGGCGGACGCTCGGGATCCGCATGGTTGACCAGCACGTCGTCGTGCCAGAGCAGCATTGCGCGGTGGGATTCGCCGCATCCCACGCTGATGCCTTCGAGCAGTTCGCGATACAGGGCGCTGCACAATTCCAGGCGCCGGACAAGGCAGGCCGCGGGCTTCGGGCGATCGAGCAGCGGGCGCGCCGCCGAGCGATAAAACCGCCCGCTGGTGTGCTGCCAGAAGAGATTTTCGCGCGCCAGTTCCTGGAGGAGGCGAAAGGCGGTCGCGGCAGACAGCTTGAAACGTTTGGCGAGTTCGCGGGTCGTCGGCAGCGGGCGATCGACCGGCCAGGCGTCGTCAACCGCCCGGGTTCGCAAAAAAAGTTCAAGGCGCTTGCTGGGTTTCGGCTCAGAGGGACGGGAGGGCATAAATGAAACACGAGGGTGGCATGCTTCATTTTGCAACAAGATATTTTGTTGCATACATGAAATTTTTGTTTCGTTTTCCGCTCATGACACTGACCCTCGTGATTCTCGCAGCCGGCATGGGATCCCGTTACGGCGGGCTCAAGCAGGTCGATCCCATGGGACCGTCGGGCGAAACCGTCCTGGACTACTCGGTTCACGATGCCGTGCGGGCCGGCTTCGGGCGCGTCCTGTTCATCATCCGGCGCGATTTTGAGACGGAGTTTCGCGCCGTGATCGGGGCGCGTTTCGAGGGACGCGTGCAAGTGGACTACGTGTTTCAGGCGCTCGACGCGCTTCCGTCCGGACACGCGCTGCCCGCCGGTCGCACCAAGCCTTGGGGCACGGGGCACGCCGTGTGGTGCGCACGCGAAGCACTCGATGGTCCTTTCGCCGTGGTGAACGCGGATGATTTTTATGGAGCGGGTTCGTTCGAGCGGCTTGCGCGGTTTTTGCGCGCGGCGGCGGTGGTGAAAACGTCTCCTCCTGAGTTTGCGATGGTAGGGTTTGAACTCGCCAACACCCTTTCGGAACACGGTGCCGTGTCACGCGGTGTGTGCACGGTCGGCGCGGATGGCATTCTGCAAGGCATCGAGGAACACACCGGCATTCTCGCCACCGAAGTAGGCGAAGGAAAAAAATACCCGGGCGCCACCACGGTTTCGATGAACTGCTGGGGGTTCACGCCGGCCTTCCTGCCGCTGCTCGATGCGCGCTGGCGCGGTTTCCTCGCGACCCACGGCACCAGCGAAAAAACCGAGTTTTACCTGCCCTTCGCGGTCAACGACCTGCTCGCATCCGGTGAGGCGTGTGTGCATGTGCTGCCGACTTCGGACCAATGGTTCGGTGTCACTTATCGCGAGGACAAACCCCGGGTGCAGGCCGCCATCGCGGCGCTCGTCGCCAGCGGAGCGTATCCCTCGCCCTTGAACTAAATCATTTCTTCCCAACCGAGGCGCGTCGCAAGCGGCGGCCCTGCAATTTATGTCCACCTTCTCTTTGCCCGCGTTGTCCGAATTCGCCGATCTGGTCCGTCAGCTGGCGATTTATGGCGAGGTTGTCGCCGCTGCTCCGCATGGCTCCGGCCATATCAACGACACGTTTGCCGTCACGGTGTCGCAGGCGGGGACGCCGGTGCGCTACCTTCTTCAACGGATCAACCACCGCATCTTCACCGATGTGCCCGCGTTGATGGACAACATCGTGCGCGTCACCGCCCACCAGCAGGCGCGACTCTCGGTTTCCGGGACCTCCGATGCCTCGCGTCGCGCCCTGAGCGTGATCCCGGCGCGGGATGGCCGGCCGTATGTGCGCGATGAGCAGGGAGCCTGGTGGCGCGCCTATCTCTTCATCGAACGGGCGCTCACCTACGACCGGATTGAGTCGACCGTGCAGGCCCGCACGGCTGCGCAGGCCTTCGGAGAATTCCAACGTCTGCTCGCCGATCTCCCGGGGGCGCGTCTGCACGAAACCATTCCCTCCTTCCACGACACGCCGCGTCGCTACGCCACGTTCGAAGCCGCCGCGCAGGCGGACATCGCCGGTCGTGCCGCCGCGTGCGCGGACGACCTGGCCTTTGCCCGGAGCCGCGCGCCGCTTGCGCGCAAGCTCACCGATCTCCTTGCCGCCGGTCTCGTGCCTGAACGTGTCACTCACAACGACACCAAGCTCAACAACGTGATGCTCGACAACGTCACGGGCGAGGGTGTCTGCGTGATCGATCTCGACACCATCATGCCCGGTCTCTCGCTCTACGATTTCGGAGACATGGTGCGCTCCGCCACCAACGCCGCCGCCGAGGACGAACGCGATCTGTCCCTGGTGACCGCCCGTCCCGCGATTTTTGCGGCCCTGGCCGAGGGATTTTTGACGGGCGCCGGTCCGTCGCTGAACGACGTCGAGCGCGCCCACCTGGTCGCTGCCGGGGAGGTCATGACCTACGAGGTCGGCCTGCGCTTCCTCACCGATCACCTGCAAGGCGACACCTACTTCAAGATCAAGCGCCCCAACCACAACCTCGATCGCGCCCGCAACCAGTTCGCCCTGCTGCGCAGCCTCGAATCCCAGGCCGGTGCGTTCGCCCGCATCGTGGACGCCGCGTGCGCCGCGTTGAAACCCTCGCCGGTCCTCGCATGAACACGCCCGTCATCAAGAAAGCCCTTGTGACCGGTGGAGCCGGTTTCATCGGAGGTCATCTCATCGAGGCGCTGCTCTCCGGGGGAACCGAGGTGGTCGTGCTGGATAACTTCCGCACGGGTAATCCTCGAAATCTCGACGGGCTCCCGGTGCGTCTTGTGCGCGGCTGCATCACCGATCGCGCCGCCGTGCGTGACGCGGTGAAGGGTTGCGACACGGTGTTCCACCTCGCCGCGCTCGTGAGTGTGCCCGAGTCGATGGAACGTGTTCATGACTGCGTTTCGCTCAACGTCACCGGCCTGCTCACCGTCCTGGAGGAGGCGTCCGCCGCCGGCGCGCGCAAGCTCGTGCTTTCCAGTTCCGCCGCGATCTACGGCGATGATCCCGAGGTGCCGAAACACGAAGACATGCGCCCGGCCCCGAAAAGCCCCTACGCGATCACCAAGCTCGACGGCGAATATTATTGCGCGCTTTTTGCCGCCACCGGACGGATCGAGACCGCCTGCCTGCGCTACTTCAACGTCTTTGGTCCGCGCCAGAACCCGCGCAGCGCCTACGCCGCCGCCGTGCCGATTTTCATCCGCCGCGCCCTTGCCGGGGAGCCGGTGGTCATTCACGGCGACGGGGGGCAGACCCGCGACTTCGTTTTCGTGAAGGATGTCGCCGCCGCCAATCTCTTCGCTGCGCGCACCGGCGGACTGACCGGAGTATTTAATGTTGGATACGGTAAAAGCCTGTCGATCCGGGAACTCGCGGAACGCATCATCGCACAGACCGGCAGCCGCGGTGGAATCGTCAACGAAGCGCCCCGCGCGGGCGACGTCCGTCATTCGCTCGCCTCCGCCCGGAAGCTTTTTTCCGCCGGCTTCACGCCCGCCCACGACCTCGAAGGCGGACTGGCCGAAACGCTCGCCTGGTATCGAAGCGAGGCCGGTTCCGCCTGATTCAACCTGATTCCGATCGTCCCATGACCACTCTTTTTTCCGAAGCCCACCAGCGCGAACGCATCCCGGCCGAAATCCACGCCTCCGCCGACGCGGCCTGCCGCGGTCTGGCGGCCGAGATCGCCGCGCTCATTCGCGAGCGTGCTGCTCAAGGTCGTCACGTTGTCCTTGGCCTCGCGACCGGCTCCACCCCGGTGCGCCTGTATCGCGAACTCATCCGCCTGCACCGCGAGGACGGATTGTCGTTCAGGAACGTGCTTACCTTCAACCTCGACGAATACCACGGCCTCTCCCGCGAGCATCCCGAGAGCTACTGGCGTTTCATGCATGAGCAGCTCTTCAACCACATCGATGTGTCCGCGGAGAACATCCATGTTCCCGACGGCACCGTGCCTCGCGCCGAGGCCTTTGCCCGCTGCCGTGCCTATGAGGAAAAAATCCGCGCCGCCGGCGGTCTCGACCTTCAGATCCTCGGCATCGGCCGCACCGGTCATATCGGTTTCAACGAGCCCGGTTCCGGACGCGATTCGCGCACCCGCCTCGTTACTCTCGATGCCCTCACCCGGCGGGACGCCGCGCGCGATTTCCTCGGTGAGGCCAACGTGCCGCGCCACGCGATCACCATGGGCGTCGGCACCATTCTTGATGCGCGCAAGATCGTCCTGCTCGCATGGGGCGAGGCCAAGGCCCGCGTGATTGCGCAGGCGGTCGAAGGCGCCCCCGTCGAGTCGTTGCCGGCCAGTTTTCTGCAAGGCCATCCCGACGTGCGCTTCCTTCTTGATCCTGCGGCGGGCTCCGAACTGACGCGCATCAAGCATCCCTGGCTCGTCGGGCCGGTCGAGTGGACGCCCGCGCTGGCGCGTCGTGCCGTCACCTGGCTTTCGCTCGAGGTCGGGCGACCGGTGCTCAAGCTGCTTGACGAACACTACGGAGAGCACGGCATGGCCGATCTGCTCACGGAACAGGGGCCCGCCTACAACCTGAACATCCGCATCTTTAACGAGGTGCAGCACACGATCACCGGCTGGCCGGGCGGCAAGCCGAACGCCGATGATACTCATCGCCCCGAGCGTGCTTCACCGCATCCGAAACGCGTGATCGTTTTTTCGCCCGAACCCTCCGACGAGATGCTGGGCATGGGAGGCACGCTTTCGCGCCTGGTCGAGCAGGGACACGCCGTCACCGTGGTGTATCTCACCTCGGGCAACCTTGCCGTGCCCGACGAGGAGGCCGCGGTTGCGGCGGATCTCGTGCTCGATTTCGTCAATGGTTCCGCCGGGGCCGCGGCGACGCCCGCCCGCAACGTTCGCGCGGCGCTCGCCGCCAAACTGACCGACCCGCAGGCCTCCGACACGCCGGACACCCGGCGCCTCAAGGGATTGCTTCGCCGCGGCGAGGCCCGCGCGGCCCTTCGTCTGGCCGGTTTGTCGGAAGAAGCCGGGCGTTTCCTCGACCTGCCTTTCTACGAAAATGGCCGTTACCGCCAGTTTCGCGCCGGCCCCGCCGACATCGCCGCGGTGGCCGGGCTTCTTGCCGGAATTAAACCGCACCAGATCCTCGCCACCGGCGAGGGCCAGGACCCCAGCAGCGTGGGGGCGGTGTGTTTCGAAGTGCTGCGCGCCGCGCTTGCCGGGTTCGCCAGCGAACCGTGGCGCGCCGATTGCCGCGTGTGGCTTTACCGCACCCCCGACAAAGCCTGGGCGGCGCACGAGATCGACATGGCCGTGCCGCTCAGTCCGGCGCAACTCGCCCGCAAAGTGCAGGTCGTCTACCAGCACAAAAGCCAGCGCAGCCAGACGCCCGCCGCAGGTCCCGGATTGAACGAGGCCTGGCAGCAAGCCGAGGCCGCTGCCCGCGATCTTGCCGCCACCTATGACGCCCTGGGCCTCGCCGAATATGAGGCGATCGAGGCGTTTCGCCGGTGGCTTGGCTGAAACGACGCATGCCGTCCTCCATCGCCCTGGCAGGTGGCGCAAGCGCCAGCCCTGCCTTCCCATCTACGCATGAAAATCGTTCCTCCGCTCGACCCCGGTTTCGTTTCCGCCGCACTCTGGACGCGTGAGTATCGCCGTCTCGTTGACCGCGACGCCTCCTCACGACCCTGCAAGCTCGTCCTCATGCAGGCCGATGGATCCGTATTCCATCATGAGGAACGCCTGTTGGGCGCGTCTCATCCGGAAGCGGCGCGGACCTTGCGCCACGTTGAGCGGCTGCTGAAATTTTTGCTCTGGCAAAAGGGCGGATCGCGCGTGCGGGTGGCCGGCGCGCCCGAGGTGGCGGCGTTTTTGAAAAAAGAATACAGCCCCTCGGGGGCGCGTGCCTTCGATCATGCGTTCATGGGGGACAAGGTCTATGAAGAGCCGTTTACGGTCGAGGCGGCCGGCTTCGATGAGTTGCCCGCCGGACAATCCCAAAGTCTCGCGATCGGCCGCAATCTCGAGGGCTGCCGCATCGGCTTCGATCTCGGCGGCAGCGACCGCAAGGCCGCCGCGCTCATCGATGGCAAGGTCGTGTATTCCGAGGAGATCGCCTGGGATCCTTACTTCCAAAAGGATCCCGCCTACCACATCGAAGGCGTGCACGATTCGCTCAAGCGCGCCGCCGCCCACCTTCCACGGGTCGATGCGATCGGTGGCAGCGCGGCGGGCGTCTATGTGAACAACGAGGTTCGCGTCGCCTCACTTTTTCGCGGCGTGTCCGCCGATGATTTCGATGCGCACATCCGGCGGATGTTTTTTTCTTTGCGCGAGCGCTGGGGTGGCGTGCCATTCGAGGTGGTCAACGACGGCGAGGTCACCGCGCTGGCCGCGTCGATGTCGCTCGGGCTCAATTCCGTCCTCGGCATCTCCATGGGCACCAGCCAGGCCGGCGGCTACGTGACGCCCGCGGGCACGATCACGCCGTGGCTCAACGAGCTTGCCTTTGCCCCCATCGATTATCGGGTCGACGCCCCTCGCGACGAATGGTCGGGCGACGCCGGCTGCGGTGTGCAGTATTTTTCCCAGCAGGGCGTCGGGCGTCTCGCGGTGCTGGCCGGTTTTGAGTTTCCCGCGGAGATGGGTCTGCCCGAGCGTCTCGTCGAAGTGCAAAAGGCCATGGCTGCCGGCGACCATCGGGCGCGGGCGGTTTACGAAACCATCGGGGTCTGTTTCGGACATGCGCTCGCGCACTATGCAGATTTCTACGAACTCTCCCACGTGCTCATCCTCGGCCGCGTCACCTCCGGTCCCGGAGGCGAAATCATCCTTGAGCGCGCCCGTGCGGTGTTGCGGGCGGAATTTCCCGAACTGGCCGGTCGTCTCTCGCTTCACACTCCCGACGAAAATAACAAACGTCACGGGCAGGCCGTCGCCGCAGCAAGCCTGCCGGCGACCGCCCCCGTTGTTTGCTGACGCGGGGCCGCCGCTTGCGGCGCGCCTCGCGGACGGACGGCTCACCGTTCTTTTTCCCTCGCTCGACTCGGAAGGCGTGGCGCAAGCGCCAGCCCTACACTTCAATCATCCCTCATCATGCATCTCTCCCACCCAAACGCCGACATCTTCACCCCGACCGGGGAGCCCGCCGCCTCGGCGCTCGCGCGTGTCACCCATCTGTGTGTGGCCGCGCATCAGGACGACATTGAGATCCTGGCCTTTGACGGCATTTGCGACTGCCTCGACCAGCCGGAAAAAAAGGCGTTTGGCGGTGTGGTCGTGACGAACGGCGCGGGCTCTCCGCGCACGGGAGCCTACTCGCATTTCACGGATGAACAGATGCAGGCCGTGCGCCGGAATGAGCAACGCGAGGCTGCCCGGCTGGGAGGCTACGCCGTCCAGCTTCAACTGGCGCATCCCAGTGCGGACGTGAAAAAACCCGGTCATCCGGGCGTGGCCGCCGATCTCCTTGCCCTTTTTTCGGCATGCACCCCGGAGGTCGTCTATCTTCATCAGCCGGCCGACAAACACGACACCCACGTGGCCGTGTTCCTTCGTTGCATCGAGGCACTGCGCGCCTTGCCCGCCGATAAAAGGCCCCGGCGCGTGGTCGGCGGTGAAGTCTGGCGCGACCTCGACTGGCTGGTCGATACCGACAAAGTCGCGCTTGATAGCGGACGCCGCCCGGAACTCGCGGCGGAGTTGCTCAAGGTCTTCGATTCACAGGTGACGGGTGGCAAGCGTTACGACCTCGCCGCGCTTGGACGGCGCCTGGCTCACGCCACCTTTCACACGTCGCACGCCACCGATTCCCTCGGAGGCATCACCTGGGCGATGGACCTCACTCCGCTGATCACCGATCCGTCACGGGACGTGGCGGCGTTTACGTTGGAGCACATAGATCGACTGAGGGTGGACGTGGCAGGACGGCTGGCCCGGTTTGTTTGAGCCGCGCGGTCTTTTCAGGGACGATTTGCATTCCGGAACTCCGCCGACGGCACGTTGTGCGTGTGGAGCGGTGGCGGGCTGTGCCGTGACCGGCGGCGTTTGATTCGTGTGCGTGTATGGATGGCAAAAGGGACGACTCCCTAGACCCTGTCCGGAATTTTCCCGTGTCCGGGTCGTAGGATTTAATCAGGTCAAAAACCGCGGTCCGCCCTGATGGGCGGCGACTGGTCTCATTGGTAGTATCTACCTGCCGCTGGCGCAGCCCGGAAGGCAACAGCCGCAACCATCATGTTCATTAACACACGTAACCATCGCATTGCCCCGCCATGTCGAAAAAAATTCTAATCACCGGGGGAGCCGGGTTCATCGGCTCCCATCTCGCGGATGAACTTCTGCACCACGGCTACGAAGTGCGTGTGCTCGACTCGCTCTCGCCCCAGGTCCATGGCGAAGGCGGCAGGCGGCCCGACTATCTGGATCCGGAGGTTGAACTCAGGGTCGGCCGGGTGGAGGACGCCAATGTGTTGAATGCCGCCCTTGAGGGCGTCGACGCGGTGTATCATCTCGCGGCCAAAGTGGGCGTGGGCCAGAGCATGTATCAAATCAGCGATTATACGCGGGCGAACAACGAGGCGACCGCGGTGTTGCTTGAGGCGCTCGTCCAGAACCCGGTGGAACGCCTTGTCGTCGCCTCGAGCATGAGCATTTATGGCGAAGGTTTGTATCGTGATCCCACGGGCACGCTGCGGCCGGGCCAGGCCCGGGGGTTGAAGCAGTTGAAAGCGCGCGAGTGGGAATTGCGGTCTCCGACCGGCGATACCCTGCAACCGATCCCGACTCCGGAGACCAAGGAGCCGGCGTTGTCCTCCATCTACGCATTGTCGAAATTCGACCAGGAGCGCATGTGTCTGCTGGTCGGCAAGGCCTACAACATCCCCACCGTGGCGCTGCGTTTCTTCAATGTCTATGGTCCGCGCCAGGCGCTCTCCAATCCTTACACGGGCGTGCTCGCGATTTTTGCATCGCGGCTGCTGAACGATCTTCCGCCGGCCATCTTCGAGGACGGCGCGCAGCAGCGTGATTTCGTCAATGTTCGCGACATCGCCCAAGGCTGTCGCCTGGCCCTCGAGGTGCCGGGCGCCGCGGACCAGGTCTTCAACATCGGCAGCGGCCAGCACTTCACGGTGTGTGAAGTCGCGGACCGGCTTTCCCGCTTGCTGGACAAGGAGCACATCGGCGCGGATATCACGCAGCGTTATCGTGTCGGCGACATCCGGCACTGTTTTGCGGACATTTCCCGGGCGCGCAGCGTGCTCGGTTATGCGCCGAAAGTCTCCTTCGAGGAAGGACTGGAGGAACTCGCCGGCTGGCTGGACGGGCAGATCACCATCAACCGCGGCGACGAAGCGCATCACGAACTTGCATCCCGGGGGCTTACGGTATGAGCGAAAATTCAACTCTCATCACGGGCGGTGCCGGTTTCATCGGGACCAATCTCGCCGACCGGCTGCTGTCCGAAGGCCGCCGCGTGCGGATATTCGACAACCTTTCGCGCCCCGGCGTGGAACGTAATCTCGACTGGTTGCAATCAAAGCACGGCGAGCAACTGCAGTTCATGCAGGCCGACATCCGTGATGCCGACGCCGTCGGAGCGGCGGTGCGCGGCATTTCCCAGGTATTTCATTTCGCCGCGCAGGTTGCCGTGACGACCAGCTTGAACGACCCGGTTGAGGATTTTGAAATCAACGCCCGTGGAACGCTTAATCTCCTCGAGGCGATCCGTCTGAGTGACGAGCGGCCGAGCCTCGTGTTCACTTCCACGAACAAAGTCTACGGACACCTCGACGATGTCGCGCTGACTGCGATTGGCGGTCGTTACCTTCCGGTCGATCCCTCGCGGCGCACCGGTTTTAGCGAACAGCGTCCGCCGGATTTCCACAGTCCCTACGGGTGTTCCAAAGGCGCGGCCGACCAATACGTGCTGGATTATGCGCACACCTTCGGGGTGCCCGCCGCGGTTTTCCGCATGAGTTGCATCTATGGTCCGCATCAATGCGGCAACGAAGACCAGGGATGGGTCGCCCATTTTCTACTCTGTGCGCTGACCGGACAGCCGATCACCTTGTATGGCGACGGCTGCCAGGTGCGCGACGTGCTCTATGTCGACGACCTCGTGGACGCCTTGAGACTGGCGCAAAGCCGCATCGATTCCCTGGGCGGACAGGCCTTCAACATCGGCGGAGGGCCCCAGCGAACGACCAGTTTGCTCGAGTTGATGAGCCTGATCAAAGAGCTCCATGGCAGCGCGCCCAAGCTGGAGTTTTCAAAATGGCGCGCCGCCGATCAGCGCTACTACGTTTCCGACATCTCCCGGTTCGTCAGAGCCTCCGGATGGTCGCCCAAAGTCGGGGTGCGCGAAGGCGTGACCCGCCTCTATCGCTGGCTCGCGGGGTCGGTCGCGGCCCGGGCGAATCTCACGGACGCCTCGACCCCGGAGAATGCGTTCGATGACCGTGCCGACCTGGAACCCGCCACACGCTTTGCATGAAGTCGACTTATCAGGCTGCGGTGGTCACCGCGCCCGGCACCGTGATACTGGAGGACCGTCCTCTGCCGACACCAGGCGAGGGGGAGGTTCGCGTGCGTTTGCAGGGCTGCGGCGTATGCGGATCGAATCTTCCGGTGTGGGAAGGACGTCCGTGGTTCACCTATCCGCTGCCTCCGGGCAAGCCGGGTCATGAAGGATGGGGCGTGATCGACGCCACCGGCCCCGACGTTGGCAATGTGCGGGTGGGGGACCGCGTTGCCGCGCTGTCTCATCACGCCTTCGCCGAGATGGACGTGTGCAACGCCTTCCAGGTCGTGCGCCTGCCCGAGGCATTGACGGACCAGCCGTTCCCGGGCGAGGCGCTGGGATGCGCGCTCAATGTTTTCCGCCGCTGCGACGTCCAGCCGCACCATCGGGTGGCGGTCATCGGCATCGGGTTCCTGGGGGCGCTGCTCACCCAGCTTTGCGCGCGGGCGGGCGCCCGCACGTATGCGATCGCGCGTCGTCCGTTTGCGCAGGGCGTCGCGCGACGCATGGGCGCGACCGAGGTGATCGCGATGGACGACCATTGTCGGATCATCGAGACGGTGAAGGAGCTGACTGGCGGCAATTTTTGCGACCGGGTGATCGAGGCCACGGGACTCCAGTGGCCGCTCGATCTTGCCGGCGAGCTCACCGCCGAGCGTGGGCGCCTGATCATTGCCGGATATCACCAGGACGGCACGCGGCAGGTCAACATGCAGCTCTGGAACTGGCGCGGTCTTGACGTGGTCAACGCCCATGAACGCGATCCGCGCGTCTACATCGAAGGCATGGCCGCCGCGGTGGACGCCGTCGCCGGGGGCCGCCTTGATCCGTCGCCGCTCTACACGCACACATTTCCCATCGGGGACCTGCCGCGGGCGCTCGATGCCATGCGCGGCCGGTCGGACGGTTTTCTGAAGGCCCTCGTGATGTATAATTAACCGAATACACGCACCCGCCATGCTTGACCTGGGACATTCCTTTCCGCGCCGGGTGTTGATGACGACCGACACCATCGGCGGAGTCTGGACCTACGCGCTGGACCTGAGCCGCGGTCTTCTCGCCAACGGAGTCGAGGTGATGCTGGCGACGATGGGCGCCCCCGTGCAGCCCCGCCAGCGCGAGGCCGTTGAAGATCTGGGGCGGGGGATTCAATTATTTGAAACTCGCTTCAAGCTTGAGTGGATGGAGGATCCCTGGCGGGACGTCGCCGCCGCGGGCGAGTGGCTGCTCGCCCTCGAGCGTGATTATCAGCCCGACATGATTCATCTCAACGGCTACGCCCACGCCGCGCTGCCGTGGAAGGCGCCGACCGTCGTGGTGGCGCATTCGTGTGTGTTTTCCTGGTGGCATGCGGTGAAAAAGTCCGCTCCGCCGGCCGGTTGGCGGCGATATCACGAGGCCGTGTGCCAGGGCCTGCAACACGCCGGCCTCGTGATCGCGCCTTCGCGTGCGATGCTGGCGCAAATCGCCCGCCACTACGGCCTGCCCGCCAATGCACGCGTGATCTACAACGGCTGCGACGCCGGCAACCGTCCCGCCGTGGAGAAGGAGCCGTTTATCCTCAGCGTGGGCCGCATGTGGGACGAGGCAAAGAACGCCGCCAGTCTCGCAACCATCGCCCCGCGCCTGTCGTGGCCGGTGCGTGTCGCCGGAGAGACCCGGCGCCCGGACGGCGGCGAAGTCGTTTTGCCGAAGGTGGAGTTGCTCGGGTTTCGCTCCCCCGTGGAGTTGCAGGAGGATTATGCCCGGGCCGCGATCTATGCGCTGCCCGCGCGTTACGAGCCGTTTGGCCTTTCGATTTTGGAAGCCGCGCTGGCCGGCTGCGCATTGGTGCTCGGTGACATCGCCAGCCTGCGCGAGATCTGGGGCTCCACCGCGCTCTTCGTGTCGCCGGACGATCCGGACGCGCTGTATGAGGCGATTACCGATTTGATTGCCAATCCCGCCCGCCGCGAAGCTCTGGCGGACGCATCCCGCCGCAGGGCGCAGTCGTTCTCAACCGAGCGGATGACCTCCGCCTACCTGTCCGCCTACGAGGCGCTGCTGGCTGCCTCGAAGCCGGTGGAAACCACAACTCACGCCCACACGTTCGCATGAAAATCTGCCTTTTTTATCACTCCCTCCTGTCCGACTGGAACCACGGCAACGCCCATTTTCTCCGTGGGATCGCCACCGAGTTGATTGAGCGCGGCCATGACGTGAAAATCTTCGAACCCGCGGATGGCTGGAGTTTGCAGAACCTGCGAATGAAACACGGCGAGGAGCCCATCAAGCGGTTTTATGCCGCTTATCCGTTGTTAAGCAGTGTGAGCTACGATCTCTCCCGGTTTGACGCCAACGAAATGCTGGCGGATGCCGATCTCGTGATCGTCCACGAATGGAACGATCCCGAACTGGTGCGACGCATCGGCAATGCCCGGCGCCGCGGTTCGTTTGTCGCACTTTTCCATGATACGCATCACCGGCTCGTCACCGAACCCGAGGCGATGGAGAAGTATGACCTGTCCCACTACGACGGCGTGCTCGCCTACGGGCGCGTTCTTCGCGACCTCTATCTCTCCCAAGGCATCACCGAACACGCGTGGACGTGGCACGAGGCCGCGGACACACGTCGTTTTCATCCGCTGGAAACGAAGCGCTACGAGGGGGACCTTGTCTGGGTCGGCAATTGGGGCGACGAAGAGCGCACCGCCGAGTTGAACGAATTCCTGATCGAGCCGGTAAAGGCGCTTGGATTGAAGGCGCGGGTTTATGGCGTGCGTTATCCGGATCACGCGCGCACGGCGCTGGCCGACGCGGGCATTGAATACGGCGGATGGCTACCGAACTTTGACGTGCCGGAGGTGTTTTCCCGGTTCAAACTCACCGTTCACGTCCCGCGTCGTCCTTACGTGAAGGCCCTTCCCGGGATTCCCACCATCCGGCCCTTCGAGGCGCTGGCCTGCGGGTTGCCAATGGTATGTTCGCCCTGGCAGGATTCGGAGGGCTTGTTTTCGGCGGGTGATTTTGGCCGTGCCAAAAACGGACGCGAAATGACCGAAAAACTGGAGGTGCTCCTGGGATCCTCGAGTCTGCGCCGGCGCATGTCGCGCAGCGGACTCAAAACGATCCAGGCGCGCCACACCTGTGCCCATCGCACGGATGAGTTGCTGGAGATTTTTGCGACGATTGCGCCGCCGAAGCGCGTGCGAAAACCACGCCGCAAGGCCGCGGAGCTGGTCATGCCCGCCCTGATACCTCCATCGCTCGCCCCCCTTTAATCCACCCATGAAAAGCCGTCTCAACATCGCCTTCTTTGGATCGAGCCTCGTCTCCGCCTACTGGAACGGTGCCGCCACGTATTATCGCGGAATACTGCGCGCGCTCGCCGAGCGCGGTCACCAGATCACCTTCTATGAACCCGACGCCTATGACCGGCAGGCGCATCGGGATATCCCGGACCCCGACTGGGCGAAGGTCGTGATTTATTCCATCGAATCGAATGACTCCGTGCTTGCGACGGTGCAGCAGGCGCGCGACGCCGATCTGGTCGTGAAGGCCAGCGGCGTCGGCGTGCACGACGAACTCCTGGAGGCCGCGGTGCTGGAACTGAAGAGTCCGCGCACCACGGTTGTCTTCTGGGATGTGGACGCCCCCGTGACGCTCGACCGCATGGGGAATGACGCCGACGATCCGTTTCGCGCCCTCGTGCCGCGTTACGACCTCATCTTGACGTATGGCGGGGGCCGGCCGGTGATCGACGCCTACGAGGCCTTTGGCGCCGCGCAGTGCGTCCCCATTTACAACGCACTCGATCCCCATGTGCATTTCCCGGTGCCTCCCGACCCGCGCTTCGCGAGCGATCTTGCGTTTCTCGGCAATCGTCTTCCCGACCGCGAACGGCGCGTGGAGGAGTTTTTCATCAACGTCGCCGCGGCGCTGCCTTCGCGCAAATTCATCCTGGGCGGCAGCGGCTGGGGCGATCGCGCCCTGCCGTCCAACATCACCTACGCGGGGCACGTTTACACGAGGGATCACAACGCCTTTAACTCCAGCCCCTCGGCGGTGCTGAACATCAATCGCGAGAGCATGGCCCGTTATGGTTTTTCCCCGCCGACGCGTGTCTTCGAGGCGGCGGGTGCGGGCGCGTGCCTGATCACCGATGCCTGGGAAGGCATCGAACTCTTCCTCGATCCGGGCGACGAGGTGCTGGTGGCCGGCG
>JAQSWS010000017.1:0-12588 GCA_029266495.1 Rariglobus sp. | reverse complement strand
GCCGCCCATCTGGAATCGCTCACGCCGGAGCTCGCCCGGGCCATCGGGACGGCGGCGATGAAGCGTATTCAGGGCGAGCATACCTATGCCCATCGCGTGGTTCAGCTCGAGCGATTGCTGGAGGGCCGTGAGACCTGGAAAACCCACCCCCTGGAGGCGCGTGTCGGATGAAAATCGTAATCTTCGGACTTTCGCTCACCTCATCGTGGGGCAACGGGCATGCGACCACTTATCGCGGCCTCGTTCGTGAACTGGTTCGACGCGGGCATGCCGTGCATTTTATCGAGCGCGACGTTCCCTGGTATGCCAGCAATCGCGATTTGAACGAACTCCCGGGCGCGCGCCTGAGCCTTTACCAGGGACTGGACGAACTTTCCCGATTCACCGAGGAGGTGCGCACCGCCGATGCGGTGATTGTCGGTTCCTATGTGCCGGACGGCATCGACGTGGGGGAGTGGGTTGTTGAAAAAGCCACGGGCGTGACCGCGTTTTACGACATCGATACGCCTGTCACACTCGCAAAACTTCGCAACGGCAACGCCGGCTATATCTCCGCCGCGCTGATCCCGCGGTATCAGCTTTATCTTTCGTTCACCGGGGGCCCGATGCTTGCGCAACTGGAAAAAGAGTGGGGCTCGCCGGCGGCGCGTCCGCTTTACTGCTCGGTGGATCCGGCGGCCTATTACCCGGAGGCGCGCCAGCCACAATGGGAGCTTGGTTACCTCGGCACCTACAGCATGGACAGGCAGCCCGGGCTGGATCGTCTGATGCTGGAGCCCGCCACGCGCCTGGTGGATCGCAAATTTGTCGTCGCGGGTTCGCAATATCCCGGCGACATCGAGTGGCCGGCCAACGTCGAGCGCATCGAGCATCTCCCGCCCGCCGCGCACCGGCGCTTCTACAACCGGCAGCGTTTCACGCTCAATCTCACCCGGGCCGACATGATTGCGGCCGGCTACTCGCCCAGCGTGCGTTTGTTCGAGGCCGCCGCGTGCGGCACTCCGATCATCAGCGATGCGTGGGACGGGCTGGACGAGTTTTTTACCCCCGGGGTGGAAATTCTCATCGCGCGGACGGGCCGTGAGGTCGAGCGCCTGTTATGGTCGTTGACCGACGAGGAGGCGGCCAAAATCGGTCATGCGGCCCGCGCGCGCGTGCTCGCACACCACACCTCGGCCCATCGGGCGGCCGAGCTGGAAGGTTACCTGTTCGAAGTCGCGGGCACGGTCCAACCGGAGGTCTCCAGCGAGACCTTCTCGATGCAAACATGAACGACGCGCGGTATATGATCTCGTCGGACAGGAGCGCCGACGGCCTCGCGGCGGAGGCCGCGGCCTACGGTCCCTGGTTTCACAACCTGCATCTGCCTGACGGCACGCAGACGGCGCCGGATCATCCGCTCGGCGATTTCCCGCTTTTTAAATGGCGGGAGATCTCCGGCCATCTTCCGGAGGACCTCAGCGGCTGGACCGTTCTCGATATCGGCTGCAATGCCGGTTTTTATTCCCTGGAGCTGGCGAAACGCGGGGCGCTGGTGACCGGTCTCGATGTCGACCCGCATTTCCTGCGACAGGCGGCCTGGGCCGCGCTTCAATTCAAACTGGAGGACCGCATCACCCTGCGACAGGGGCAGATCTACGACCTCGCGCATTGGCAGGAGCGCTTCGACCTCGTGTTGTTCATGGGGGTTTTCTACCACCTGCGCCATCCCCTGCTCGCGCTCGATATCGTCGCGGAAAAAGTGGGACGCCTCCTCGTGTTTCAAACGCTCACAATGCCGGGCGACGCCGTTGCGACCGTGCCGGCCGATTTGGAAATAGATGAACGCGCCGCGTTCCTGCAGCCCGGGTGGCCAAGGATGGCCTTCATCGAGCACTCGCTTGCCGGCGATGCCACAAACTGGTGGGCGCCGAACCACGCCTGCGTCGCCGCGATGTTGAGATCCACCGGGCTGGAGATCACCGCGCGCCCGGGCCATGAGATTTACCTGTGCGCGCCGTCGCGGACCTTCGACAAGACGCAGGCGGTCAATCGCGATGAACTGCTTTCGGCCACCGGGCGGGCTTTGCGCGCATGAACACCGGGCACGCGAGGTATGAACGAGCCCGTTCCATCGTCGCCGATTGATCCGGCTCCCACGGGTCTTGGATCGGTTCTGGACCACAATATTTCGGCGCTGCTTAAACGTCACAAGGTCGAGGAGCGAAACAGGAGCCGGCAGGAACGCATGGCGGATGCCATCACCCGCTTCAGTGGCAGCATGCCTTCCGTTTACTTGCACCTGGGTGTATTCGGATTTTGGATCATCGCGAACAAATGGGGGCCGTTGCCCAAATGGGATCCGACGCTGGTGGTTCTGGCGATGGCCGCCTCGGTCGAGGCGATTTTCCTGTCGACCTTCGTTTTGATCACCCAGAACCGCCTCGCCGCCCAGGCGGACAAACGTTCGGATCTCGACCTGCACATCAGCCTGCTCGCCGAGCATGAGATCACGCGGTTGATCACGATGGTGACGGCGATCGCCGACAAACTCGACATACCGGAGTCAAAGGATCCCCAGCTCAACGAGCTCAAAAAGAACGTTTCGCCGGAGGCGGTCCTGGACACGTTGGAGCAAAAAAAGACCGAGACGCGGTGAAGCCGGGAACGGGTGGACGGCCTTCCGTAAACCGCCCCATCCGGGGTGTGGGAACGAGCCTGCTTTTCGCGAATTCCCATCCCTGACACACTCGTCCGGTTGCGTGGAAGCAGCGCAATCCCGCCTTATTTTTTATAAACCATACGACATCTTCTTTATGGTCGAAGCAGTGATGTTTTGGAACGAGCCGAACAACAAATCGCACTGGGCGTTTGAGGTTGATCCCGAGTGGACCGCATTCGCCGCGATGGTGAAACTCGCCGCTGACGCGGTTGCGAGGGAAAACCCGCATCTGCTTCGCGTGCTCGGAGGCATTTCGCCGATCGACCCGGGTTTCATCCGGCGCATGGCCGATTTTGGCGTGCTCGAAAATCTGGACGTGGTGGCGGTCCACGGCTTCCCGCTCGATTGGAATCTTTGGATGATCAACGACTGGCCGGCCAAGCTGCAGGAGATCCAGGCCGTGACCACACTGCCGATCTGGGTGACGGAGGTGGGCGTGTCGACGTTCGGTGCGGACGAAGTCCAGGTGTTTGGCATCAACCGCACGGCCGAACTGCTCGTGGGACGCGTGCCCCGCATCCATTGGTATAGTCTTTACGACCCGCCGAAGGAATGGCCCGCCACCACCCGGCACCGCGAAGCCGAGGGCTCGTCATATTACCGGCACTTTTACATGGGACTCATCCGCGAGGACGGAACGCCAAAACCCGCGCTCGACCATTTTCAAAAGCACACGCCGGCGATGGGGCTTTGCCAGTGGTTCCATTTTGAGGACCACCGCCTCGACAATGCCGTCAAATGGATGCGCTCGCTCGGTGTCCGGCATCTGCGCACCGGCTTGAGCTGGGCGGACAGCTTTCGACCGAATGCGGAGGCGTGGTTCGACCGCCAGATGGAGGCGCTCGCCGAATTTGATGTGACCCTCACCTTTTGCTTCACGCCCGAGCACCGTGGCGTGGAGGCGCACCATACGAGCGCCCCGCAGGTCATCGCGGAATACGCCGATTTCTGCGCGCGGATGGTGCGTCGTTATGCGGCCCCGCCCAAACCCTGTGCGAGACTAGCGAGCACCCCGGAGGTCTGCGTGCTCGTGGACCCCTGATATCGGAACCGTTTCTTTATGATTTCCACCACCGAATCCGCTTTTTCAACCGCCGCTCCCGCGGCCGGGCGTCATGATTCACGCCGGAAAGTTCGAGTCGCCATCATTGGCGTGGGCAATTGTGCCTCCTCGCTGGTCCAAGGCGTTCAGTTTTATCGCAACGCGTCCGAGGATGAACGCGTGCCCGGGCTCATGAACGTAAACCTGGGCGGTTATCACGTGGGCGACATTGAGTTCAGCGCCGCCTTCGACATTGATTGCAACAAGGTCGGCAAGGATCTCTCCGAAGCGATCCTGGCGGAGCCGAACAACACGATTCAATTTGCCACCGTGCCGCCGCTTGGCGTGCCCGTGCAGCGAGGGATGACCCATGATGGCCTCGGAAAATACCTGAGCCAGAAAATCACGAAGGCGCCGGGGCCGACTGCGGACATCGTCAGCATCCTCAAGGAAACGCGCACCGATGTGGTGGTGTCGTATCTCCCCGTGGGTTCCGAAATGGCGACCAAGTGGTATGTCGAGCAGGTGCTTGAGGCGGGCTGCGGCCTCGTCAACTGCATCCCGGTTTTTATCGCCTCCCAACCGTATTGGCAGGGACGTTTTTTGGAGAAGGGATTGCCGATCATCGGGGACGATATCAAATCCCAGGTCGGTGCGACGATCACGCATCGCGTCCTGGTGAACTTGTTTCGCGAACGCGGTGTGCGGCTGGATAAAACCTACCAGCTCAATTTCGGGGGGAACACCGATTTCCTGAACATGCTTGAACGCGAGCGGCTCGACTCGAAAAAAATCTCAAAAACCAACGCCGTGACGAGCCAGCTCGGCGAGCCGATGGCGGCCGGTGACGTGCATGTCGGGCCCAGCGACTACGTGCCCTGGCTGAAGGATCGCAAGTGGTGCCACATTCACATGGAGGGAACCACATTCGGCAACGTGCCGTTAAAATGCGAAGTGAAGCTAGAAGTCTGGGATTCACCCAATTCGGCCGGGGTGGTGATTGATGCGGTGCGATGCATCAAACTCGCGCTTGATCGCGGTATCGCCGGTCCGCTGGAAGGCCCGGCGAGTTACTTCATGAAGTCCCCGCCGCGCCAATACACGGACAACGAGGCGCGCGAGCTCACCGCCGCCTTCATCAACGACGAGCAGCAGGCGGTGTTCGCACGGGCGGTGGAGGCGCAGGCGGACGTCATCTGACCCGGCTCAGCGCCGGGCACGGGCGGCGATGCGGTCGAAGCTCCGGCGCAACACCGGAGCGATGAGGCTGTGCAACCACGCGAGTGCGGTGAGTTGAAAACCGGGCGTGACGGAGAAGCGCCCGCGACGGACGCCCTTGAGCGTGGCGCGGGCCACGGCGTCCGCCGTCCACAGGCCGCCGGCGGCGGTCAGCGCCTTGGTTTCCCGGGGCTTGGTGAGGTTTTCCTCGGCGAGCTGCGGGGTGTCGGTATCCGGCGGATACACGATCGTCACGGTGATGCCGGCGGGTTTGAGCTCGGCGCGCAGTGACTCGGCCAGGCCTCGCAGGGCGAACTTGCTGGGGGCATAGGCGGTATAGCCGAACAGGCCGACGAGCCCTGCGCCGGAAGAGACGAGCACCACCGCGCCCTGGCCGCGCTGGCGCATGCCGGGCACCACGGCCTGGATTGCGTAGAGGGTGCCAAAATAGTTCACGGACATCGTTTGCTCGTGCACCGATGAAGGCAGCTCATCGAAATAGCCCGGGTGGGCCACGCCTGCCGAGGCGATGAGGACATCCACCGGACCATGCACGGCCTCCGCGGCGCGGATCGCGGCGACCACGGCGGTTTCATCCGAAACATCAGCGGGGGCGGTGAACACGCCGGGCGCGTCGGGTGTCTCCACGCGCACGGTGGCGGCGGCGGCGGCGAGTTTGGCGGAATCGCGGGAGACAAGGCTCAGGCGCGCGCCGGCGGCGGCGGCCTGCCGGGCGAGGGCAAGCCCGATCCCGCTGGAGCCGCCGGTGATGAGCACGTGCCGGTTGTGCATTGCGGCAGCTTTACCTCAGCGCCTTGGTGCGCAGGGACTCGATGTCCTCGAACTGCTTCGGCGAGATCAGCCGGCGCGGAACGCGACGGTTGGCCTCGCTGATGAGACGGTCCCAGTCGGACGCGTCGGGCGTGTGAGGCACCCATGAGGTGTTGTGACCCTGGTGGCGGGTCCACTCGGCTTTGCCGCCGTGGATACGCACGAGAATCTGAAATTTGCCTTCTTCGGGGCTCTTGTCCCACCAACCGAACTCCATTGCCATGGGGAAGGAGTAACCACGGACGCTCAAGGGGCCAGCGAAAACCCGGCGACGACGCGGCCACGATGAAACTCGCCCTGTTTTTGAACAATCCGCACGACTTCGACGCGATCACCGCACACTTCCACGAAGAGTCCGCCGAAAGGGCCGCAGAACGAACCCGTGTTGACGATCACGGGGCCGTCGCGATCGCGCCAGACACCGGGATAGTGCGTATGGCCGAGGAGGACGAGACGCGCACGGGGGCGGTGGGCGCGGGCAAGCCGACGGGCGAGGGCGGGAGCGGTGCGCCAGGCGCGGAGCATGATGAGCAACCGCCGCGGCGGGAGGAGCGCCCGGGCGAAGCGGAGGGCGCGGGTCAACAGACTTCGATCCAGATGGTCGTGCGGTTCGGGCAGTCCATCGCAGACAATACGGTTGCGACGAAGGCGGTCGCCGACCACGTCGGTGCCGGTCGGGGGAACCTCGGTGACGAGGCGTTTCAGGCGGCGGACCATCTCGTCGCGCAGACTGCTCCACGGGGCAATCTCGTCGAAAAGCACATCGCCATGCGTGATCCATATCCGATCATCATGAAGCGAAAGTTCTCCGTCGGTGGAGATGCGGGGGTCGTGATTGCCGCTGAGAAAGGTGACACGAGGTGTGTTCTGTTCGAAAAAAGTGCGGACCTCCGCGAGGTGCGGAAGGGCGGCGGCGGTGAGCGTGTCGAGGGTGTCGCCGTTGAGCACGACATGATCCGCGCCCGCGAGCAGCGGGCGCAGCGCTTCGAGCTGGTGCAGCCCGCTGTGACCGTCGCGGTAGTGCAGGTCGGAAAAGATGCGTATGACCGGATCGGGCATCGGAAGCATGAGGGAACCGGAGGGTGGCTGTGCGGCAATCATTAAGGAGCGTGCTCGGCGTGGCGTGGTTCGAGCGGGCGGAAAGGCATGCCGCAAGCGGCAGCCCTAAGATAAAGGATGACGTTGCGAGCTTGAGGACGGAGGCGGTCCGTGTCGGATTGGTGGCGTGGTGCGCTTTACTTTGATTTTCCTGATGCTGGCGGCCGGACTTGCCTCCGTGGCACGCGCGGATTTCGCCAAGGACCTGGCGCGCATTCACACCGAGGCGGTGGGTGGGCGGACGCGGGTGAATGAGTTGAAATCGTTGAAGGCGACCGGCGTCACGCGCCTCGAACATGGTGAGTTGAAGTTCATGTTATGGGCGGCCCGGCCCAACCAGATTCGCACCGAGATCACGTCTGGCGCGCGCACCACCGTGCAGGTGTGGGATGGAAAAGCGGAGCCTTGGCGCGCCGATTCACAGACACGCAAGATCACGCTGCTGCGAGGCGAGCAGGCGGAGGAATTCAAGACCGAGGCCGAGTTTGACGATCCCTTGCTGGCGGGCGCAGACCGGAAGGTGTCACTCGATTATGCAGGCGAGGTTGAGCTGGAGGGACGCGAGTTGCTGAAGGTGCTGGTTACTCAGAATTTCACGGAGCTCTCATTCGTTTACCTGGATCCGGCAAGTTACCTGATCGTGAGGCGCGACGTGGTGCGGCGGCGGCGGGGCGGCGAAGTCGTGGTGCGGACGGACTACAGTGATTTTCGTGCCGTGGGCGGGGTGATGATGCCGCATCGGCTGGTGGTTTCGCGTAATGGAAAACGGATGCACGAAACGGTGATTGATCGCATCGAGCCCAACCCGGCTTTGTCGGATAGTATTTTCAAATTGCCTGTATCCGACGGGAAGTGAGGCGGGGGCGGCCCATACGCGGGTAGGCCGGCTTTCTCTGAGCTCACGCTCAGGGCCACGGGGAGATTTCGGAGTGGGGCGGGTTTCGGCTCTTGCCAGTGTGCGGGCGGGCGCGTTGGAGTCGGCGGCATATGGCACTCTTCGGTTCACTCGCCACGGTTCGTGCGCAACTCGCCGGCAGCCCTTCGTTCCAACGGACGCTGGCTTATGTGGAGGAAATTCTCCGCCCGGGTTCGGCGGCATATCAGCGTTTGCAGGCCGTCCGCGAAGGGGAAACCGAACGCGTTGAGCTGGGTGACGGGGTATTTGCCCTTGAGCAGGCCTATGTTGCCAAGCCCCGGGACGAAGGGCGCTGGGAGGCCCACCGGGTTTACATCGACGTGCAGGTGATCGTGACCGGCGAGGAGCTGATGGAGGTGACGGACGTGTCGCGATTGAAGGTGACGGAGGACCACACGCCGGCAAAGGATCTTTTGTTTTTCGAGGCCTACCCGGACGGTTCCGTGCTGCGTATGCGCGCGGGTGAGCTGGCGGTGTTTTATCCGGTCGACGCGCACAAGCCGTCGCTTGCCACCGGCGGGACCGGTGCGCTGGTGCGCAAGACGGTGGTCAAAGTGCCGGTGGCTTCCGTCTCGTGAACTACCGCCACCATTACCATGCGGGTAATTTTGCGGATGTGCTGAAGCATGCCGTGCTCGTGCGCATCGTGCGGGCGATGCAACGCAAGGAGCGCGGATTTCTTTACGTCGACACGCATGCCGGGCGCGGGCGCTACGACCTCGCGTCGGCGGCCCGGGGCGACACGCTGGAGCGCAAGCCCGAGTGGCCGGAGGGCATCGGCCGCCTGTGGAATCGCGCGCGCCTGCCGGAGGTTCTCGCGGACTATGTCGCGCAGGTGAAGGCGTTCGACCAGAAGCTGGGAAACCTGGAGGCGACGCCGCGTTTTTATCCGGGATCACCGCGGTTGGTGCGGGCGCTGGCGCGTCCGCAGGACCGGCTGTCGTTGTTTGAGAAACAGCACGACGAGGCAGGGGCGTTGCGGACGGAGTTTGCACGTTCGAGCGGAGTCGGCATCCAGTCGGCGGACGGCTATGCGGGGTTGCGCGGACAGTTGCCCCCGCCGGAAAAGCGCGCGCTGGTGCTGATCGACCCTCCGTTTGAGGCGAAGGATGAATTTGCGCAGGTGAGCCGGGCGGTGGGCGATGCGTTGAAGCGTGCACCGGCGGCCACGATTGTCGTGTGGTATCCGTTGACCGAGCGGGCGCGGGTGGATGCGTTTTTCGAGGACCTCAGATTGCTCCAGCTGCCGCCGACCTTTTCGTTTGAGCTGACAGTGGTCGGGCCAGCCCATCCGATGAAAATGAAGGGATGCGGGCTCGTGGTGATCAACCCGCCGTGGGAAATCGATCGCGAACTGGCACCGACCGCCACGTGGCTGGCGGAGATGCTCGCCCAGGATCAAGGTGGGCGCGCGGAGTTGCGATGGCTGGTGCGGGAGGGCTAGCTTTACTTTGTTAAGCTGAAGAATGTTTTGTCGTGCAGGCAGCCTGCTTGCAGGCGCGTATTCGGAGCGCGAGCGAGCTCGCGGCCTACCTGGGAAATGGGTGTAACCAAGCAGGACCGGACGCTCGCTCTGAGCGTTCTTGCGGAATCAACGCCGCCGGTCCAATTTGACTCTCATGATACCCCTCCTTCGTCCGTTCCTCTTGGTTTCGACTGTCGTTTTCGCCCCGCTTGCGACGATTGCCCAGACTTCTCCCGCCGCACCGGCGGCAACGCAACCGGCGCTTTCCACCGCTCAAATGAACGAGGGTTTGAAGACCGGGTTGAATTTTATTGTCACCCAGGCGCTCGTCCCCGGCTCGATCAAGGTGCCACCTTCGCCTTCACTGGCAAAAGCCGGGGAAAGTCTCAAGAAGCTCAACAAAGAAGGCGTATACGAGCCGTTCAATCGCGCCTTCGCGGATACTGTCGCCAAAGTGACCCCCAAGGCTTTTGAGCTGATTAAAAACGCCCTCAAGGATGTGAAGATTGAGGATGCGAAAACCGTGCTGGCCGGGGGGCCTGATGCAGGCACGAAGTTCTTGCAGAAGGCCATCGGATCCTCCGTCAACGACGCGCTCTTGCCGATCGTAAGACAATCGATCACCGCAACGGGACTTACGGTGAAGGGCAGGGAGGTGTTCGACGAGATCGAGCCGCAGGGAGTCAAGGGAAGCGCCAGGGCGATTAGCGATTTCGACTACTACATCTGCAAGCAGGTGATTGCGCAGAGCTTCAAACTCATCGCCGCGCAAGAAGCCGCCGTGCGTGCAAATCCGGCATTGATGAAGACCAACGCCCTCGCGCAAAAGGTCTTCACGGAATTTAAGAAATAAAAAAACGCGCCGTGAAAACACGGCGCGTGGAGAGGGGCGGGAGGTCCGGCCGGAAGAAGGCGCGGATTTTATTTCGTCTCGCGACGGGTCTCGGTCACGCGTTGAGCGGTGAACGGGATCGCAGCCGGTATGTTGACGCGTGCGGGAAGATCGGGAGCGCGAAAAACAGGCTTGCCCCAGAGCACATCGAAGTGCGCGGAGGATTCAAGGGACACGGCAGGCTTGGGTGGGAGAGCGTGGGGTTGCGAGATCATGGGGTAAGGTAGGGTGGAATGAATACAGGCCAACATCGGCATGTTTGCGACAGGAATTTAGAAAAAAATGGAAAAACTCCAAAGTCCGTCCGCAAAAAAGCGGACGGACTTGAAGGAGGTGGCTCCGGCCCGGCCGGAGCCGGACTGGAGCGGTGATCGGACCCCGGACCCTGAGCTCACGCTAGAGCCACGTCGGACTCACGCCACCCGTGAGAGGGCCTCGGGTGTAGGGAAGGCGGCGGGCTGCTTCTTGGGAATGGTGAGCGTGAGGACGCCCTCGTGGATTTCGGCCTGAAGGGCGGTGTAGTCGAGGTTCCGGCCGAGCCGGAGGCTCAGCTGGTAGTCGCGCTGGACGCTTTCAAGGTTGAGGGCGCCGAAATTGACCCGCACGAAGTGGCTCTTGCGGGCGGTGACGAGGAGATCAGGGCCGCGGGTGGTGATTTCGACACCGGCGGCATCCACGCCAGGAACGTAGACGATGACCTTGAGGCCATCGTCCTGCTCCTGGCAGTCGTAGTGCGGCTTTCGGGCGGCAACGGTGTTAACCGTGGCGTCCGGGCTGCGGGTGCTGCGACTGGGCTTCAGCGGGTGGATGATCGTGTTCATGGGAAAAAGGAAATGGGAAAAGTGGTTCGGGAACGGGTGGGTATACGCAGTGGCTTCCTGGGGCTTTCGGCCTCCGGGCTTCATCAGGTGGTCTAAATCGGTCCGTCTAAGCGGAGGTTTAGGCCTGAGAGCCCGCGCCAAATTGGGATTTGCTCCAATGTTGGCAGGTGGCCGGACGCATCTGGGCACAGCGTTGCGCAACGGCCTTCGTAATCGAAGTGCCGGCGTAGCTGCGAAGATGTTTGGAGGTCCGGTTCATTGGAACGTGTTTGAATATACACAATGCATCGCGCGTGCCAAGTGCGTTCGCGACGTTCACGAAATCGTTACAGACGGACGCGTGAGCGGCGGCGCCGAGCCGGGGAAGCGCGGTGGCGGTCATTGCTCTCCCTAGGGTGATGCGCGGGACCACACGGACGGGAAGAGTTGCATTGCGGCGGGCTGACGACGGATTCACGGTGCGCGGGATGGGCAAGATGATCCTGACATGGGTAATCAATGCGTATCCCCTCTGGGTGCTGGCGGGCGCGGCCTGGGCGCTGGGCGAGCCCGGGGCGTTCGCCTGGTTTCAGGGACCGTGGATCGAATGGACGCTGGCGCTGGTGATGCTGGGGATGGGGCTGACGTTGACGACGGACGATTTTCGGCGCGTGGGCACGCGGACACGGGCGGTGACCTTTGGTTTTTTTGCCCAGTATACGATCATGCCGCTGCTGGGATGGGGTATTGGCCGTGTTCTTGGCCTGGAGCCGCCGCTGGCGGTGGGCTTGATCCTTGTGGGGTGTTGTCCGGGAGGGACGGCATCCAACGTGGTGACCTACCTCGCGCGGGCCGATGTGGCACTTTCCGTGGTGATGACCCTCTGTTCGACCCTGACGGCGGTGATCATGACACCGCTGCTCACACGTTGGCTGGCTGGCACGCTGGTGGAAGTGAACGCGACGGGTTTGTTGCTCAGCACCTTGAAGGTGGTGATTGCACCGGTGCTTCTGGGCGTGGTGTTCAACCGGGTCGCACCGCGGATCGTGGCGCGGGTGGTGCCGCTGGCGCCATTGGTTTCGGTCGCGGGTATTGTGTTGATCGTGGCCAGCGTGGTCGGAGCCAACGCCACGGTCTTGAAAACGGGAGCGGTGGTGTTGCTACTGGCGGTCAGCTTGCTGCACGCAGGTGGTTTTGCGATCGGGTATGCGATGAGCCGTTTGTTCCGTTTCGACGTGATCACGGCGCGCACGGTCTCGATCGAAGTGGGCATGCAAAACTCCGGGCTCGGCGTGGTCTTGGCGCGGCGGCATTTCGCCGATCCGTTGACGGCGTTGCCAGGTGCGATCGCAAGCGTGATGCAATCCCTGGTTGGCAGCCTGCTTGCCGGGGTGTGGAGACTGCGCGACCGGCGCTGATTTTGCCAGCGCATCAGCCGATCGCTGGAGTCATGATGCGCAGGCTGGCCGGGCGGACGGTGACTTCGAGGAGTGCGTCCGCCTGATGGGGTTCTCCGTCGGTGTGGAGGAGTCCGGGGGCGGTTCGCTCGATGGTAAAATGTGTTCCGCGGAGACGAACCACGGATGGACTGCCGTCGATTTTGTTGAGGAAGAGCCGGGCGATGA
>JAQSWS010000162.1 GCA_029266495.1 Rariglobus sp. | reverse complement strand
GTCACCGACACCGGCATCGGTATTCCGAAGGACAAGCAATGTCGTCTCTTCGAACATTTTTCCCAAGCCGACGCCTCGATCACCCGCACCTACGGAGGAACCGGCCTCGGCCTCGCCATCAGTCGCCGGCTGGCCGAACTCATGGGCGGCACCATCTCGGTCGACAGCGAAGCCGGGCGGGGCTCCACGTTTCATGTCAGCATCCGGGCGCGTACCGTCATCGACACCGCACTCGACAGTCACTCTACCTGTCTGGCGCGCCTCGCCGGCCGCCGCATCCTGGTCATCGCCGACGAACCACTCCGCAGTCAGGTCGAACGACATGCCCGCCAGGCCGCCGTCTCAATGTCCTTCGCATCCGATGTGGCATCCGCACTGGAGCGACTGACAAAGGAAGGAACCTGCGACCTGATCGTCGCCGACCCGAAGATTCCCGGAACAGGGGGAATGGAGTTGGCGCGCCAGCTCCAAACCCGCGGACATAAGTCCTTGCCATTGCTTTTAATGAACCGTGTCGGCACCCTCTCCGACATCACTGCACCCCGCTTCCATCAATTGATGGCATCGCTTGTGACCCCAAACACCCCTGCCCCATCGCAAGACCCCGCCGGGCTTGATCGCCCTGGCGACACCATGCCGTTGTCGATTCTCATGGCCGAGGACAACACCGTGAACCAACGCGTCGCGCAGCTCACGTTGCGACGTCTGGGTTATGACGTGGAAATCGTCTCGGACGGCGCCGAAACCCTCGATGCGCTCCAACGCCGCACCTTCGATGTCATTCTCATGGACGTGCAGATGCCCGGCATGGACGGGCTCGAAGCCACCCGGCGCATCCGCGCCCAGCTGGCGTTCCAATCCACGCCTTGGATCATCGCCCTCACTGCCGGCGCCTTTGAAGAGGATCGCCTTAACGCCCTCCGCGCGGGCATGAACGACTTCCTCAGCAAGCCGCTCCGGGTCGACCTTCTTCATGCCGCCCTCGGTCGCGCCTGGAGGGAATTAAGAGGTCGCGACTCCGGCCCGACAGGCGCTTCGAAGCCCTCGCCCGAGGGCTCCAGAGTTCCATAACCGTCGAGGCACTAGCGCAACGAGGCCAGAGCCTCCGCAATCGGCACGGAGCGACGTGTGCGTTCCAAAAAGTAACTCACCTCGGTGTAACCGACCGACTGCAACAGTCGCAAAGCCTCGGCATAGCCATCGGCCACACGAAGCGGTGTATGTGCGTCCGCTCCCAACACCACCGGGATCCCCCGCTCGCACATAAGCCTCAACTGTGAAGGCGACGGGTTCATCTCGGGCATGGCCTTGAGCACTCCGCTGGTGTTCAGCTCCATTGCAACCCCGGTGGCCGCGACCCGGTCAAGCGCCCGCACGATCCACGGACGCACCTTTTCGAAATCCCATTGGTCCGGTGCCTCGTTCTTGATCAGGTCCGGATGCGCCAGCGTATCGAACAGCCCGCTCTCCGCCGAAAGCGCCAGATGCTCGTAATAAAGCTCTTGGTATGCCGCCAGATCCCCGCGGTGAAACAACGCCCGATAGTCTCTCATCTGGTAATGCACCGATCCGAGCACATGGTGCAACGGCACGCGGGCATGCAGCTCCCTCAACCACGGCTCGACCCCGGGATAATAGTCGCTCTCCAAGCCAAGCCTCACGTCCACGCGTCCCGCGAACGCCTCGCGCGCCCGCGCCACCATCGCCACATAGTCGTCAAATTGCTCCGGCGTCATGCGAACCTCCGCCGCAAACCCGCCCGGCAACGGCGCATGACAGGTGAAGATGATGCCCTTCAAGCCACGCAACTCCGCCATCGCGGCATATTCTTCGGGTTCTCCCACCGCATGCCGGCATAGCGGCGTATGAGAGTGGGACTCGTAAAGCACAGGAACTGACATCTCATCAACTGAACCATTCATCATCGGCTTCGCAGTAAAAAGTTTCCCCGAATCCCGTACGGCGAGCGCACCACCGCTTTTCGCAAATGGCTCGACGAAGCCGTTGCCAACAGATGGCCGATTCGCCGCCCGTTCGAATCGATCTGCCGCTCACACCAACGCCACCAACTTACCCGCGGGCAAGTCGAGGAGCTTGCCATCGACGTGGAGCGTGACAGGCAGCGCGCTCGGATTAAACGCGGTCTTCCGGTTCGCCGCGATCTGCACACGACGACGCGCCTCCTCGTAATCGAACAGCTCGATGTTGGTGCAATACCACACGTCCGCATGCCCCGAGAGCGGCTTGTAGATGCGCTCGATTCCGGCCCAATCCTTCTTGTCGTGAAACTCGAAGGCGTGTCCCCAAACGTAGAATACCCCCGAGTAGTGCCGGGTCGCATGAAGCTGCGCAAATCGTTCGGGAACGGATGGATTTGAAGCGTATTGATGCGCGGTCGTCGCCCAAGCCAGAGGCTCCGCGGGGGGAAAACAGTTGGGAAGATTTTCGCAGGTGCGGCTGTAAACGATTCCCAGTCCTCGCAGCGTTTCGATCACCTTCGGACCGAAGCTGCCGTAAGGATAAGCCATGCCGCGCACCGGATATCCGACAAGATCCTCGAGTGCCTTCCGATCATCGAGCACCTCCGTCGCGATCTGTGAACCATCAAGCCGCTCAAGCCAGGGATGCGTGACGGAATGGATCGCGACTTCATGTCCGCGATAAAGCCCAGCGACCTCCGACGCGTCGAGATAGGTGCGGTCGCCGGACTCGATCGCGGGCTTTCCGGTGCGCTGGAGTTTGCCCGAGTTCAAATTAAACGTGCCCTTCAAACCCCATGCGTTGAACGCATCGACGACGCGACGATCGAACGTGTGTCCGTCATCAAAACTGGTGGTGACGGCGATGCGTTTCCCGGCGGGAAAGCGGCAGATTTCGATGCGCGCGGGAGCGATGGATTCGGAGCTCATTGAGAAAAAAAGAATGAAAGATCACACCGTTATGCGAACGGAAAACCCGTGTCCAACGCCAAACTCGCGACGTCCAAACCCGATTTTCAGAGGAGAAAATCGAATCGTATTTACTTCTTAACTACAAAAAAATCGCGTCGGCCGGCATCGGCAAAAACCCGCTGTCAAGCTCACTGGACACTTGCAATTCTCGCGCGCTCACTGATGCTGTCGCTGCGCGGCGCATAGTGCGCCAAGCGCTCAAAGACATTCTTTGAGCGTCATACCAGAACCAAAAATCCATACAGGAACATCCCATGGCCAAAGCCAAAAAGACCGTTAAGAAAGTCGCTGCAAAGAAACCCGCCGCCAAGAAGCCCGCCGTCAAAAAAGCGGTCAAGAAGGTTGCCGCCAAGAAGAAGAAGTAACGAGTTCGCGCTCGTTATTTTTTTGCGACTCAACAGCCGCCCGACTTCGGGCGGCTGTTTTTTTGTGCTCATTTTCAGAGGTAAAATGACGATTCAAGCACCCTCGTGCTCGTTTCCTTCGCCAAGCCCACCGACCCGCCCCAAGCCGCGTTCCCTTGCATTTGGACTCTGGGGTAGGGACGGACCGCCGGGCCTCCGATTCGATATTCGAACGCCATCAGCGTCCCGCAATCGCGGTGGGCCCGGAGGATTCCACCCTACAATCCAATAACCAAAGAGCTGCCAGTATCAGACGGCCAAACGATATCGCCCCCACCGTTCGGGCTCAACCGCGGGGGGCCCGTTTGAACTCATTGCAACCATGTCAGCGCCGGTCGATTGACCGACCACGCCA
>JAQSWS010000016.1 GCA_029266495.1 Rariglobus sp. | reverse complement strand
CAATACTTCGAGGTGAAGCGCGGACTCCCCAAGGACACCATCCTGCTCTTCCGCCTCGGTGACTTCTACGAGATGTTCCATGATGACGCCGCCACCGCGTCGAAACTCTGCGGACTCACCCTCACCAAGCGCGGCGAGACTCCCATGGCGGGCATCCCCCACCACGCGGCCGACAATTACATCACCAAGCTCCTCGCCGCCGGCAAAAAGATCGCCATCTGCGACCAGGCCGAGCCCGCCAAAGCCGGCAAACTCGTCCGCCGCGCCGTCACCCGCATTCTCTCCCCCGGCACCACCCTCGCCGCCAACCAGCTCGACGCCCAGCGCAACCACTACCTCTGCGCCCTCACGCTCGACAAAGCCGGCCTCCACGCCGCCTGGCTCGACCTCTCCACCGGCGAATTCCGCGTCGCCACTGACGCCCGCCCCGAAAATCTCCTCCCCGTCCTCACCGCCCTCGACCCCGCCGAGTTGATCGTCATCGAAGGCGACCTCGAGCGCTGGAAAACCGCCCCGCACGACCAGACCGCCGTCCACGCGCTCCACGCCTTTTGCGAGCCGCGCCTCTGCACCGACCTCCCCGGCTACCACTTCGAAACCGCCGAAGGCCTCCGCACCGTCACGACCACCCTCGGCGTCCTCAACCTCCAAGGCTTCGGCCTCGCCCACGACCACCCCGCCCTCGGCCCCGCCGGCGCGCTCGTCCACTACGCCACCGAAAACCTCTGCGCCAAACCGGAAAACCTCCGCTCGCTCCAGGAATACCGCAGCGCCCGCACGCTCCTCCTCGACCCCGCCACCCTCCGCAACCTCGAGATCTTCCAATCCTCCCGCGGCACCCGCGACGGCTCGCTCCTCTCCGCCATCAACCGCACCGGCACCGCCGCCGGCGCCCGCCTCTTGGAACGCTGGCTCGCCGCCCCCACGCTCGACCTCGCCGAGATCCAGCGCCGCTCCGCCCTCGTCGGCGAACTGCTCGGTGACCCGATGCACCTCGGCGAACTCCGCGAATGGCTCGATAACGTCCGCGACATCCCGCGCATCCTCGGCCGCCTCCAAAACCGCCTCCGCAACCCCCGCGAACTCGGCGGCATCCGCGACACCCTCAGCCAGCTCCCCGCGATCCGCGCCACCCTCAGTGCCTTCGGTCCGAACTCTCAACTCTCATCTCTCAACTCTCAACTAGAGGAGCTGCCTTCCCTCCTGCAGCTCCTCTCCTCCGCCCTCGCCGACGCCCTCCCGAACGACCTCGCCGACGGCAACTACATCCGCGCCGGCCACTGCCCCGAGCTCGACCGCCTCCGCTCGCTCACGACCGACAACAAAACCTGGCTCTCCGACCTCGAACGCGGCGAACAGGAGCGCACCGGCATCCGCAGCCTGAAGATCAAATTCACGAACAATTTCGGCTACTACATCGAGATCACCAAGGCCAACCTCCACCTCGTCCCGCCCGACTACATCCGCCGCCAGACCACCGTGAACGGCGAGCGCTACGTCACCGAAGATCTCCGCACCAAGGAAAAGGAAATCTTCCACGCCGAGGAAAACGCCCTCGCCCGCGAGCAAGCCCTCTTCGCCGCCCTCGTCGCCGCCGTCCTCGACGAATCCATCGCCCTCTCCAAAACCGCCGACACCCTCGCCGAACTCGACGTCCTCGCCGGCTGGTCCGTCCTCGCCCGCGAGTGGGACTACTGCCAACCCGCCCTCGACGAAGGCGACACCCTCGAAATCATCGAAGGCCGCCACCCCGTCGTGGAGCAGATGCTCAAAGATCCCGCCGTCGCCGCTGGCCGCGGCACCACGAGCTTCGTCCCCAACGACACCCTCCTCTCCTCGACCGACGCCCAACTCGCGCTCATCACCGGCCCCAACATGGCCGGTAAATCGACCTACATCCGCCAGGTCGCGCTCATCACCCTCCTCGCCCAAGTCGGCTGCTGGACCCCCGCCAAGACCTGCCGCGTCGGCCTCGTGGACCGCATCTTCTCCCGCGTCGGCGCCAGCGACGACCTCGCCCGCGGCAACTCGACCTTCATGGTCGAGATGAACGAAACCGCCAACATCCTCAACAACGCCACCGACCGCTCCCTCATCATCCTGGACGAGATCGGCCGCGGCACCTCGACCTACGACGGCCTCTCCATCGCCTGGGCGGTGGTCGAGCACCTGCACCGCGACACCGAACGCGGCCCCCGCACGCTCTTCGCGACGCATTACCAAGAGCTGACCCAACTCGAAAAACACCTCGCCCGCCTCCGCAATTTTTCCGTGGCGGTGAAAGAGTGGAACGACGAAATCGTCTTCGTCCGCCGCGTGATCCCCGGCGCCGCCGACCGCAGCTACGGCATTCAAGTGGCCCGCCTAGCCGGCCTGCCCATCACCGTGATCGACCGCGCCAAAGTAATCCTGCAAAAACTCGAATCCGACGACACCAGCGTCGAACTCCCCGCGACCGCCACGAGCGCCCCCAAAGCCAAACCCAAGAAAAAAATCACCGTCGCCGACTCCGACGACGCCCAGCTCAGCCTACTGTAGTAAAACCAGCTCATATGCCCCTTGAAATCCAATGAGTGAGTCCACAGCTAAATCTGGCGAGCAATCTGTGAGTGCAAAAGTCGTGGTTGAGCTACGGACTGATGAATCTACACAAAAACGCTTTGAAACTTTTCACACAGAACGTGTGCGGCGCGGCAAGCGCTGGATAACAAAGGACGTGCCTGTCTATAGCTGGCACCAATATGGAAGGATTCATTTATTCTGCCCGGCTATCCTGAAGTGGCGCAAACAGGAGTTTGGAATCTGGATACGCGTAGAGATGCCTGTTAATCCGGTGCCCACCGACGGATATCGAAGCGAAGCACTCACGGCCCATCTCGCTGCTGCTTCCAATTTGATCTTTGACTCGCTGGGCAGGCAGACGTGGAGCAATTTGTATGAGGATATTCCTGTCTGGGTGTCTTCAGCCTTGGCCATTTCTGCAAGACCCAGTTCTCCGGAAACCTTTTCGCGTGAGATTGCAGTCAATGAAGCGGGAGTAAAAGAGCTCGATAAGTGGGCGGAGCGCCTAGCCGTGGGGGAAAAAAGATTCAACGAAGCCCGTGAGTATATTCTCAGTCATATCTCCGAGCATAGCGCCGGCTACGATTATATCGCGAGTGAGCTTCGCTCTGCGGCCTCCTTCCTTGATACTTGTGGACGCTGTGATGCCGATCCTCATTTGGCGTATCGCGATATCCTGCCGGGGCATATTAGCAGCTCGTTACAAGATTTAATTGCTCGAAAATCGGCATCAAGTCATGGCTACAAAGTCGCTTATCATTACGCGCACAGCCATACATATAACGCATCTTTTCCTCTCTTCTGGAAAAGTTGGCCGCCTTTTTAATCGCGATCACTTATGCGTTGGGGATGGGAAACCGTAGGATACGCTGAGAAGACGATATCGTAAGCGATCGAGTGGCGCGCGAGATCGCTACATAAAACAGTTTGGCTTGGGCTAGCCGTTCATTGGCGAAGTGGGTCGCGTCTGGAATGACTACATGGTCGAATTCCAGTCCCTTTAACAGAAGCGGCGTAGACACGGTCCGCTTGGGAAGCTTGCGACCTGAGTTGCTGACCCGCTGTCTCACGCTGCCGGCTGCAATTTCCATGTTTTCCGCACGCCCTGCAGCAACCTCAATTGCTGCACGCTCCACGTCTCGCCATAACTCGCTACGAAATAATTTCCAGTTTGGACGCTTGCGAGACATTGCAATAAAATGAACGGCGGCTTCGGCACCGTTTCCAATGGAAAGACCGGGTATTAATTTTCGAAGTGCTGCCACGATAGACGCGTCTTCAGGATCGATAGCTTCACCTTCGACAAACTTTTTTTTGTGGAAGCAGTCGTCGACCAGCTTGGTAATCGTATCGAATCTGCCTTGGGCGTCAGTCGCTTGGTCCCAAGTTGTAGCAAACTCGCGAAGCCGGTTGGCTGCGATTTCCTCAATAGCTTGGTATCCCCCGCGGGCCGCCTTTGCTAGGCTATAGCAGATACTTTTGTGGCAATGTATGGCCGCGAAACTGCCCTCTTTGCCGTCAATGCCTTCAAACAAGGTTTCCATGTCGAAGGCATTAGTTGATTCGCGATAGGTAATTCTTGGATCAACCAGATCGATGTCTTCGCCTCGCATGAGCTTTTCGCGCGTTTCCGCAACCCATTGCCCGAGTCCGGGATTCTTGCCTGCCCAGCGATGCGGTGTCGCAAGCGTTCCAGCAAATGGGAAGCGGACGTGGATTTGGTGGTCCCAACTTAATGTTGCTCCAGCAAATTCAAAGATCCCTTGCATCGAGTCACCGAAAATCAATGTCGGCACGATAGCAGAGAGCGCGACGGCAAGCTCGTGTTGAAGCCCCCCGCAATCTTGATACTCATCGATCAGGATACGGTCATAAGAAGCAGCAACTACTTCTCGGACTGCTTTGACTCCGAGCGCCAGCGTTGCGCCTCGATAAAGCTGATCCCACTGCGCACCTTGCGGCGTGCCTTTAGGGGGTTGGGCAACACCCGGAAAAGCATGCGCGTATCGCATGGACCACCCGGCAATGGTGTCGACGGAGGCCCGCGCATGAGGCACGCCCAAACGCTTTAGCCGCGCACGAATGGCGTGAACGCCCGCATGCGTGTGTGTCAGGATCAATGCTCGGTGTCCTAGCGCAGCAACTTTAGCAATGATCTCGGTTTTTCCGTGACCCGCTGGAGCCACAACGGCTGCATTGCCCAGAGCAAAAAGGTCTGCGGCTTCAGGCATAAAGCCATTGCTCGGCTTGGTTGAGTGCGGTGGCAAGAGGTGACGTAGGAGTAGCGGTAACGATGCGCCACACAAACGGAGCCAGACCTCGGCCAATACGCTGGTCTTTGAACCACTTTTTGCGAACCGCCAACTCCGCAATGGCCTCGCGAAGTTGCTGACCATTTAACGCGCCTAGTATCTCCCAAGCGATGAAATCGCCTTGGATATTATCGATAGTCAGGTCGGGTATCTTGATGGCGAGATTGTTGTCGATGGCTTCAACGCCGCGTTCAGCCCGCGCATACACCAGCAATTCTTGAACAAGCTCATCAGAAGCGATCGAGAAGATGGCTTGTTCGATATTGAGCCCTCCTCCGTATTCAAAAACCGGAATGCCAGCTGCAAGAAGTGCCGCCAGATTTTCGACTGAAAGTGCGTCGTCGGAATCGCGATATATAGCCGTTAAATATCCTAGACCGGACAGAGTCAGCGCCATGGCACACGCCTGCGCGCCGTTGCCGTCAGCGATCGCCACCCCCAATTGCTCAATGGGTTTGTTACCATGCCGGGGCGGCCAATTCTCTCGTAGGCCCAGCAGCATACCGACTTCAGTGTTGCCCTCGGTCACAAGTATACGACGGGCAAACAACGCTCGAGGGGTAAAGCGCATCAAAACGCGTATTTCCTCGATTGAGGCGGGACGTGCGATAGTCATCTCGCGGCTTGGGCGGATGACTTTGACCACATGAAGGCAATCGGCACCAGCTTCACCAAGTGCGACATCCGAATGCGTAGTCATCAGGATTTGCCCTACCGGCTTTTGCTCTGCGGCTGCTTGATTCTGACCAGCTTTGAGCTGCGCGATTGCACCGATGATACGATGAGGTTCCAGCCCATGCTCAATTTCATCGACCAACACGATCGCGCCCTCAGCAATGGCCGATTTTTGAATAGCCAGTGTCGCGAGTCTACGTGTGCCTAAACCGGCCAGTCGCAACGGCACGCCATTGTCATGCAAAGCAATAGAGCCCGAAGACAGTCCCGAGCGGCCAAGCTCCAAACCCGGCTCGTAAGCACCTTCAACATATGCTCCCAGTCCCTTTGCGTAACCCTCTGCAAGATCGGCGGCATTAGACAATGATTCAATCTCGTCGAGTTTGGCGCTTGCCCGAGCGGCTCGATAGGCTTCGGCAAGTCGCGCGGTTGCCTCCGTGTTGTCGCCGGTCAGTCGAGAGAGGACAGAGCCTTGGCCCCACGCTAGGTGTCGTGCATCCTCACCTGCCAACCGCACAAGACCAAAGAGGGCGCGATCTCGGTTCGACATAGTGCGTGGATCGTCCACTCGGTCGCACACCAACTCCCAAACTGGCTCCATCGTGGCGTCAACGGTGAGCCGGACAGTGAGCACTGGTTCGTCGTTATCTTCGGGTTCATCGCGCAATTCGCCCGCTACCGTCCATCCACGAACATAAAGACCCATGCGCTCATCGGACTTCAAAGCTTTCGAGAGCTCACCTATAGTAACCTCGATAACGATGGAGTTAGTGGTATCGCAGCCAAGGAAGTCAGGCTCGGTGAAAGAAAACCAACGTGATGACAACGCAGCTTCAACGGCATCAAGAACAGTGGATTTGCCCGAATCCCCCGCTCCAATTAGGCAGCAAAATGAAAGACCTGGCTTCCAATTCAGGGAGGCGATTCCTCTAAAGTTTGCGACTGTGAGTTGACGAATTTGCATGCGGATCAGCAGAAGGGGTTAGACGTGCTGGGGATGCACAGGCGCCACTAGATCAAGCATTTGGCCTTTAGCGATCCGATAGGAAGCAGTGCGATGGATTTTGGATAAGGAAGCAGAGATTTCATCAGGAACGAAGGTTCGGTCCACGGCGGCATCCGCCATTCACCCATTCACAAAAACGCCCGTGAGCACTGGCAGGCTTAACCTACCTGCACCCACGGGCGTGATTTTATTCGGATTCCCGCTTACTTAAGCGCGCGGTTGGGCGGGATCTTGAACTCCGTGCGCACGCCCGCGTTGACCTTCTTCGTCGCCGGCCAGGTGGCGTCGGCGGCGTATTGGAGCTGGCGGCGTTTCTCGGTCACTTCCTTCACCTTTGCCTCCAACTGACTGCGGCTCGTGGTCGCGCCCGACTGGTCGCCCGATTGCGCGGTCTGCACGGCCAGATACTCGTCGCGCGCGGTCTTGAGCGCGGCGACCGCCGCCGGAGCCCGAACAAGATGAGTTGAATCCAACCCTCCATTGACTTGAACCCAGTTCATACCGGCTTAAGTCCCCATTAAAATCATTCAAGTGCTTGCTCTCCGCACTCAAGTGCCGGGGACTTCTCCTTAAGCAAACGCTCCCCCGACTTAAGCCGCTCCTCCATTCCCTTGAACGTTTTTAATACCGCCTCAAGTCCCTGTTAAATGGGCTCAAGTCTTTCCTCTCCGGACTTCAGTCCCGGCAGCTCCGCCTTAAGCCGATGCTCTCCCGACTTAAGTCTGCGCTCGGTTTACTTGAACGTTTTTAATGCCGACTGAAGTCCCTACGAACTTGGCTCAAGCCATCCATCTACTCGTTACTCACTACCCGCTACTCGCTACTTTAAAGTTCCCCTCCGTCATCAGTGGTTAAAACCCCGCGCGAACCCTGTCCGAGATCGCCTGTCTCGTTCGTTGTATTCCGATGAACAAACCCATTCCCAAAAACACAATCTGCCTCTGGTTCGACAAAGACGCCGAAGCGGCCGCGCGGTTTTACGCGGCGACCTTTCCCGACAGCAAAGTGACCGGCGTGCACAAGGCCCCGAGCGACTATCCCTCGGGCAAGGCGGGTGACGTCCTCACCGTCGAATTCACCGTGCTCGGCATTCCCTGCATCGGCCTCAACGGCGGGCCCATCTTCCCGCACAGCGAAGCCTTCTCCTTCCAAATCGCGACGGACACCCAGGAGGAAACCGACCGCTATTGGAACGCCATCGTCGGCAACGGCGGACAGGAAAGCGCCTGCGGCTGGTGCAAAGACAAGTGGGGCCTCAACTGGCAGATCACCCCGCGCACCCTCACCGAGGCCATGGCCGCAGGAGGTGCGGAAGCCAAACGCGCCTTCGAAGCGATGATGGAGATGGGCAAAATCGACATCGCCAAAATCGAAGCCGCCCGCCGCGGCTGATGTGTTCACCCGATCTTAAACGCAAAGACGCCAAGGCGCTAAGTTCCGAGCCTGCAGCTGAACTTAAACCGCAGGCTTACTCTGAACCGTGGATCGCTCCGTCTTAGCCGTGTTCATGCAGTCAGACAGACACTCCTCTCAAATGAGATCCGGGAGGGTGGAGCGCGTTGCTCCTAACGCGCTTCTCCGGAACGGCTGCGCCGCAATGCGTTGGGGACAATGCGTTCCACCTTGACTGAATGGATCACTCTTAGCGCCTTCGCGTCTTTGCGTTTAATTCCGCCTGATCTCCTCCTGGCGATCGCGCTCCTTCATTATTCTGTAGGCAACCACTCCGCCAGCAGGCCTCACTCACCGTCGTCCGCGCCCGATCTGATACGCCTTGCGATAATCACGCGGCGCCTGTCGCAGTTCCTGCCGGAAGCGTCGCGAGAAATACAGTTCGTCGACAAAGCCCACCACGCCGGCGATCTCGTGAATCGGCCGGTTCGTCTCGACCAGCAACCGACACGCCTCGCGCATGCGCAACTCCTGCAAATAACGCGCGGGCGGCTTGCCCACCGCTTCCAGCCAGCGCCGCCGGAACGTCGAAGGCGACAACCCGTGGCGCGCCGCCAGCGCGTCGAAGTCCACATCCTGTCCCGGGTTCTTGCGCAGGTTGGCCAGCACCGTTTGCAACACCGACATCTCCGTCGAAACCAACGACGACGTCATCCATGTTTCCAACACCAGCCGCTCGCAGACGCGGTCCACCCGGTCAGCCACGCCGTCCGTTTGCGGCGAGTTGGACAGGCGCACCAATTCATCAAGCTGCGTCCACACCGCGTCGATATCATGAATCGGCCACACCGGTTTCGCCTGATCCACCAGCTTGCAGGCATGGAGCCGGGGCATCAGCGCCGGATCATAGACAATGTAACATTCGTCCCACGACTCACCCTCGGCCGGACCATATTCGAGGTATTCCCCCGGCCACTGCGTGATCACACACGGCGCTTTCACCGTCCACATCCGGCCCATCCGGTGAAATGATCCCCGTCCGCGCAGGATCAGCGAAAATGCACACACCTCGAACCGCTTTCGGTCCCACCGGTTTTTCTTATCGATGTAGTTGACCGTCGTCACCGGCAGATTCGACGGAAAGTGCCGGAGGTAGCCGCCCCAATGCTTGACCAAAAAATCCATGTGGTTGAACAGCCTGTCCATTCGTATCAAAAAGCGAGTCGGTTATAGTCGGTCTCCCCTTCCCCCGCATTCATGAAGTCCAAACGCGCTCTCTTCCTCGCCGGCGGCTGGTCCGGCCACGCCCCGCTCGACATCGTCCGGATTTTCTCCGGCGAACTTCAAGCCAGCGGCTTTGAAACCCGTATCGAGGAATCGCTCGAACACCTCGCCGAGGCCGACGAACTCAAAACCTACGACGTCATTTTCCCGTGCTGGACGATGGGCGCCCTCACACCGGAACAAACCAAGGGTCTCCTCGAAGCCGTGCGCTCGGGCGTCGGCCTCGCCGGCATCCACGGTGGCATGGGCGACGCCTTCCGCGGCAACACCGACTACGAATGGATGGTCGGCGGACATTTCGTCGGACATCCGCATGTCGGCGATTACACGGTCCGTGTCACGGATCAGGCCCATCCGATCACCGCCGGCCTGCCCGCCTCCTTCGCTTATAAATCCGAACAGTATTACATGTTGGTCGACCCCGGCGTGCACGTGCTTGCCGACAGCGCTTACACGCATGAAGGCCGCACCGGCACCATGCCCATCGCATGGACAAAACACTGGGGCAAAGGCCGCGTGTTCTATCATTCGCTCGGTCACGCGCCGTCCGAGTTCACGCAATTCCCCGCCGCGCACACCCTCACGATGCAAGGCGTCCGCTGGGTCGCCCACGCGCTCTGATGGTCTCCAACGCGGGGCGCGGGCCACCCGTTCGATGGTAGGGCGAACCGCCGGTCACCACCGGCGAGCGGGCGCGTCACCCCATCCACCTCCCCGGCCTCGCCAGGCAAAGCGCGAAACAAGGACGCGCCCTCCCGTAGTGTATCCGGAAAGAAAAAGTAGGGACTGAACACTACCTGAAATCACCCCTCTTTCTACTGCGGAAACGAAGTCACGCGAAACGTCCGGCGCATCCGGGCGCCGCCGCTTTCGTTCACAAGAGCGAGGAGTGCAACCCGGCTGCGCGGCATCGCACCGGCGGCGCTCCGACTGGCGATGTGACGGATGATTGCACGTTCAATTATTAGCGCCATGCCACGTGCTCATTACGATCCGCACACGGATGCCGAAGCCGGAGCGCGACCCGACGGACGCGGCTGCAATTCGACCGCGTTAATTAAAGGTCAAAAATTGGAATCCGCCGGAGGATAGAGTTCGCAATTCTTCGACGGGCTCGCTTTCAAGCTGACCTTATGTCCATGCAATCCACCTTGGATCTTTTACCGGTTTTTTGCGCGATTGCGCTCTACGCAGCCCGCATCCGGGAGTTCTTCGTCAAACGCAACGTCGTCACGGGTCAGGTCAACGAACGCGCCACCTTTCTCGCGTTGCTCATCAGCGGCACCTTGGTGGTCACGCTCGCCCTCGTCGAATATCTGGTGCGGGACACCGGGTTCCACACGGTCAACTTCATCGCCGGCCTGATCGTCGCCGGTCTCTCCTTCGTCGTGCGCGCCGCCGCCGTGCGCGCGCTCGGTCGCATGTGGAGCGTCCACATCGAGATCCGCCGCGAACACGAGCTGGTCCGCAGCGGCCCCTTCCGCTGGGTGCGGCACCCGATCTATCTCGCGGCCATCCTGGAGCTGGTCGGCGCGATGTTGTTCATGAACTCCGTCTACACGTGGATCGTCTTCGTGTTCTTCTTTGTCCCCAGCCTGGTCGCCCGCATTCGCCTGGAGGAACGCGCGATGATCGTCCAGTTCGGCGACGACTACCTGCGTTTTCGCAAGACCACTCCCGCCGTTCTCCCCTGGCGCGGCCCCACCTGCTGATTCCCTCCCCCATGGATTATCCAGACCGCAGAGTCGTTGTAACCGGTATCGGCCTGCTCGCGCCCAACGGTCTCACCGTGGACACGTTTTGGGAGAGCCTCTGCGCCGGTCGCAGCGCCGCGGGACCGATCACCCACTTTGATTGCAGCAGCTTCCCGACAAGGATCGCCTGCCAGCTGCACAACTACGTCGCCGAGGACTACATCGATTTCAAAAAGGCGCGCCGGCTCGATCGCTCCCTGCAATTCGGAATCATCGCGGCCCGGGAGGCGATGAAGGATTGCGGCGTGGATCTGGCCAACATCAACCCCGGGCGCATGGGCATCGTCGAGGGCACCTCCGTGTCGGGCATGCAGCATACCTTCGACAGCCATCGCTCCTTCATCGCCAAGGGAGTCAAGGGACTGAACACGTTTTCCCTGATGAACGCCTACTGCGGCGGCGGCAGTTCGGAAATCGCGCTCGACCTGGGCGTCCCCTGCCAGGCCCTCACCATTTGCACCGCCTGCTCTTCCGGCAACGACGCCATCGGCTACGCGCTCAACGCCATCCGCAACGACGATGCCGACATCATGGTGGCCGGGGCCACCGAGGCGCCGATCGTGGATGCCTACGTCGGCACGTTTTGCGCCTCGAAATCACTCACCAAACGCAACGAGGCGCCCGCGACGTCCATGCGTCCCTTCGACCGCCAGCGCGACGGCTTTCTGCTGGGTGAAGGCGCCGCCTTTCTCGTTTTGGAGGAACTGTCCCACGCGCTCGCCCGCAATGCCCGCATCTATGCCGAGGTGCTCAGCCACGGAAGCAGTTCGGAGGCCTATCACTCGGTCGCGCAACACCCGGAGGGCATCGGCATCCGGCAGGCGATGGAAAAGGCGTTTTACCGCGCGCGCCTGCTTCCCTCCGAGGTCGACTACATCAACGCCCACGCGACCGCCACGCAGACCAACGACCTCAATGAAACCCGCGTCATCAAGCAGATTTTCAAGGACCACGCCAAGCGGGTGCAGGTGAGCGGAACCAAGCCGGTCACCGGCCATCTGGCCGGCGCCGCCGCCGCGCTGGAGGCGGCCATTTGCGTCCTGTCCATCGATCGCAAGGTCATTCCCCCGACGATCAATCTCACCGACCCCGAGGACGGCTGCGACCTCGACTACGTTCCCGGCACCGCACGCCATTTTCCCGTAAAAACCGCCATCAATCTAAACGCAGGTTTCGGCGGGAAAAACTCCTGCCTGATCTTCAGAGCGTTCAACGGTTGATGGACTTTTTCCAGCTAGCACCACTGGTGGCGGGCATCGGCAATCTGCTGCTGTCCCTCTTCGTGGTCAGCCGCGACTTTCGATCCCTCACCAACCGCATCTTCTGCTACTGGGGCCTGTCCCTGACGATCTGGACACTGGGCGCCTTTTCGCTGTTCCGCGTGCAGGACGAGACCACCGCCCTGGCCATCGCGCGGATGCTTCACTTCGGGGTGATCTTCCTGCCCGTCCTTTACACCCACCTCGCTGTATTGGTGACGGGGATACGGATGAACCGGGTGCTGCCCTGGGCCTACGCAATCAGCGTCCTGCTGGCCTTCTCCAATTTCACCGACTACTTCATCTCGGGCATCCGCCGGGTGGACGTCGTTTATTACGCCATCGCCGGGCCGCTCTACTGGGTGCTGTCGAACATGGTCACGATCCTGGGCTCGCTCAGCGTGTGGTTGATGTTCAAGCGGCGCCGGAGCCTCGGCGTCCTGCATCGCCGGCGCGTATCCGCGATGATTTCAGCGCTCGCATTGCTGATGATTCTCGGCGCCCACGACCTTCTGCCGGTCCTGGGTTTCTACCATTATCCGGGCACGTCGGTGGTGGTGTATCCATTAGGAACGCTGGCGGCGTTCATGTTCCCCGTCGTCGTGTCCTACAGCGTGCTCCAAAACCAGTTGCTCGACATCCGCTTCGCGCTGGGACGGCTCGCCGCCATGCTGGTCCGGCTGCTGTTTTTCTCCGCCATCGGGTTCGGCCTGATGTTTATTTCCGCACTGGTCATACCCGGAAGCTTCACCCTGTTCTCCTTTGCCTCCTGCCTCGTCGCGATGGTGATCAGCGGCTGCATCAGCTCCCTGTTCTTCCCAAAGCTCCTGGGCGGAGGGGCGGAGGCGCTTGAACGACGCATCCTGGGCGATCGCTTCGAATATCAGGAGCAAATCAGCGGGTTCACGGAATCCATTCATTTCTACACCGACGCCAGCCGCCTGCTTGATGACGTGGAGGGCCTGTTGCTGAAGACGATGCGAATCAGCTCCCTTCATGTGGCCGTCCTCGACCCGCAAACCAACCAGCTGGTCGTGCAGCGGGAGAACCCCGCCTCCGCCACCCCGATGGATATCAACCTGTGCGCGCCGATGATGGAGTTTTTCCGGACCAACCCCGTCGAGTCCGTGGACTTCCGCCTTCACCGGCCGTTCAACCCCACCACCCACCAGGAAAAGGAGGCGCTCTCCCTGCTGACCAAATTGCAACCCGAGTTATGCCTGCCTCTTTATTCAAACCAGGAGCCGTTTGGTTTCCTGCTGCTGGGCAAAAAACAGTCTGAAACCACCTACACGTCCCACGATCTGGAACTGCTCGTCACCCTCGCCAAAAGCCTGAGCCTGGTGCTCGACCAGATCCGCCTCAAGAAACGTGTCGAACTGACCGAGCAACTGGAGTCGCTTGCGGTGATGTCCCGCGGACTGGCCCATGATTTGAACAACCTGCTGACCCCGATCCACACCTGCTTGCAGCTGGTCAAAGCCAAGGTGAAGGGCGACCCCGATGAGGAGGAGTTTCTCGAAATCGCGACGAGGAACATGGAGACGATTCGCGCCTATATCCGCGAGGCCGTGTTTTTTTCGAACACCCTGACGCCCAAGATTGGCCCGCTCTCGGCCCGGGAGCTCTTCGCCAGCCTGCTCTCCGTCTGCCAGCATCAACTGGCCAAGCGCAACATGAGCCTGGTGTGCGATCTCCCGGTGCCCTTCGATTTTTACGCGGACAGCATTCTGCTCCAGCGCCTGCTCTCCAACCTCGTCTTCAACGCCGTCGACGCGTCCCCTCCCGGCTCCTTGATCGTCGTGCGCGCCGTTCAACTTCCCCGCGTGCCCGGACGCCCCCCGTGGATGCGCCTGCAGGTCATCGACCGCGGCGCCGGCATCTCGCGCGAAAACCTGAACCGGGTTTTCGCCCCTTACTTCACCACCAAGGATCTCGGGGACCAGACGCGAGGCTTCGGCCTGGGCCTGACCATCTGCCAGAAGATTGTTCACCTTCATCGCGGCACGATCACGTTGCATAGCATCGAAGGACAGGGGACCACCGTTCAAATCGACCTCCCGACCGATCCCGTCGAGCCCCCCGCCACATCCCTCCCTTCATGAACCGGATACTTGTCATCGCAGCCCACGCCCATACCGCCGAGTCGCTCAAGACCCTCGTCCCGGCCGATCGTTTCAGCATCGTCCATTTACCCCGCGCCGAACTCATCCGCGAGTCGCTGCCGCCCGCCTGCATCGATCTGTGCGTGATCGATACCGACCTCACCGACGCCGGCGCGATCCGCCTGGTTGACGAGGTCCGCCGCCACCTGCCCGACGTGCCCTTGGTTGCCGCCGCGGCCAACTCCATTCGCGAGTGGGAGGAGGATGCCATCCTCCACGGTGTCTCCTTCGTCCTGAAAAAGCCCCTGCGCAGCGCGCTCGCCATCACGGTGTTCGACCGCCTCCTCGCCACCGGCTCGGGAGGCCTGGCCTCGCGCCAGTCGGGTCCGCTCGAAATCCCGCCCCGCATCGTTCCGGAAATCCGCACGAGCCTCGCGGGCGTGCCGTCCAACCTGGAAATCCTCCGCGATTTTTCGCGGCTCTTCAGCCACTCGTTGAATGTGCGCACCCTCCTCCAGGAGTTTGTGCTCAAGCTTCGCGAGGTCATCAGCGTCAACCGCATCGCCATTTTCCTGCAACCGCCACAGAATCCGTTTCTCCCCGGCCCCGTCGCGGCCTCCCGCCGGCTGCCCTGCGCCTGCTCCGCCGGCATCGCCGCCGATCTCTATCGCTTCTTCGAACTCTCCCTCGACGGGGGAATCGGCGCGGCCATCGCCACCGACGGCCGCATCCTTCAAGCCGACGTCGGCCCCGGGCTTACGACCGACGCCCGCCGCGAGTTTGAAATTCTCGGCGGCCACATCGCCATTCCCATCCTCGACCGTGAACGCCTTCTCGGCATCGCCGTTCTGGGCGGACGTCTCACCGGCCTGCGCCTCAACGACCAGGAGTTGCAACTCCTGTTTCACCTCCTCGAGGAACTCGGCCTCGCGATCAAGAACAGCTGGCTTCACGACCAGCTCGCCACCAACCATCGCCTGCTCGCCAACATCCTCGGGCAAATGGGCGCCGGCTGCCTCGTCGTCGCCCGGGATCTCAGTATCCTGCAGGCCAACCCCGCGCTCAGTCGTGTGCTCAACCTCGCCGTCCCCGCCGGTCGCGCCCTCGGGTTCGCCGACCTTCCCCAACGCCTCGCAAGCATGCTCTTTGAGGTGCTCAACGGCGGCCGCGAATCCGCCTGCGCTCATTATCTTCACGAGACACGCACCCTGCTCGTCACGGTGACCGCCTTCCATCTCAACGACCAGGCCGCCACCTCCGCCATCCTTGTCACCATCGAGGACCACACCGCGATCGAAGCGGCCCGCCGCGCAGAGGTCGGCAAGGAGCACGCCCGCTTGATCGCGCTCATCGCGGAGAAATTCTCCCACGAAATCCGCAACGCCCTCCTTTCCCTCGAGACGCATCGCCAGCTCCTTCCCACCGAGTATGCGCGTGAGGATTTCCGCGTGTCCCTCGAGGCTTCGCTCGCCCGGGAAACGGTCCGCATCCTGCGCTGCGCCGACCAGCTCGCCTTCCTCGCCCGTCCCTTGAACGAGCCCGTGGAAACTCATCTGCTGGGCGACCTGCTTCGCCAGGCGGGCGACTATGCCACCGCCCACCTGCCCACGCCCGTCACGCTCAAGCAGGTAAACACCCCGGCCGACCTGCGCATTTTATGCGAGCCGCGCAGCCTTCGGCATGCCTTGGGAGAAGTGATCCTCAATGCCGCGCAGTCCGCCAACGGCCCGGCCGAGATCACCATTCGCACCGAGACCGTCGTCTCCGACGGCGTCCGTCGCTGCCGCATCGGCGTCGTCAACCCGGTCCAGGGTTTTTCCCCCGAGGCCGCCACGCGCGCGTTCGAGCCCTTCTACACCACCCGGAGCGTCGGCCTCGGCCTCGGCCTGGCCGTAACGAAAAAGATACTACAAGATCATGGCGGCAACGCCGAGATTTTCGCTCGCCCCCACGGGGCCATCGGCGACATTGTGATCACGCTTCCGGTTCAAGTGACCACCAAACCCGCCGGTGAATAGTCTTTCGATGAATAACCCCACTCCGACGATGTCCACCCCTCATCACCGTGCCCGTTTCCCGTTCTCACTGGCACTTTCCTCGCTGGCCTTCGGAGCCCTCCTCGCTCCCTCGGCCGCCCTCGCAAACGGCACCCGCCTGCCCAACCAGGACGCCGAGGCCACCGCCCGCGGCAATGCCTTCGTGGCCACCGCCGACAATCCGTCCGCCATCTACTACAACCCCGCCGGCCTGACCCAGCTTTCCGGCCTTCAGGTGCAGGGTGGCAGCTATGTCATCAGCTCACGCTACGATTATATCCCGGCCGGCGGCAGCAGGGTCGAGGCGGAGCGCGACATCGCGATCATCCCCCAGCTTTACGCGTCCTACACTCCTCAAAACTCCCGCCTGAGTTACGGCCTCGGCGTTTACTCCCCCTTCGGCCAGGCCACCGAATGGCCCGACGATTCCGGCTTCCGCACCATCGCCACCCGCAACGAAATCATCTTCATCACGATTGCCCCGACCCTCGCGTGGAAGGTATCGGATCACCTCTCCATCGGCGCCGGCCTTCAGGTCAACCAAGTGGAGGCCGACCTCCGCAGGGGACTCTCCCCGGCACCCGGCGATGAATTTCGCTTCGAGGGCGACGACACCTCCTTCGGCTACAATCTCGGCATCATGTGGCGGCTCAACGACCGCCATGTATTCGGTCTTAACTACCAAAGCCGCTCGACCAGCCATTTCGAAGGCTCCGTCGAACTTTCTCCTTTCGGGCTCAGCTCCTCCGCATCCGTCGATCTCCCCTTCCCCGACGTCATCACCCTCGGATACTCCTGGCGCCCCACTCCCGACTGGAACCTCGAAATCGCCGTCGACCGCACCAACTGGGATCTCCTCAACACCACCACCCTGCGCTCCACGCTCGTCACCACGGACATCCCCTTCGAGTGGAAGGCGAGCTATTACTACCTCTTCGGCGTGACCCGTCACCTGCCCGATGGCTGGCGCGTCAGTGCGGGCTATTGCTACAGCGAAAACTCCGTGCCGTCCTCCACCTTCAACCCCGCCGTGCCCGACATGTCCCGTCATCTCGCCAGCGTCGGCATCGGCCGCACCTTCGGCTCCCTGTCCTGCTACTTCACCTACCAGCACGGATTCAAAGCCTCCCGCACCGTCCAGGGCGCACCGTCCAGCGTTCCGTTTGGCGAATCACCCGACGGTCGTTACGAAAGCACCCTCGACGCCATCAGCCTCTCCGGCCGTTACTCATTCTGACCGGTCGCCCCCGCCCTCCCGCCGGCATTTGTCACCACCCTCACCACGCCCTCTCAATACCGATCGCATATGACCTCTGAGACTGCCTCCACCCGTGTTCCTTCCGTGGCTGAACCCCGTAAATTCACCCTGCTGGTGGTCGATGACGAGGAGGGCCCGCGCCAGTCCCTCCGCATGGTGTTCCGCAACGAGTTCAACGTGCACACCGTGGAGAGCGGCGAAAAAGCCCTGGCCTACGCGCGCGAACACACCATCCACGTTGCCATCCTCGACATCCGCATGTCGGGAAGCACCGGCATCGAGGTCCTCCAGAACCTCAAGCAGATCGACTCCCGCATCGAGGTCATCATGCTCACGGCCTACGAGACGCTCGACACCGCGCGCCAGGCCCTTCGCCTCGGCGCCTGCGATTACCTGAGCAAGCCCTTCGACCTCTCGACGATCCGGGCCGCCGCCGCCCGCGCACTCCATTTGCGCTCGATCTCCGACACCCTTGCCAGCACCGCGGAACGGCTCCAGGACCTCAACCTGCGCCTCAGCGACATCGCGCTTCGCGAGGAGATGGCGCGCACGACCAACGAGATTTACGCCGGCGTCATCCACGACATCAACAACCCGCTCACCGTCATCAGCGGCTATGTTCAACTTCTTGAGGAACGTCTGAAAAACGTCGCCTTCCTCCACGGCAACGACCTCGACAAGGTCCGCTCCAGCCTCGAATACATCGGCCGCCAGGTCAGCACCTGCACCGCCATCGCCTCGCGCTACCTCCGCTTCATTCACCACCAGGATGCACCGGGCCGCCAGCTCTCGGTCAACCAGATCCTCGTCGACCTGCAGTCCCTCCTCAAAGCCCACCCGGAGGTTCGTTTCAACCGGCTCTGCACCAAGCCGCTCGATATCGACATCGTGCCGCTCATCGACGCCACGGACCTGATCCAGATCCTGCTCAACCTGGCGATCAACGCCTTCCAAAGCACCGAGCACAAACAAACCGTGTGGGTCGTTGCCGACTCCCTGGAGAAGGCGCCGGACTTCACCCTTCCCGCCGATCCGGCCAGCGAATTGTTTGTCGGTCGCGAAAATTTCAAACACACCGGCCCCGTCGTCAGCATCAGCGTGCTCGATCAGGGCGCGGGCATCCCCCCCGAGGTCCTCGCGCGCATGTTCGAACCTTACTTCACCACGAAGGCCGAACGCGGCACCGGGCTCGGTCTCGCCATCGTCGCCCGCCTCGTCCAGACGCACGGCGCCCTGCTCCATCTCAAGACCCGCCTCAGCGAAGGCACCACCGTGACCCTCTACCTGCCGCGGCAGGACTGATTGACGCATTGACGCGACCTCGCACGCTACGCGCGTGGACACCTTTCTGATCGCCCTCGCCGCCGCGTTCGCCGGCGCCCTCGCCGCGTGGTTTTTCCTCCAGGCCAAGCTCGGCGAACGTCTCCGCGCCCGCGAAACCGAACTCTCCCGCCTGGCCGGCGCGCTCACGGGCGCCGAGGCCTCCGCGGCCCAGCTCTCCACCCTCAACAGCCAGTTGTCCGCCGCCCTCGCCGCCGACCGCGCCACCTTCGCCGCACAACTCGCCGCCGGTGAACAGCGCCTCGCCGAACGCGAGCAACTCGCCGCCCGCTACCTCGCCGATGCCGAAAAATTGAAGGCCTCGCTTCAAACCGAGTTCCAGGCCGTCGCCGCCAAAATCCTCGACGAGAAATCCGCCAAGTTCACCGATCACAATAAAACCCAGGTCGAGGCACTCCTTCATCCGCTCCGCCAGCAGCTCGCCGATTTCCGCCAGCGCGTCGATCTCGTCTATAAAACCGACGGCGAAGACCGCACCGCGCTCAAGACCCAGATCGAGCAGCTCCGGCAGCTCAACGTTCGCATCACCGACGAAGCCCGCGCCCTCACGACCGCGTTGAAGGGCCAGTCGCAGGCCCGCGGCGCCTGGGGCGAACTCATCCTCGAACGCCTGCTGGACTCCGCCGGGCTCATCAAGGGCCAGGACTACCTCACGCAGGAGTCGCTCACCACCGAGGACGGACGCCGCCTGCGGCCCGACGTCATCCTCCGCCTTCCCGACGCCCGCCACCTCGTGATCGATTCGAAGGTCTCCCTCATCGCCTACGAGCGTGCCGTCAACGCCACCGACGACACCCTCCGCGCCGCGGCCGTCACCGAACACGCCCGCGCCGTCCGCACGCACGTCGACCAACTCAGCGCCAAGCGCTACGAAGACACCGGCAAACTCGTCACCCCCGACTACGTGCTCATGTTCGTGCCGCTCGAGTCCGCCTTCACCCTCGCGCTCGAAACCGACCATCAACTCTACGAATGGGCTTTCGACCGCCGCGTGATCCTCTGCACCGCACCCACCTTGCTGGTCACCTTGAAAACCGTCGCCAGCCTCTGGAAACAGGACCGGCAGACGAAAAACGTGCAGGCCATCGCCGACCGCGGCGGCGCGCTCTACGACAAGTTCGCCGGCCTGATCGACGACCTCGAAGGCATCGGCCTCCAGCTCGGTCGCACCCGCGAAAGCTACGACGCCGCGATGAACAAACTCAAAACCGGCAAAGGCAATCTCCTCGCCCAGGTTGAAGACCTCAAAAAACTCGGCGCCAAAGCCAAAAAAACGCTGCCCGCTCCCACCATCGACGAAAACTGACTCCGGCGCTCGTCCTCGATCCGCGAGACCGGAAAGAGAGCGAGTAAGAGAACGACTTTAGAATCATGTCCACCCTCCACGGCACCTGGCATCCGATCCGCGCCGAACTCGACGGCGAAGCCGCCCCTGCGCTCGCACTTGAACGCATGGAGCTCATTCTTCAATCCGACGCCTACAGCGTCAGTTTTGCCGGCATGGTTCATGATCGCGGCACGTTTATCCAGACGGCATCCGCGCTCGTCCTCACCGCGCACCACGGCCCGAATACCGGCCGGGTGATACCGGCGATCTATCAACTTGCCGGCGACCGCCTGCGCATCTGTTACGGCATGGACGGAACCGCACCCACCGCGTTTCAAACCAGCACCGGCAGCCGGCGCTACCTCGTAACCTATCGCCGCCAACCGGCTCAAGACGTTCAATAACCTCGCGGAATCGGAGCTAAAAAAAATCCAACTTCCCGGCCTGCGGCTTTAAAATGCTTTCTGCCTGCGTGCCCGGCATGTTTAGTAACGGATCCAAGAACATGGACTCATCCAACGTAGAAAAAGACCGTCCGGCCCGTCCCGCATCCGACAGCCTCTTCGTGCACATCGTCGACGAAATGCCCCTGCGTGTCGTCCTCGCGGTCACCTTCGTTGCCTTTTTCTTTGCCTGGGGCGCGGTCAACAATCTCACCCGCCTCTTCGTTCGCGACGTTCACTCCCTCGACTCGCCCTTCGGCGTCTACGCCGGCCTTCTCGCCGCCATCGCCACGCCCCTCGTGATCTGGCGCATCAAACGCCGCACCAAATAACCCGCCGCCAACGGGTCATTGGTCATTGGTCATTGGTCATTGGTCATTGGTCATTCCACGCCGTCCGCTCTTGACCTCGGCACGGCGCCGCTTCCCCGCCACCGAGATCGCCTTCTGACGCGAGCTGCGTTTGCGATTCTGCCGCCGCGCCTTCGCCATCGCCTGCTGACGTTGCTGCTCCGCCGCTCGCAACCGTTCCTCCAGCTTGCCACATAACTCGGCCCACGCCGTCTCGCGATTGGCCGACTGGGAACGCTCGCGCTGGCAACGCACCTCGACCCCCGTGGGACGATGTTTCACGCATACCGTGCTGCTGGTCTTGTTGATTTTCTGCCCGCCCGGCCCCGATCCGCGCACAAACCGCTCCTCCACATCGGCCGCCAATACGCCGAGGGCATCCAGCCGCTCTTGAATTTGAGTTGGTAAATCCACGCCGGCCCCATTTTCTCCACGAAACACTTTTGGCGCAAGCGAGTCCCATTCACCCCTGCTTCCTGCGTCACCAGCCCTAGTTCAACTCATGATCACCGGTCCCACTTGGTCCCAGAAACTCCGCGACGAAATCGGCAAGGCCGTCATCGGCCAGGATGCCATTATCGAGCGTCTGCTCGTCGCCCTCCTCGCCAACGGCCACGTCCTCCTTGAGGGCATGCCCGGTCTCGCCAAGACCCTTCTCATCAAGTCCCTCGGAACCGCCCTCGGCGTCCAGTTCGAACGCATCCAGTTCACCCCCGACCTCCTCCCCAGCGACGTCGTCGGCACCATGGTGTTCTCACCGAAGGACGGCGCCTTCACCCCTCACCGCGGTCCCATCTTCGCCAACCTCGTTCTCGCCGACGAAATCAATCGCGCCCCCGCCAAGGTCCAGAGCGCCCTCCTCGAAGCCATGCAGGAACGCCAAGTCACCATCGGCGGACACACCCACGTGCTGCCCCGCCCCTTCTTTGTGATGGCGACGCAAAACCCCGTCGAGCAGGAGGGCACCTACCCGCTTCCCGAGGCCCAGACCGACCGCTTCCTCTTCAAACTCATCGTCGATTATCCGTCGATCGACGAAGAATCCACGATGATGCAACGCTGGGGCCAGGTCACCCGCCAGCCCGCCCTCTCCGCCGTTGCCAACGGCGACGAACTCCTCGAACTCCGCACCGAGGTCGACAAAGTCCACCTCTCGCCCGCCGTCCAGGGTTACATCCTCGCCCTCGTGCGCGCGACCCGCGCCCTCGCCACGCCCTCCGCCGGCAAAAAACGCTACCTGAGTTTCGGCGCCTCGCCCCGCGCCTCGCTCGCGCTCTACCAGGCCGCCAAATCCCTCGCCTGGCTGCGCGGACTCGACTACGTCTCGCCCGCCCTCGTGCAGGAGATCGCCCCGGACGTCCTCCGGCACCGCGTCGGCCTCACCTATGAAGCCGAAGCCGAGGAAATCACCTCGGATCAACTCATCGCCCAGGTGATCGAAAAAACTCCGGTCCCCGAAGCCTGACCTCCGACCTCGTTCTCATTCTTCGTTCTCTTACTCGTTCTCCATTCCGAATCACTCGATCCGGGAGAACGAGTAGGAGAACGAGAACGATTTCAAACCCGTGCCCCCCCCGCTTCCAGTCACCTCGCCCTCGTCCGACGCTGCCGCGTCGCCCCTCGCCCTCCTGCGCAAGCTCGAATGGCGCGTGCGCCACGCCGTCGAAAACGTGCTGAGCGGCGAATACCGCTCCGCCTTCCGCGGACGCGGCATGGAGTTCGACCAGGTTGTCAAATACGAGTTTGGCGACGACGTTCGCGACATCGACTGGAACGTCACCGCCCGCCTCGGCGAACCCTACCGCAAAAAATTCGTCGAGGAGCGCGAGGTCACCGTGATGCTCGTCTTCGAAGACACCCCCAGTCTCCAGTTCGGCTCCGGCGCCCAATCGAAACGCGAAGCCCTCCTTGAACTCGCCGGCCTTGTCCTCCTCCTCGGCGCGGTCAACCGCGACCGCGTCGGCTTCGTCCATGTGAAACCCGACGGCTACACCCTCCGCGAACCCGTCCGCGGACGCGGTCCCATCCTCCACGCCGCCGCCAGCCTCCTTGGCGCCCCCGCCCCGTCCCTCACGTCCGGGCCCTCGGCTCTCAATTCCCAGCTCTCAGCCATTCCCTGGCGGCTCCTCGCCCGCGCCGCGCCCAAACACAGCGTGCTCATCTGGCTGGGCGACTTCCCCTCGCGTCCGGAACCCGAGGGCTGGGCCGTCGTCCGCAAACGCTATCAACCGATGGGCTTCCGGGTCGACGATCCCTGGGACCGCACCCTCCCCGAGGGCGAAAGCTTCGCCGCCTACGATCCCCTCGCCGGGCGCCTCGTCACGCTCGAAAACTCCACCGCCGAACGCACCGCCCACGCCCGCTGGCGGGAGGAACGCGACAACGCCTGGCGTAACCTTTTTCCGGATACACTGACCCGCCTCGTCGTCGGCACCGACGAAGACCGCCTCGACGCCCTCGTGCGCTTCTTCCGCGCCCGCCAATCCCGATGACCCGCATGCCGCGTCCCGCATTCAGGATTTCACGCCAGTGAAGAATCTCGTCCTGCATTCCCCTCTCTGGCTCCTCGCCCTCCTGCTGATTCCGCCGGTCCTGTGGCTGCGCGGACGCCGCCCGGTCCCCGTCCTGCTCGTGCCGTTTGCCGCCGCCTGGCACCGCCCGTCACTCACTTCGTTCTCGCGCTGGCCCGCCGGTCTCGCGCTCCTTGGGATCGCCCTCCTCATCGTCGCCCTCGCCCGCCCCCAACGCGTCGAGGACAAACGCGAAATCCGCACCGAAGGTTATGACATCATCCTCGCGATCGATCTCTCCACCTCGATGCTCGCCGAAGATTATGAAAAGGGCGACGTCCGCATCAACCGCCTCCAGGCCGTCAAGCCCGTCATCCAGGCGTTTATCACCCAGCGCCCCAATGATCGCATCGGCGTCGTGGTGTTTTCCGGACGCGCCTACACGCTCGCCCCTCTCACTTTCGACCACGACTGGCTCGGCCGGCAGGTCGAACGTCTCAAGACCGGCCTCATCGAAGACGGCACTGCCATCGGTGACGGCCTCGGACTCGCCCTCACCCGCCTCGAACAAGCCGCGCGTGAACAGGGCGGACGCCGCCAGGGCGCCTTTGCCGTCCTCCTCACCGACGGCGCCAGCAACCGCGGCACGCTCACGCCCCTGCAATCCGCCGCCGTCGCGAAGAGCCGCGGAATTCCGGTCTACACGATCGGAGCCGGCCGGGACGGCCTCGTCCCCTATCCGGTTTTTGACCAGTCGGGCAACACCATCGGCTATCGTCGGGTCGCCTCCGATCTCGATCAAAGCACCTTGATCGAAATCGCCAACCTCACCGGAGGAAAAGCCTACCGCGCCGACGACGGCAAAGCCATCGAGTCCGCCTTCAAGGCCATCGACCGCGCCCAAAAAATCGAATTCCAATCCAAGAGCTACCTGCTCACCACCGAACTCTTCGCCTGGCTCGCCGCCCCCGGCCTCGCCTGCATCCTCCTTGCGGGCCTCTTGACCGCACGCACCACCCGGCAATGACATCCCCCCTCCACACTGGTCATTCGTCATTCGTCATTGGTCATTTCCTCCCATGACCTTCCACTGGCCCCACGCCTTCTGGCTCCTGCTCCTCCCGCTTGCGTTCCTCCTGCGTGACCTTCGTCGACGTCGCATCACGCCCGACGCCCACCCTAAAATCACACGGGCGCAGGCCTCCCATTCGTCATTGGTCATTGGTCATTGGTCATTCCAGCGGCACAGCCGCTGGTTCCTCTACCTCGGTCTCGCCGCTGCCACAGTCGCCCTCGCCCGTCCGCAATGGGGTCGCCTCGAAGAACCGGTCTTCGACCAGGCTCGCGAGATCATCATCGCGCTCGATTTGTCCCGCAGCATGCTGGCGCAAGACGTCAAACCCACCCGGCTCGAACGCGCACGCCTGCTCATCACCAGCCTGCTCGAACGTCTCAAAGGCGAACGCGTGGGCCTGGTGGTTTTCTCCGGCACCGCCTTTCTCCAAAGCCCCCTCAGCGCCGACTACGAGATTCTCCGGGAATTTCTCCCGCTGCTCGAACCCGGCTACCTGCCCGAGGGCGGCACCAACTACGACGCGCTGCTCGACACCACGCTCTCCGCCTTCGGCGCCTCCGGTTCCGCCGACCGTTTTCTCATCGTGCTCAGCGACGGTGAAGCCCAGGGCGATACCTGGCGCAAGCACATCGACGATCTTAAAACCAAAGGCATCCGCGTGCTCGGCCTCGGCATCGGCACCGGCGAAGGCGCGATGATTCCCGATGGCTCCGGCGCGTTCATGAAAGACGAGCGCGGCGCCGTCGTCCTCTCCAAGCTCAACAGCGCCACCTTGCGCGAACTCTCCGAAAAAACCGAGGGCCTCTACTCCGACGCCAGCTCCTGGGTCGACCTCTCGCAACTCATCCAAAACACCGTCGAACAAGGTCGTCGCGGCGAGTTCACCGAGACCAATCGCGTCCGCCTCGCCGAGCGTTTCCAATGGCCCCTCGCCGCCGCCCTTGCATTTCTCCTCCTCAGCTTCTGGCGAGAGTTTCCCGTCCGCCCCAAACCCCGCCCGCTCCAACTCGCCTCTCCCATTAAATCTGCCCTCGCCCTCCTCTGCATCCTCCATTGGTCATTGCTCATTGCTCATTCGTCTTTCGCCGCCGAGGGCGGCGCCCCGGTGTCCGCTCCCCTCACCCAGATCGTCGGCCGTCTCGCCACACGCGAACAGACCACCGCCAGGGATTATGCCGAGCTCGCCCGCGCCACCGTGACCTACGGGGAACGCACCCGTTCGTCCCAGGAGCCGGTGCCCGAGGGTGTCGTGCGCGACGCCCTGGCCGCCGTCGCCGCCGGCCAGTCCCTTGATCCCAAGGCCGCGGACTGGACCGCCCTTCGTGAACAACTGGAAGCCCTCCTTCCCAAGAAAGATCCTCCGCCCCCCAAGCAGGACAAACCCAAGCCCGACGAAAAAAAACCGGAGCAAAATAAAAAGGATCAGCCCGAAAACAAAAATGAAAAGGGCGAGCAGGGCGACTCCTCGCAATCCGACGACAAGGAGAAAAAGAAAGAAGACTCCAAATCCGACTCATCGAAGTCCGGGGAGGACCAGCAGTCCGCCGGTGGCGACAAACCCTCCGACGAAAACCCCCAGGGTTCCGATTCGCAAAAAAAGTCCGACACCCCGGGCCAGTCCGCCTTTGGCGACATGAAGGACCAGCCCCCGCCGTCCACCGCCGAACGCAGCGGCGAGCGCCCGCAAGCCGGGTTCGAACAGCCCGCGCCCCAGCCCTCCGAAATGCAGCAGGTCGGCGGCGCCACCGCCGAGGCTTCGACCGATCCCGCGCGCCTCGACCCGAACCTGTCGATCCCCTTGCAGAAGCTCGACCAGGTCAAACAAGGCGACTCCCCCGCCCAACTCTTCCAACTCCTCCAAGGCCCTCCCTCCGCCCAGCCCGCCACCAAGGGCCAGGACTGGTGAGTCCCGTCCCTTCCGATTCCTCCGTGTATTCCGTGTTTAAAACCCTCCGTCCACTCATCGCCCTCTTTGCCGCTCTCTTCACCGCGGCCACCTTCGTTCACGCCCAATCCGTGCGCTGGGAGCCCGGCTCCGGCACGCTCGCGCTCAACCAGATTAGCGAACTCAGCCTCGTCTTCGACCAATGCGAGCCTTCCGGCACCGTCGCGCCTCCCTCGGTCACCGGCCTCTCCTTCATCGGTTCGCCCAACCGCTCCGAAAGCACCTCGTTCAACGTCGTCAATTTCAAGGCCACCAGCGTGCGCACCGTCACGCTCACCTATCGTGTGCGCCCCACCGAACGCACCACCCTCATCCTTCCCGCCTTCAACGTCGAAACCGACAAAGGCCGCCAGCGCGTCGCCTCCGCCACCTTCGAAGTCGGTGACGCCACCATCGGCCAGAGCGGCCTTTCCGCCGAGGACGTCGCCCGCAGCGCTTTCACCCTGCCCTCCGCTTCCGTCTGGGCCGGCGAGGTCTTCCCGCTCACCTACACCCTCAACGCCTCCAAGCGCTATCTCTACAACCTCAACAAGGATTTCGAGTGGAACTCCGCCCCGCTCTCCATCGAACCCTGGCCAAACCCCGAGCAGATCGACGCCGTCCTCAACAACGACCCGCGCGTCTCGATCGTCTACAAAACCCGCGCCCTCGTCAAAACCCCCGGCGACTACGCGCTCCATCCCGCCACCCAGCTCGTCAACATCAGCACGGGCTCCACGCCGTTCGGCATGTTCGCCCGCACCAACCTCACTCAACTCGCCGTCACCAGCCCTCGCGTCGACCTCACCGTAAAACCGCTGCCCGCGCCCGCGCCCGCCGGTTTCAACGGCGCCGTCGGCAAGTTCACCCTCGATTCCAAGGTCGTCCCCGCCACCGCCGCCGTCGGCGAACCCATCACCTGGACACTCACCCTCGACGGCCATGGCAACTGGCCCGACGTCCCCGGCCTTCCCTCCCGTTCCGTGTCAAAGGACTTCCGTATCGTCCAGCCCCAGGCCAAGCGGACGAACAAGGACAATGCCCTCTTCGACGCCAGCATCACCGAGGACATCGTGCTCATCCCCACCAAACCCGGTTCCTACACGCTCGGCCCCGTCACCTTCGCCGTCTTCAATCCGGCCACCGGCGCCTACGAAACCCTCACGACGAAACCCGTGACGATCCAGGTTGCCCCCGCCGTCACGTCCGCCTCCGACCATGGCGGAGCGCACCCGCGACCCGCCTCCGAAACCTCCGCCCCCTCGGACCCCATGGGTCATTCGTCACCAGACACTCGTCATTCCGACAGCTCCACCGTCGGCGCCATTCCCCGCGACCCGCTTCCGACCTCCGGCACCGTGGTCGCGCCGCTCTCCCGCCCGCTCCTGGTCACCGGCCTGCTGTCTTCCGTCCTCTGCCCGCTGTTCCTCTGGCTCGCGCTCGCCCTTCGTCGTGCCCGCGTCACCGACCCCTCCCTGCCGCAGCGCGAGGCGCATATCCGTCTTTCGAATACGCTTCGCCAGCTCGCCAGCACGACGAGACCTGAAGCAGGAAACCTGAAAACTGAAAACGAATCCTCCGCCGTTCCGTCCGGCGGTCTTCACCCTCAGGTTTCAAGCTTCAGTTCTCAGGCTTCAGATTCCAAACCTCCGGTTTCCTCCCTGCTTCAATCCTGGCAACGCGACACCGCGATCCTCTGGAACCTCCCCCAAGCCGTCCCCACGCCCGCCAGCTTCCTCCCCCTTCCCCATCGTAGCGGGGAGGGTGAGCGACCCGACTCCGCCATTGGTCATTCCAGCGGCTCCGCCGCCTGGTCCACCCTCTGGGCCGAAGCCGACCGCACCCTCTACGGTGCCGCTCCGCTCCCCGCCGACTGGACCGCCCGCGCCACTCAAGCCCTCGCCGCTCGCCGCGCCCCGGCCTTCAACGCCTTCCAACTGTTTCTCCCCCGCAATCTCCTCCCGCTCGTCATTCTATTTTCGTCACTCGTTATCAGCCACTCGTCCCTGGCCGCAACCGACGGAGCCAACTCCTACGCCCAGGGTAACTTCCCCGCCGCCGAGACCGCGTGGACCAACGCCCTCAAAACCGCCCCCACCGACTGGAGCGCACACCACAACCTCGCCCTCGCGCTCATCCAGCAAAACCGCCCCGGCGAAGCTGCCGGCCATGCGCTGGCCGCCTTCGTGCAACAACCGCAAAACCCCTCGGTGCGCTGGCACCTCGACTACGCCTTCAAATCCGCCGGCGTCACCCCCGCGGAACTCAGGCCATTCCTCACCGCAACGCCCGTTGCCTCGCTTGCCCGCCTCGCCTCACCCACCCGCTGGCAGACCTTCCTGATTGCCTCCGCCTGGCTCGCCGCCCTGGCCCTCTCCCTCGGCATATGGGCGGCCCATCGCAAATCCACGACCACCTCTGCCGTCAGTCGTTGGTCACGGGTCATTGCTCATGGGTCATTCCGCTGCGCGCTGGGCGCGGCGGCCCTCCTCCTTGCCGCCGCTTCCGGCGCGAGCCTCCACACCTACGGCCCGCTCTCGGATGCCCGCGCGGTGGTCGTGGTCACCCCGACCACCCTCCGGTCGATCCCGACCGAGCTCGAGACACAGAAATCGACCCCGCTCTCCACCGGCGTGGTCGCCGCGACCGACAAAGCTTTTCTCGGCTGGCGCCGCCTCGTTTTCCCGGACGGCCAGACCGGCTGGGTCCGCGTCGAAACCCTGGTGCCGCTGTGGAAATAGCCTGCGGGTCCGGAAACACGCATAAAAAAACCGCGCTCGAAAAAGCGCGGCTTCCTTAAAGGTGGTGGCAAAACTCGGAATCGAACCGAGGATTCAACACTCCCGTAAAAAGTCTTTGGGTTTGGCCTGACTCAGCGAGGGAAACGCTTGATTCCATTTGGTTCGTCTGCTGCCAGTTGCTGCCACGATGAAAGATACTTCCGTCTACGCGCGCAGCGGCCGCCCCATGTGGTATGTCTCCTACTGGTGCGTGAAGAACATGAAGCGAACCCACGAGGCTACCCCGTGGCGCATCGATGATCCCGCCGGCAAAAAGCACGCGTTGCGCTACGCCGCCGCAAAATCCCAAGAGGCCAGCGCGTTTCGCGGCGTTCGCAAGCTCGAGGTCTGGAACGTCTGGGTTGAGAAACACCTGGCCGATAAATTCCGTAAACAGCCGCTCACCCTCAAACGCTACCTTAACGCATGGGACCAGCTGCGCGTCTATCTTGACGAAAAGAAGGTAGCCGTGCCCGCGGCCGTCAGCTACCAGCATTGCATAGATTACGTGACTTGGCGCCTGTCCAAGACCGAGCGCCACTGCGGGCGTCCCGTCAGCCGAAACACCGCGATTTTTGAGGTAAAAGTGCTTTCCGGCATCCTGGCCGAAGCCGTGCGCCGTGGATTTATCGCCGTCAACCCCGCCACGAAGCTCGGACTGCGACGGGATCCGGCTAAGGAAAAGGCCGAGATGACCGACACGGAGATTGCCACCATTCGCCAGGAGATCGCTAAACGTGAGGGCGCCCTGCCCCTGCTCGGACGCTGGATGACGATCACGTTTGAGATCGCCGTGCACCAGGGCTGCAGATTGACCGAGACCCAGCTTCCGCTCACCTCCGTCGATCTGCGGGCGAATACGATTCGCTTCACGGGCAAGGGCCGCAATGGCGTCCCGAAGGTGTTCACCACAGCTCTCCACCCGGGCTTGCGGCCGCTGATGCTGCAGCTGGTCGACGCCGGCGCCGTCGTGACGTGCACCCACCCCAAGATGTCCAGTGTTCACTGGTTCAAGTTCTTGAATGAAATCGGGCTTGGTCATCTGTGTTTTCATTGCACGCGAGTGACGGTGATCACGCGGCTAGCGCGGGCGGGTGTGCCGATCCAGCAGGCGATGCGGTTCGTGGGGCACTCTTCCGAGCAGGTGCACGCGATTTACCAGAAGCTGAAGAGCGACGACCTTTCGGCGTGCACGTCGGCTCTGGCTTCCCTGACTGCTCCTCCTTCTCCTTCTTAGGGTATTGGTGAGAGGCCACGAACTCGGAGTGACGATCGATCCAGTCGCGCATTTTCTTGCGGGTGGTGTAGCGGCCGGACCAGGCGGAGTCGCCGCAATGAATGCCGGCTTTCTTCATCGCCGCGATCGCGAATTCAGAAAGGCCCATCGCCTCGGCGGCTTTAGCCACGGTGGGGAGTAGGTCGTTGTCATTCATGGGTCGGATTTCTGTAGTTATTTTACTGATACGCCCCCACCTAAAAAGCCCTAGAGGCGCGAAGAAAAAAAGGGCTCTCCCTCAGGACAGCTTCACGAGGGTGCCGTCCGTTGCCTTCACCCAGAAGGTGAGGTCCTCTCGGCGGTATTGATTGCCGTTGCCGTGGAAGCCGTAGCTGTCGCGGCTATCGACGAATCGGACAAGCCATGGGCTAGGCTTGCCGGTGGCGCGGGCGTGGTCCTGGCCGTAGTATTTGGACGACTTCTTGATGGTCGCATAGAGATCGACCGGCACCGAAGTCACCGACGCTACCGTCTTCGGAATGGCCGGTTGCGCGCCAACGGCGGGCCCGGGGATGCGCAGCTCCCAACAAGATCCATGCGCGGCCTCTTCGTCGTCGCCTGCGTAGCGAATCAGCTTCGCATCCTCGAGCTCGGACAGCGCCTCGAGCAGTTCGGAGCGCGTGTCGGTGATGGATGCCATCATCCACTGCATGTCGCACGTGGTGAAGCCGCCGCAGGGATGGGGCGTATTATTCCGTGTGAGCGCCTGCAGGGCCTTGAGTAGTTTTTCGGCGAGTGGCGAGAAAGCGGGCGCGGCCGCGTTGATCGCGTCTTGGGGGTGCTGCGCTTCAGTTTGTGTGCTCATGGCGATCAGGCGGCGTGGGGGTGGGCGGTGTGTTCGGGGGTGGCGGCCTGCTCGGGAGCGGGCTCCGGGGGGAATGCCTTGGCTTCTTTGGCTTCGAGTTTCTTGATCTCTGCGAGCCACCAAGCGGCCCGCTCTTCATCAGCGGCGGAGTCGCTGTGGCGCTTCGCCCATTGGAGCTGTTTCCGGAGGAAGGGTGCGTATTCCATGTCACAAACTGTAATTCTTTCAGTTTGTGCTTCAAGTTAATTATTGCCTTATCTGAATTTAATTTCAGTTTGTGAAATATGCCTAAGAAAAACCACTTAGCGGCCGCGCTCGCGGCCTTTCTTCCCCTCCAGAAGACGACCGGTGGGGATTACGCGCGAACAATTGGTCTATCGGCTGCGACGATCTCGCGCCTTCTATCGGGAGATCGTCCAGCCGTGGACACACTCCACACAATGAGCACGAAGTGGCCTGACTCCCGCGCCTCCCTTGGCCTCTTGGTTGCCCATCTCCGGGACGAGATAGACCGAGCCGGCCGCAACCAGGCGGAAATCGAGGTCACCGCGTCAACGATCGACGAAACCGACGACATCCATCTGCTCGCCCGCGAAGCCCGGCATGACCCTGAATTGGCTGCCATCCTTCACGATTTCGCCAAGATGATCCGAGCGCACAAAAAACGCTATCCCGAGGCGAATGAATCCGATCTCCGAGCGGCAGAATAAAAAATGCGAAGAATGAATATAAAACTGAAATTAACAAAGCCGAGCCCAGGAGATAAAAGACTCGTCATAACCGAAGAGGACGCAGGCCATTGGGGCGCTCTCCAAATCTTCGTCGCCTACGATGACGTGGACCATGACCGCGTTCTTCAGGCGACCAAAGAGATGATAAGAAGGGTCAATGCGCCCACACTGGACACGAAACCCAACTGGAAACCTGCCGATGAACCACCACCGGGCACTCCTGGGCACTGGACGCGGCGCGTGATCGTTGTGACCAACCTGGGGAATGTTAAAGTGCTCGCATATTTTTGGGGCGATCGCGAAGACGCTGGGGCCGGCGTATGGCAGCGAGAAAAAGGCACTCAGAAGGATGAGCATCCCAAATGGTGGATCGACAAACCCTGACGCGACTTCAGAACAAAAAAGCCCCGACCGAAATGGTCGGGGCTTTTTTGGTTAGCTCAGTGCTTCCCGAGCCACCAGACGAAGACTGCCATCCCCACGGCGAACATGCCGGAGATGGCCCCACCAGCCAGCCAGAGCACCAGGCGGCTCATAGCCCGGATGACGGCCATCTCTTCGGCCATCGCGTTGAGCTTGTCGTAAATATCTTTGATGTCGTTCTGGGACATGGAGGCGGAGTGAGGTTACGATATTTCGGTCGCGAGCTTGGCGGCTCGTTGCACGGAGCGGTGCAAGCGGGGGGCGAGGTGGGTATCTATCGCCTGAATGCCCGGCATGCCGGCGCGGATGTCGGCGGCGATGTTACCGAGAGTTGCAGGGCCAATGCCGTAGATCTTGGCGTAGAGCCAGCCGCCACCGAGGACCACCACGGCGATCGTAAGGCCGGCCCATTGCAGGCGACTGCGGCGCTCGAGGGCGAGGTTGGCCGCCGCCGCTTCGCTGATCTTGCGATCGGCGGTTTCCCTGGCGAGTTGTGCGACGTCTCGCGCGGCCTCGGCCTGGCTGGCACGTGCGAGGAGCATGGCGCGTTCTTTGTCCGCGGTGGCGTAGAGACGTTGGGCTTCGTCAAGGCGGCCTTCCATCACGGCAATGCGACGGCGTTCGGCAGCGAGGAGGGCGCGAGCATCGGGTGCGGGGAGGAGCGGTGAGAGCCAGGTGACTTCGCGGCCAATGTAGTCGGTTGCCGAGTTGGCCGGCGCGGCGGCCGCCGCAACGCCGATCTGCTGCACGCTGGCGGCCACGGTAGCGGCTTTGGCATCAGCGGCCGCGAGTTCGGCCTTGTGCGCTGCCTGGAGGGCCGCGGTGGCCTCAAGGGACGCATCAGCCCGGCGGCTTTCACCGTCGAGTTTTCGGGGCTTGGCGAGCCACACCAGGGCGCCACCGACGCAGGCCATGACAAGGATGGTGGCGAGGGTGATTTCGCCACGCTGGGAGGTTGTTTTCATAGGGCGAATGTTTCGATGATTGGCTGTAGCGCATTGAGCGCGGCGAGGTCGGCGGCGGCATCGATCGCCGCGTGCAACTCTTCCTCGCGAGCGAAGCAAGCGTTGACGTGCTCAAAAACGGCGTCGGCGATGGCGATGATGGTGGCGGCGTTGACCTCCGCCCAGGTGCCGTCCTCTCCCTTCCACCTGGTGGAAAATCCCGAATCGCGACGAGCCTTGCGATCGGCGCCGGTGAGCAGGGTCTTGGCGCGGTCGTCGGTTGCCACCTGCACGCCGCCGACCGAGATGCCGGCGGTTTCCACCTGCCAGCGCCTCTCGGTGGCGCTGGCTTTGAGGCGGACGCGGATCGCGGGGAGGTTTGGCTGAGACGCGGCGATGATGTCGGCTTCTATATTTTCAACGCTCGGCTCGCCGACGGCTGGCAATCCGATCAGTTCGCCAGCGTTCGTGTTGATCAGGTAGCTGTTGCCGGAATAGCCGATCACCATGCCAAGCGGGCACGGGTAGGACTCGAACTCAGGAGGTGTGATTTCTTCACTCATGTTCAGTTGGTTCGATGGCCGGTAATGGTGGTGCGGACGGTGTCAGTCGTGCTGGACGCAACCCACACCTGGTTCCCTGCGAGCTTACGCGTGACGAGGGTCGTGGGGTTGATGCCGGCAACCAGAGCGGCGCTGGCCTTGTAGGTCGTGAGAGAACCCGTGAGATGGCCGACGCTGACCGTTGGCGTGCCCGTCGTGGATTGCTCCATCGTGTCTATCACGTCCCTGGTCGAGTCGAGGATGTCACCACCGAGGAGGGCGACGCCGCCGGCCGCACTGCTCGCCGTGTCTGCGCTGATTCTAAAATAGCGATTATCCGTCACCGGAGTCATTCCGACGAGGCGGGCGGCGTTGCCACCGAGGCCAGTCCAGTCATCGATGACTGGGATGGGCTGCACGCCAGGGAGGGAGAGTGCCCCCATCAGATTTACCCGAACGTTTTTGAAATATGCCTTGTCGCCTGTGCCCAAGGCGCCGCCCGTAGTCGCGCCAATTGCTAGCCGAAATTGGAGGGCCGATGTCGAATTCGACATAGGCAAGACAACGTCGTAAGATGTCCATGTGTCGGCCACGGGGACGAAATCCAACGTAGGCGTCAGCAAACCCGAACCACCGTCTCGAATATTGATGTGAGTGCCGGTCGTATTGGCAGACGGACGATACACATCGAAGCGAAGGCGGATCGTTCGTCCAACCAAGTTGCCCAATCCAATATCACGGCTCGTCGCTGCGCCGGTGCCGCCGGCGGTATTCAATTCCAGCACATTGTCCACGCCACCGATTCCATCGACGTTGCCCACGACCGCACCTTGAGCCGCGCCAAAGCCATCCACACCGGCCGAGAAGTCCGAAGAGATTGCGAGTGCCTGGCTCCCGCCCGCTGCTACCCAATAAGGAGCGTTGCCCGTCGCTCGCCAATATTCACGGTCGGCAGTCGTGAGTGCCCCGTTGATCCAGCACCCGAGGGGAGCGGGACCGGCGGGCCAGTTGTAGCCGGTCAGCTGGAAGGTGCCGACCAGCGTCGGATCCAACCATGGCGGAGGCGTGCCAATATTGGCCGATGAAAATGCGCTAGAAATATCGACGTCATTCCAACGCACCACGACCGCCGAAGGCGTGATATATACCTCAAGAATTCCCGTCTGCCCTGAGTAGGTGGCACGAAACGCCGGGTAAATTATCTTATTGATATGAGTGTTTACTGGCGTCCCCTGTTGCTCGATCGAGATCGCACCCGTGGTGCCAATAAAACAACACAAGCTGAATATGCCTCCTAGGACGGTCGCCGACGATTGGACTGCGAACAATCCGAGGGTGGTTACTGGGTTGCTTGTCGGCACCGTAACCAGCCCCCTCCACGTTGCTGATACCCCGCCCGCAAGATTTCCACGCGCACCGGGAGTTTGTATCAGCGCACGATTCGTCGTGGCACCGTCGCTGATTACCTGGCCGGAGCCGACGCGCTGAGCGAATTCCGCGGCGTATTTAAGACGCGTGAGGATCTTGCGGCTGCCGTTTGTAGCGCCGTCCATCTCGTCGTAGTCATCGGCGGCGGGAGACAGCGCGGTGGTCGTAAGGTCTTTTATGCGGATATCGGCCATGGAAAATTAAGCAGTGAGTTGCACAACGACGCGCACGTCGCCCGTGCTGGTTACGCGGCGATCGCCGCTCGAGGTGACACGAGTATAGCCCGTGCGCTGAAGTCGAATGCGCAGCGACGTTGTGCCGGCAGTCGCCAGCGTGTGTGTAGTTGATTTCACGATACTCGCCGAAAGCTCGGAAGTCGCGGCGATCGTCGCAGTCCCGGCGGTGGCTTTGGCGACTTGGGCGGAAAGTGTGGCGCGAGCGCTCAGGGGCGCCGCGACTTCCCGCCGAAGGGCGACGGCCGCGGCGAGCGTGGCAGCGGCCTCAAGCGGAGCCGCGGTGGCAATGGCCTTGCGGATGGACGCCACCAGGCTGGCGCTGACTGCGAAGGCCGCCGAGCCGAGCGATTGGAGGCGCACGCCGCCGACGTCAAAGACGGCGGTAACGCGTTGCACGGCGAGGCTCAGGAGCGGGCGGGCCACGGGGTCAGACGTTGGCGAGCGTGAGGGTGAGGTTGCCGGCCGGGATGCTCACCGTGATGCCAGTGGCGTCGACGGTGGCGGCCGGGGTGAGGAGCGCGCCGGCGATCAGGTTGCCACCGCTCGCCGCGTCGTAGAGGCGGACGGCGTTGACCGTGCCCCAGGCGGCCGTCGACGTAGGCCAGGTGAGGGGCGTGGCGCTCGTGACGACACCCGCGGCGGGTGCCGGGAAGTTCGTCGTGTTGTTGGTCACCGAGGCGCGGGCATAACTGCCACCCGTGGCTTCGGTGCCGCCGGTGAGGGCATCGACTGCGCCGATAATGAGGGCGGCGTAAAGGGTCGCGGGGGCGGTGTAGGCGGTGCGACCGAGGAGGGAGCCGGCGAGGCTGTTGAGAGTAGCGGTATTGAGGCTCATGGGTGAAAAATCAGAGGGTTTCGATGTAACCGGTGGCAGCGGTGATGATGGCGCCGGCCGCATCGGTGAGGATGCAGCGGGCGGTGTAAGTCTTGCCGGCGGTGAGTGCCTGGCTCTGCGCAAGCGTGGGCGTGATCATAGCCGTGCCGCCGGACAGACTCAGGATGGCGATGCCGCTTCCGATCGTCATATCCCAGAGACGGGCGGTCGGATCGGTCGCCGTCGGATCGGTAAGGAAGAATGCCAGGCCGCAATCGGTGAGAGGATAAGGTGCATCCGCGGGATCGGTGATCGTGGCTTTGATGCCGACGGTATCGCCCGCGAAGTAATCGAGGGTGAAGGGCAGCAGGGCGTTAATCGTGCAGGCGCAGGACATCACCAAACCCGCGTGTCAAACGCGCGGGTTTGGAATGATTGATGGGACTACTCGGCGCGCCAGGGCAGCTGCTTGACCCGGAGATGGCCTTGGCACTCGCCGAGCTGCTCGTGATAGACGTGGTGGAGCGTGTAGACGCCGTCCGCCCCACCCTTCTTCTTTTCCCAGATGACGTGATCGGCCGGACAATGCGGAAGGACTGCCATGCGCAGGCCCGCCGGAATCCACCGGTGCCAGCCGATGAAGAGATCTTCCGTCCCCTGCCCTTCATAACCTTCGAAGTGCGCGAGGGCGAGCGCCTGGCGATTCATGAGCGTGCAGCCAAAGCCCACCCAATCGGTCGGGACCATCGAACCATGCCCGATGCCGGGATACGCACTGTCGAGCCAGCCACGCCGACGCCAGCCGTGCTTGCCGTTTACCTGGAAAACATTCCCGTCAGGCGGACAGGCTTTGATCTGTTTCTGCAGCTCGTCGCGGATCGCCAGCAAATCGGCGGGGCGCTCTTTGGCCGTCCATGCCTTTAGCGCGGCATCATTCTCTTCCCACGTCTTTTTCAAATCATCGGGCAACACCCTTTCATAAGGCAGGAAGTCTTCGGCGATCGGATTTTGCGGCGTGCCAAAGCCCCCAAGGAAAGCGGTGTTGGGATACGGACACATCGCCACCGAATAAAAGCCGCCATCGAAACGGCACGTGTCCAGGAGCGTGCGGAGAGCGTTGGGTTGCGGGAGGGTGTCGCTGTCCAGGGACCAGCACCAGTCGGCATCGGCACGGCGGGCGGCGGCGTGCGCGGCCGTGCGCATGTCGGCAATGAGGAGCTGCGCGCCGGCCTTGTAATTCTCGCTGGTGCCTTCGACGAAACGCTTGTCGGCGATCAGATCGATCTCACAACCCAATTCTGCTTTCCAGTAGGCTGCTACGGCGGCGAGTTCATTGGAGGTGTCGCCGACGATCGCAACGTGTGCCTTGTCAATGCCGGCGAGGCGGAGGGCGCTGGCTACGCGGCGCGCCTGGGCGCGCATCGCGTAGGTGTAGGACTTGGTGGCGCAAACGATGATGGAGAGTTTCATGGTCAGGATTCGGGATCAAAAGAGGAAACGACGAGCAGCGCCTTGGCGCCCGGGCCGGCGGCCGTGAGGGAGTTGGAAACCAGTGCAACACCGGGCTCGATCGCCACAGCCGTATTGGCGTAGGCAGCAGTGGTCCCGGGCAAAGCCACGGTCGTCGCGGCCGTGGTGCTCGCCCCGGCAGAGTCCAGACCGGTTGCCAAGTAGGCGCCTGGCGCGAACGAGACGAATGTCGACTCGCCGGAGAACCGCGAATAACCCGCAGCGATCCCGGTAAAGGAGGCCCCGGAAACACCCAAGGCGCCGGCAGAGCCACACGTGAATTGATCACCGCCGCCCGCCAACCCCAGACTGAGGGTGAACGCTTCCGATGCAGTCTGAGCCGTGTAAGTGGCGGTGCCGGCCGTGAGTGTCGTGCGCTTGGCGGTGGTCACATGCCACGAGCCGGCGGTGCCTACATAGGCACTGATCGTCGTGTCGCTCGTTACCGTGGAGGCATGGTAATTTTGCTCCTGCAGGCAGGTGGGCGAAGCCGCGGCGAAGGCGGCGACGATGCCGCCCAGGAAGACCGTGCGATCGGCAGTGATCTGCGTGCCCATCGAATCGGCCGGGCCGGCGGAGATACCGGCCTGCCAGCCGTGCGCCCGCGCAATCGTCTGATACGGGGTGCCGGCCGGGGTAGACGATGCAGTAGAGCCGAAACGGCGATTGGCCGTCTGCAATGAGGTGCTGCCCACCGTCCGCCCGTTGTTTCCTGAGAGTCCGAAGGCTGTAAGGCTTGTAGCGGTGCTGAACGTGGTCCAGGCGGAGGTGATCCCCGCCGAGGCTTGATAGCTTTCCCGGGTGTAGGTGGAGGCCACCTGCACGGGCTCAGCAAAGGCGACGGATCCCCCGGTCGCGTTGTGGACGATGGCTGCCCGCGTGGTGAGCGGCGAATAGGCGAGAGTCACCGTAAGCGTCTGGAGGTTACCGGCAGGGGCGTAGGTGACCGTTCCCGAAGTGGTAACGGGCACAAAGCTCACAGCCGTCGTGGTGGTCGCGAGCGCCCGGAAAGCGGTGTGCGTGGCCATCGGGAAGCCCCCCGACCATGAGGCGGCCGTGCTGGTGACATTGGAGAGCGTGCTGCGGGTGACCGTGCTAGCGGCATTGACGAAGCCGGTGGTCGTCTTGGTGACCGTCGCAGTGTTGGTGACCTCGCGCAGCGTATGGGTGATCGTGGAGTCGGCACGGGCGGAACTGGTCGTCAGGTCAAAGGCATCAGCCACCGCGGTGAGTGCCGACACGCCAGCCCACAGACTGCCGTAGATGAACAGCCACTCGGCGGGGCTGGTGCGGGAGATCACCGTATTTACATGCTGGCTGGCCGGATCGTAGGTGGTGGTCTGCGCAGAGAGTGTCGTGCCAACCGCCGTCACCACGGTATGCACAGTGAGAGTTGCGGTAACCTCCGTGTATTGTGTTTCCCAATACGATCCGGTGACGGTTCCTGCCGTAGTGGTGACCTGGACGGCCGTGACTTGTTCGGACGTTTCGGTGACCGTCGTGCTCGTCTCCACGAAACCAACTCCAGAAGTCGTCGTGCCCCACCCCGTCGTTGCGGTGGAGCGTGGAGCGGAATAAGTGATCGAGCTCGACGAAGACGTCGTCGTCGTGCCCCCGTCAGTCATGCCGGTGGTGACGATGGTAACGCCAAGATCCGTCGCAGCCATCCCGGTGCGCTGCGTGTCGGTGAACCCGTTCGCGGTGCCATACGCGTAGGTCACGAAATCGGTCCACGAAATCCCAGAGGCGCCGGTTTCGTATGTCCTGGAAGTGATCTGCTGCGTCATCGAGGACCACGAGCCGTGCCCGCCTACTGCAACCCCATCAGAATCCACCAGATTGTTCGTATATCCCCCGACCAGTGAATCTCCTTCGCTGAAGTAATTCATGGAGGCATTAACCGAGGCGGACGATTTGCCCGTCCAAGAGGCGGAGCTCTGACCTGTATTTCCGAAGGCGTAGGTGTCGGAAGCCGAACGGGTGTTGGAGGTTTCATCGTGCATGGTCCACGAAGTCCCCGCATCCCACGTCGAGCCGGCATACGCTGTTGAGGAAATAAACCGCTCTGCGAAATTCGCCCCTGCGCTCGTTTGCTCCTGAAAGCCGGTCCACGATTCCGCAGACGTGGAGCGGACGCTTTCCCAAAGGCTCGCGCCCCCGGCAGCCAAGTTGTGCCACGTGAGGGGCATCAGCCGGAATCCACCTCGTAGGTGTAATAAGAGTTGAAGGTGCGTTGCCCTGGGCCGGTCGTCGTCTTCGCCGTCCGAAACGATTCCACGACCGTCGCAGTGATACTGGTGGGACCGATCACCCGGAAGACAATGCCGTCGGCAATAACATGCGTGAGGATCGGCAGTGTGTTCGGGGGAAGGTCGATCTGCACCGGGTAGCCGGCCGGCGCGCTCGCTGCGGTGGTGAACACACAGGAGGTGGGCTGCCCGTTGTTCATCGTGCCAGTCAGGACCACAAAAACGACGCCGGTTTTCGCGATGCCCGGGAGCGCGTTGTAATTCGAAGGGAGCTTGCCGTTGAGCGTGCCAGGACGGAAGACACCGGTAAAGGTAGCGCCGGCATCGGTAAGCGAAAGATCGAGCGGATACGTCGTGGTGGTGCGAACGCGCCCTCCCCCCGTGGCAGGGTTTCGGATCGTGAGAAGCGTGCCTTCAACCGTGACCAGGGGATCAATATCCAGGCTCCGCTGGACACGTAGAGCATCAAGGGCGGCCAGGATCTGGTTGATCACCTTCACGAGGCCCGGAGGGCCGATCGTGAGGAAAAGGATGCCAAAGCTGTTGCGCGTCTTGGCCATGACTTAGACCGCGGGGTAGATGACCGGGTTCCAGCGGCCGGCCTGGTAGCCCTCTGTAATCCGATAGATAAAGCCGAGCTTGCGGTAGCCGATGCGCATAAAGAGCCAGATAAAACCCGTGGCCAGCGTCGGGGCTCCGGTCGGGGCGGTGGACATGGCCTTGCCCACATTCGCCAGGGAAGGCTTTACGGTATCGGAATAGCTGCGGGCATAAGTGCCGCGGGGGACAAAGTAGCGCTCGAGGCCGGTGGCGGAAACGCCGCCGAGCTGAAAGCCTGGCGCGAAATAGAGGAACTTGCCCACGTCGGGGTTATAGTCGACCGCGGTCTGGACCTTGTTCTGGCCGAAACGATCAAAGATCGCGCCATCGCGCGGCGTGCCGGCGAAGTATCCCGTCGCAGGATCCACGGTCACACCAAGGGGAAACGTGCCAGCAATACCGGGACCACCACCCACGGCGGTGAGAAACTCCGGGTGCGAGGTAATCGGCTCCTCGCCGACAACGCTGTCGGCCTCCTCTTCCTGAACGGAAGCCACGTTGAGACTCAGAAAATCCACCTGGAGAAACACCAGCTCTTTGCTGACGCGGTCGTGATGCCTCCAGCGATAGCGAAAGGCTTTCCATGACGAACCGAAGAGCGGATGAGAGTCACCTGTCGGGCCGACGTTGGGAAAGCTCGAGATGAGCCCGGCCGCCGTGACGGCATACAGGACGGAGGCCACTTGCGTTCCATCCAAGCTGTATTCGCCATCCAAATACTTGACTAGCTTCTTGGTCGCGAGGCTAAGTCCTCGGCTGGTGGTGATAGCCATGGTTATTTTACGTCAAGGGTGATGGAGTTACGGGCGGCGATCTTGCCATCAATGGAGCGAAGCAAGCGGGTCTGCTCGCGAAGCTGGGTGACCCCCTCGCCTTCGCGGCCGCCGAAGACGTTCACGTTGCCTCCGCCGCCGAGCTGAGCCAGCGAACTGGCGGCGAGCTGGGGCAGCACGCCCTGGACACGATCTTTCTCAAACGCGACGCGCGCGATCTCGGCCACATCCTGGGCCTGCCTCAATGCGTTCATGGCTGCATCAGCCTCGACGCCGGCACCGCGAATACTCCGGATCTCGCCATGCTCTGCAGCAGCACGCATCGCGGCATTCTCCGCCGCCTGGACACCACTCATTTCGCCACGGCGCACGCGGCGCTGATCCAGGATGGCGTCTCGGTCGTAGCCCACACGCCGCTGAGACTGCTCAAGCTCGCGAGTCGTGTTGATAATTTCATTGCCGAGCTGGGTGAGTTCCGCAGCGAGCTGGTTGCGCTCCTCAGTCAACGAATCGAAGCGATTTTTTTGAAAGGCTACCGAACCAGGCACACCCGAAAGGCCCATCGTCTCGGAGACCTTTGCCATGGCCTGCGCGTAACCGCTGTTGGCAAAATCAGGCATGCCCTCCAGCTCTCTCGTCACGCGCCCGAATTGGGTGGTGCGATCGCGCTGCATCTTCTGGAGAATGGGAATATTCCGCTCCGTGGAGTTGCGGGATATGAAGCCGCGCGCCTGGACATCGGCGAGGTTGCGACTGGCGGCCGCCATCTTCTCCAGGTAGGCGAGCCCTTCCTTGAGCGGGTTGACGAGGATCTCGGCAACCTTGAGACCGGCGAAGGCGCCAAAGAAGGATTTGCCCATCGAGGTAATCGAAAAGCTTTTGTCCAGTTCGGCTCCGACGCGCTTCGCCTGGCCGGAGACTCGCTCGAGTCCGGTCTGAACGGCTTTGCCGTCGAAGAGGGCCTTGATACTGATGAAACCCATGGCTCAGGTGCCGTCCGGTCCGAAGACACTGGCGTTAATCCGGGTCGGAGCGCCCTTGGTGTTGAGCGCCTCAGGTTGAAGCTCGGGAGGCAGCGGCATCTCGCCGCTCTGCAGCTTACGAATGATCTCCATCAGATCGCCCTCTTCCTCATCCAGCAGGGAGACTCCGGACTGGTCTTGTTCGAGGGCGGCGGCGTAAGTCCAGAGCGCCTTCCCGATCGGCATCATCCAGACGCGCTCCTCGGGCAGACCGCACACCCGCATGAGGTAGACGGCGCGAGCAAGCATGATCGGAGCGGTGAGTTCCCTACCCTCGTTCTCAAAAAAGAGATCGGGATTGGACTGGTAGTCGTTTTGGTAGGCGCGGAATGCGGCGGCCTCACGGGCAAAGGTGGTGCCGAACCGGCCGCGGGATAGCCACCAGAGGAAACGACGCGAGGTGACATACCACGCCAGGCGGATATCGGACGGGAAGCGCGGGAGCTTCTCAAACGGGGCACGGCATACGGCGATCGCGCGGAAGAGATCCGCCCAGCCGATCAGCTCGGCACCGACGACAAAGGGGTTCTTCAGCAGCTGAAGGGTGAGCGCGTATTGGAAGCAATACGGTCGCAGACGCTGGCCACAGGAGCGGTGGTCGTCACGATTGAGCCACGCCTCGAGAAAGCGGCGATCAAGATCAGCACGGCGCTCCTCGCCGGCAGGCGGAGACGAAGCCGCCCCGGGAGCGTCCGGGGCGGTATTGGCCGGGGCTCCGGCAGAGGGAACGGAGGGCGTGGGTTGCGCGTCAGACATCGCCAGGGGCGGGAGCGACGGGCGGAGTTGCAGGAGCGGGAGCCTCACAGCGGCCAAGCTTTGACCATTCGGCGACGGCCTCCGGGGTGAGGCGGATGACACTGCCTTTGAGGTAGGTCATTCCGCCCTCCTGAAACGTTTTGAGAATTGTGACGTTTTGCATGGGAAATTACGCGGCGTAGGTGATGCCGGGGATGAAATCGATGACCATGCGCCATGCCTCCACCTGGCGCCGGACGTTGACCTTGTTGAGCGAGAGCAACACTCCGGCCTGGCCGTTGTAGCTGATGACCGTGTCGATCTCGGGAGCCACCGCGGCTGCCAACGGAATAACGGTGATAGTATGCTGCCCCTCGAGACCGAAGCCGGAGATGTGGGTGACGTTCTGGCCGCTCTCGTCATCAACGAGCGTTTTCTGGCCGGAGATACCGGTGTCGCTGTCGCTGACAATACGAGAGGCGATGGTGTAGGTGCCAAACTTGAGGATCGCGGTGCCGCGCGTGGTCGTTGCCATATAGGCAGCGACCGGTGTCAAAACACGGACACGAAAAAGCCCCGAGCGGGGCGGCTCGGGGCTGGGCGACGGCGGCGGTTATCGCCGGTAATCGTTTTTGGATTTCTCCTTGAACTGGTATTTCTGAACCGTGCGCGTGACACCAGCGGTATCGGTGTATTGATAGCGGCCGGCCTCAGTGGCCCAGATGAGAATTTCGGCATTATCAACAAGCGCGGCCTGGTCAGGGTGACCAGTTACCAGGCATTGCATGGAGTTCGTCTTGGCCTGAACCAACAAGCCTTCCGGCAGCACCTGGGCAACGGTCCCCCACAGCTCGATCGGCTTGATTGGGGGCGCTTCAGGAGCGGCAGCAAACAGGGCCAACGGCAGCAGCAGAAAGGCGAGGAACTTTTTCATGCCGATCTGCTAGCAAAGCATCACTCGTCACGCAAGGCTGCGACGACGCTGTAGGTGAACTGGTCGAACCAGTTGCGCTCCGTCTGCTCGCCAATCTCTTCTTCCACGAAGAGATCATAAACGGCGATGCCCGGGACGGGGACGGGGTTGCCGCGCTTCACCGTGCCGGTCCCCTGCCCTGTCGCCGTTGCGGTGAAGATCGTCCCGACCGTGTTGGCGGCCGCGCCGATCGCAGTGAAGTCGGTGGTCCCGATGGTGACGATCTCGTAGATCATGCCGGCAGCGATATCGGGAGCGGAAACAAAATCGGTAAGTGAAAGCGTGCAGAAGTGAACGAAGGCTTTTTTATAGCCGTAGCCGAAACTTTCGGCAATCCAACCGGAGCGCTGGGTGTGCGCAACCTGGGGCGTGCTACCCGTCACGACTTCGTCGGCCGAGGTGCCGAGGTAAATACCCAGCTCCACCCGATACAGGGCGTCCACCGCTTCATCCTCGGGAGCGCGGGCCGCGTCGAAAACGACACGGGGGTATTTACGGTTGGTCTGTTCTTTGCGGCGCTTGAATTCGACGGGATCCCAAACGAGGTCGACAGGCTTTCGAAAGGTGAGCCACGCCAGGGCGCAGGCTTCGGATTTATCGCGGATTGCCAGTGAAGTGGTTGTTTCAGACATGGGAAGGTGGAAAAGTAGTGGGTAGTTAATAGGTGATCAGCGATCCGCACGGCGCCGACCGAGTTCGTAGGCCCAAAGCGCGCTACAAAAACAAAAGGCCAGGAAGATGAAAAAAAGGGCCATACAATTACTGGCGGGTTTCGAAGCCTGACTGTCCGGCGGCCTTCAGGATCATGGCTTCCATCTCGCGCTCGAGGGAGGCGGCCGCGTAGCGCTCGGCGTAGGCGATGCGACGGATCATCTCCGCACGGACGTCTTCAGGGACGTCGGTCGCTGCCATCTCGAAATGGTATTTGAGCAGACCGAACACGATGCGATGGCGGCCGTCGGCTGAACCGTGGCGCGCCACCCAGCCAGGCGAACGGATGCCAAGGGCCTCGACGCCGGAATTCCATTGGCCGGCAAGGCGTCCGACTTTGCGACGGAGATCCCTATAGACTTTTTCCAGATCGGCGACATTGGCCGAGTAGCGGTTGCCCTCGGACAAATCGGAACGGAGGGGCTTGCCGGGTTTCTTGTTGGCAAGAAAGAGGCGGCGGTGAATGCCGGCGAGATCCCGCGCGCCGCCCTCGAGCACGGGTTCAAAGATATAGCCGAGGTCGCGGGCCAGGGCGTTCTCGCCGCGGGCTTTGTCGGCCGTCGTGATGGCGCCGCCCGGGCCACGGCCGGAAGCGCTATTGGCCGGCGGGGTGATACCGACCACGCGACGGGCCAGACCGCGCAGGCCGCGGAGCCAGGCGTATTCCAGCGTGGTGTTGGCCACGCCTGAGAATCGCGCGGCGCTGCGCACCAAGGCGCTTGTGTCGATTTCTAGCGCGAGGCCGGACATGGCTCAGGCTTCCAACGCGGACAGGCCGATGACCCATTCGGGCGCGCGGGGGTTGTCGCGGATTTCGGTGATGCGGTAACTGACGCCGGTCTCGGTGAGGGTGAGCGGCTTGCCATCGACAGGGATGAAGCCGGGATAGGCGCAACGGGCGACACGCACCGTGCAGTTCACATCCGCATGCCAACCGCCGCGCTCCTGGTCACGCGTCGTCGTGATGGCGGAGAAAGAGCCGCAGTAGGACTTGCCGTCATACGTGAAGGGACTGCCGGAGATTTCCTGACGGAAGGCGGCGCCTTGGGTTGCGAGTGCGTTGGCTTGTGAGCGGAGCGACATGGGAGGAATGCGAGGGGGAACGGTGCTGTGGTCACGTGACCACAGAAACAAAACAGGCCGCCCGGTGAGGGGCGGCCCGGGGATCACTTCGGCTTGGCCGCTTTCGGCGGCTTGGCGTCGGCCGCCGGCGCTGCAGCGGGCGGCGCGGCCGGTGCCGGCGCATCGGACGTGAGGGCCAGCGGGGCGGGCTCAGGCGTAAGGACCGGCGCCGGCGTGACGACAACGGGCGGGACGGCGATCTGGGATTCAGCGGCGGCGAGCGCGTCGGTGAGTTCCTGGCGGCCTTTTTCGGAAAGCGCCAAGGCGTCAGTCAGCTCTTTGATACGCGCCTCGAGGGCGGCGACCTGCTCGGTGTAATGCTTCGCCGCGGCGTTGCCGCCGGTAGTGTAGGCGGTCTGCAGATCAGATTCGGCCTGCGTGGTGATCTCTTTTTCCTCGGAGGATTGGAGAGCACGGAGCGTGTCGATATCGACGACGCCAGGCGTCGGGTTTTCGCGGCGATGACCGATGGGGTCGCGGAGGACCAGGAAGCGCGGGTGCGGGCTCGCCTTGCGGGTTTTCTCCGCAACGACGCCGTCGAGGCCCATGTAGAGAAGATCCGGCGTGGATTCGCGGTAAGGACCGGAGAAACCGAGGACAATATGAAGTGACATGGTGAAAAGTGAGTAGGTGAAAACGAGAAAGGCCCGCGCCGGTAAAGGCGCGGGCCGGAGGGCCTTAGAGCAGGCCGGAAATCACCGCGACCGCACTAGCCGGACCTTCGTAGGAACCGCCGGCGGGCTTGGTGAGGATCACCGTGGGCACCGAGGTGTAACCGGTGCCGGCGTTGGTGATGGTGATGCCGGTGACCGCGCCGACCGCATCGATCGCGGCCGTGGCGGCGAGGCTCGCGCCGGCGCCACCGCTGAAGGATACCGTGGGGGCCGCATAGGCGCCCGTGCTGTCGCGGTAGCCGTAGCCCGGGTTGGTGACCTTGATCGCGCTGGCGACACCCGCGGTGCCGGCGACCACGCCGGAAACGAGGCGCACCAGGTTGTTCGGGTTGCCGACCGCAAGGCCGTCCATCCAGGCAAGGCGGGTGTGGCAGCTGAGGTTGGTTTCGATCCACTGCTGGACCATCACCGAGAAGCCGGAGTTCGGATCGGTGACGATGCCATAGACGAAATTGACGCGGGAGGCGGCGCCGGCAAACACCTCGTCAGGGGTGCGGGGAGCGCGGGCGATATACATCAGCGCGTCCGGCGTGCCGGCGAAGCCGAGCAAGTTGCCATCGGGATTCGGCATGCCGACATATTTGCCGTAGCGCAGGCCCGACGTGATCTCCGGCAGCTTGCCGGTCGCGATGGCATTCGCGTTCATCGGATTGTTGATGCCGGCGACGATCAGGGGATCGTCGAGGAGCGACTGGTTGACCGTGCCGCGGGCGAGGAAGTAGCGCTTGCCGTTGTCGGGCACGCCGCGTTCGTCGAGAGCGCCCATGAGGGGCAGGAGCGTGTTGGCATAGCCCCAGTCGCTGGCGACGGTAACCGTGGGGAGCTGACCGTTGACCGTGGTGCCGAAGTTGGCACGGGACACGAGGCTGGCGAGGTTGTCCACGATGGCCTTGGCGAGCGAGACGGCCATGGGATAGGCGGCCTCGTCGATCAGGGCGCGGTTGGTGGCGTTGATCTCGCCCACCGTGAACTTGTGATAGATCTGGCGGAAGTTCGACAGGATGCCCGGGACGTCCGTCGTCGAGTAGCTGGTGGCGGCCGTGTCGAAGTTGCTCACCGTAGAGAGCGCCTGGATACGCGACACGACAGGTTGGCCGAGAAGCGCGCCGGCGGCCATGGGATCGACGTCTTTGAAGCCGAGGCCGAACTGTTTCAGCTCAGGGAAGAGCGTGAACGTCAGCTCGAGCGCGCGCTGGAGGACCAGCGTGCCGGCGAGTGTGCCGGGGCTGTTGACGGCGCAAAGCACAAGCGGCGACAGAAGGCCAAGCTGCGCGCCGGCCTGATAGACGCGCAGACCGAAGTCGGCGGCAGACATGGCGGAGGCGCAACCGAGGAAAACGCCGAGGAAAAACACGGCGGACATGATCAGGCGGAGAGAGCGAATAATTTTCATTTTTTTGTAGCGGAGAGCGGCGGGTTAAAACTTTGCGTGGGTGTCAAATCACCCGAGCAGCTGGGCGGAGTGTTTGGCGTAGAAGGCTGCGCGTTTGTTCGGATCGGTGATGGCGTTGAACTGGCGGTGCAGATCTTCCTTGGAGTCGGCCTTGTCGCTGCCCGTGGAGGGCGGCAGTTCAGCGGCGGGGAAGCCGAGTGTGCCGAGCTGCTCGGTCACGAGGCCGTTGACGGCGGTGCCGATCAGGCCGGTGACGGCTTCGGCGTCCTTGCCGGCGAAGGCTTTGGCGTCGAGTCCCAGGTAACCGGTGATAAGCGACAGCTGTTCGTTGGCGGTCTTGAGGCCGGACTGGGCGGTGGCCAGATCGGTGCGGGCCTGGTCACGTTCACCGGTGACGGTGGCGAGATTCTTGTTGGCCTCGGCGAGACTGACGGCGGTGCCGGTGCCGGCCTTGGCGGAGGCGAACGCGGCGCCGATCACGGCGGCCAAGGTCGTCTTGGTCTTGGCCTTCGACTTGTCCTTGTCGTCGTCCTTCTTGTCGTCGTCGTTTTTCTTTTCGCCGTCGTCGTCTTTGCCGTCTCCGTCCTTCTTCTTTTTGTCGTCGCCTTCGCCGGTGTCGTCTTCGTCGGTCGCGGCGTTGGGATGCTGGGAGGCCAGCTTCGAGAGTTCGTTGAGTTCGGTCTGCTCGGCGGCAGTGAGCTCACCCTTGGACTGCTTTTGGATGAGAGCGTAGAAACGGAGACGTTTTGATTTTTTCATGGGCGAATGCGTTTCGCGCCATGTCAAACGGTGGACATGAAAAAGCCCGCAGCGGTGAAGCTGCGGGCTGTGAAATAATGACTAAGGTTTTTGCCGATCGATCAGGCGGCCGCGGGCGTGAAGTCCACATAGAACTTCTGTCCAGGGACGTGTTTGCCAACCAGTGCGGGATTCTGAATGTTGATGGTCAAATCCGCCGACGGTGAAAACTTCGCGTAGGTGTTGTCCTCGTCGGCGCCGGATTCGGGATAGCCTTCGTTTTTTGCGACGGCGTGGAATTTCACGATCTCGCCGTCACCGCATGGGGTGACGGACGCAACTTGCAGTTTTGCTCTCATGTTTTTTATGGGTTCGTTTTCCGCGTGATTGCGAAAGTGTTTGGGCTTCGAAAACGTGACGCTGATCCAGTCGCCCCGTTTTTCGAATGCGGCGATCTCGCCGGACATGACACGCTCGGTCGCGTGCTTGATCATGATTTCCTTGGCGATGTGATCGACCAGCTCGCCGGCCCGCGCCAATTCGTATTGTTCGCGGATCGATGCTTCGACTTCGGCGCGAGTGCTCACGTCTCGACAGACTTGGCCGCGATGATTTCGCGGAGGACTTCGGGCAGGCCGGTGACAATACGATCGACCAGGAGCAACTCGGCGGCCTGCTCGCCGTCGAACCATTGGCCTTGCATGGTGGAATCGGCGACGGCACCGCGGCGGCCTTTCACGAAGCCGGTGAAGCTGGCATTCGTCCGGCCGGTGCTGTCGTCGAGGAACGTGCGTTCTT
>JAQSWS010000102.1 GCA_029266495.1 Rariglobus sp. | reverse complement strand
GCCGCGTTTGAGCGTATGCGGGGGTTATCCATCGAACGGGACGGGCGTGCGGCGGCGTTGCAGCGAGAGGGCGAATTGAAGGCGTGCCTGGCGCGATTCTGGCCGGAAGCCCGGACGGGGCAGACGGCGGGGGAGCGCACGCAAGCGGTGCATCCGGAGGTGGCGAGGGCGAGAGTCTGGCTGGAGCGGCATTTCGCGGAGGCGGATGCGCTGGAGTGTTTTTATCGAACGGTGGCACTGAGCCCGAATCATTTCCGGATGCTGTTCAAGCGGCAGACGGGGGAGACGGTGCAGGCGGTGCTGGCGCGGCTGCGGTTGCGGCGGGCGCGATACTTGGTGCAGGAAACGGCGATGCCGATGAAGCGGATCGCGGCGGAGACGGGGTTTGTCGACCCTCTATATTTCTCGGGCCAATACAAAAAATTCTGGGGGCGTGCCGCCACGGAGGACAGGCGGTCGGTCGGGGTGGCGTAAGGGCGTTTGGCGGGAGTCGAACATCGCCGATCGCGCTTTCCCGATGCTGTTAAAAAATCCATTCTAAGGATAGACTTGGGATTGGTTTGTTACACGGACTGATCGGGGCGATATAACTACCACCATGGTTACCCCAACCTTATCCCCGTCACGGCGCGGCTTCAGCCTCGTGGAGTTGCTTACGGTCATCGCGATCATCGGCATTCTGACCGCGATCACGATTCCGGTCGTCGGCCGTGTGCGCGAGTCGGCGCGATCGGGCCAGTGCGTTTCCAATCTCCGGCAGATCGGCATCGGTATCCAATTGTATGCCCAGTCCAACCGCGGAAAATTGCCGGGTCCTCTCTACACCGCGCAAGGCCCTCGCTATACGCCCAGCAATACGTCCGTCAACGCGCTCAGCGTTTATCTGGAGCCCTACGTAACGAGCAACTCCGGGGTGATTGGATCGACCACGTCGCGGGTGCAGGAAATGGTGAGCTGCCCGTCGTGGAGCATGCAGACGCCGAACGCGACCGGGCCCAGCATGCAGCTGAACAACTATCCGTCCGGCTGGTGGGATGGCGCGCAGGTCTATCCGTTCGGCGACGCCAACGCGGCTGCGAACCACCCAAACCGAACGCCGCGCACCATCACCGCGATTTCAGTCTATCCCCAGGCGGGCACCTGGATGCTGGTTGACGTAGACAAGGTTTGGATGAAGGGCGCCACACCAGACTGGGCCAACCAGATCCCCGACAAGCCGGTGCACGGCTCCGGTTGGAACTGTTTGTATTACGACGGACACGTCGGCCGCATCGCGATCACCGCGCGCTGATTCCTTCCATGTGTCCGCCGCCTTTCTCCAACAGGGAAATCGCCGGGGGGATCGCCCCCGCGGCGATCGACGACGTGCTGCTCCTGCGACTGGTTCCCTGGCTGGCCTTGCGCCATGACTTTGCCGACGGATCCTTCGTGGGCCGGGGGGAGGAACAGTCCATCTCCGCCGGCTTTATCACCGCCCAGGCTGGCGCGATTCTGGAGGCGCTGGGCTTGCGGGAAAAGCTACCCCACATCGTGCGAACCAAACTCGACTCCTGGCCCGGCTGCACTGTGGCCGAACTGGCGAAGCCGGCATCGTCGACACCGCTGGCCGTCGTCATGCGCGAGAGCCTTTCGCTGGACGCCGTGGCTTTTGCCCGGCTGCTCGACCCGTTTTTGTCGTCGGATGGTGGATACATGCTCAAACCGGGCCGGAGGCAGCCCGGCCTGATGGCCGCCGCCCATCACCTGCTGGTCGAGGTGCGGCCCGCGTGGTTCGCCCTTCGTGATCTTCCGGTGCCGCCCGTCGGCGAGACGGCCACCCGCCACTTTCTGTCGCAACTCTTCCCGGCCTTCTCGACCTAGGCCGTATTCAATTTTTCCTGCCAGCCACGCCTACTTCACCCGGTTTATCCCATGAATGCATACCTCAGCCCACGTCATCTCCTCCGCGCCTTGGTCGCGCTTGCCGCTTCAATCCCGCTCGCTCCGCTTGCCGTCGCCGTGACCTATACTTGGGACGGAAACGGCGACTCCAACGCCAGTGGGAACTGGTTCACGACGGCGAACTGGAGTCCGGATGGCGCCCCCGCTTTCGGCGGCGACATCGCCACTTTTGGCGACGTCACAACCGGCACCCGCACGGTCACCATATCCGGAGGCTCTACCACCGGAGTCAGCTTTGTTTCGTTCACGCAGAGCACCGCGGGAGCCGTGAACCTCTTGAGCGTCCAGAAGACCTTTTCCATCTCCAACGGTTTCAATCTGAGCGCCACCGCCGGGACCGAGGCGATTTCCGTGGGCACCGGTTCCTCCGGCATCACGCTCACCGCCAACAACGCCAGCACCGTCGGCACCAACGGCATCTTGGAACTGCAAAACACGTCTGCGATCACCGGAACCGGTTCACTGACCCTCTCGGGCGGCACCCTCAACGTGGCCGCGTTCACGGGTTCCTCTTCGATTCAGTCCACCGTCGGCCTCGAGTTCATCATGTCGTCAGGCGCCATCGTGATCGACAACACCGGCACCGGCATCGTCAGTGATCGCCGGCTGGCGTTTTCCGGCAACGTCAACATCACGGGCGGCTCCATCAGCAGCACCCGCAACGGCACCGCCGGCGGCATCTTCCTCAATGGCGCGACCAACGTCATCAGTCCTGCGTCCTTCGACAGCGATCTGACTCTCTACATCGCCGCCAACGGAGACCAGTCACTCACCACCAACCAGGCCTTTGCCGGGGCCGGCATCACCCTGCGCGGCTACGGCACCAAGACGATCACCAGCACCGGTGGAGGCGCGATCAACACCATCAGCTTCATCGACGCCAACAGCAGCAGCTCCATCGGCACCACGCTGAAGCTCGGATCCGACCTCACGCTCGCCAGTGGTGCCGCCCAACCCATTGCCTCCAACTTCGGTAACGCCGACGCCTCGATCCAGTTTGGCATCGACACCGCAGGCTACACTTTCGACCTCAGCGCCGGCGCCTCCTCCGGCGCCTGGACCCCGAACAATTCGACCCAACAAACTCCAATCGTCGTCACCGACACCACGTGGACCCTCTCCAACAGCGGCACTGCCGGAGCCGGCGGCATCAAAGCCACCGCCTTCAACTTCAGCGCCGTCGGCGTGACCGTCAACGTTGGCTCAGGCCTCGTTCTCACCGCCACCGGTGGCAACGGCACCGCCAGCAACCTGGGCAGCGCGGGCACCTTCTCTTCATCTGCCAGTTTCGTCTACGCCGGCGCCGCCGCCGCGGGCACGCCCGCGACTCTCGCCTCCGGGCGCACCATCGGCAGCCTGGTCGTGGAGAGCGGTGCCCTCAAGATCACCGGTTCCGCCTTCACCGCCGCCGGCGGCATCACCGTGAACGACGGCGCCTTGCTCGATTTTTCCACGCAGACGGTCGCGGCTCCTTCCATAATCCTGGAAATCGCCGGAGCCGCCTTCGGCCAAATCAAGACGGGAGCCAGCTCCTACGACTTCGCCGCGCTTACGTTCAACATCACCTCGACGCCGGTCTCGGGTGTCATGGATCTGTTCGACCTGGGTGCCGGCGGTTCCGGCGCGACGCCCGCGTCGGTCGCACTCAGCGGCCTCTATGGGGCGGTCGCGCTTACGGAATCCGCGGGGGTGTGGACCGGCGAGGCCGGCGGCCTCCTCTTCTCCTTCGCCCAATTGACCGGCGATCTTACGGTCTCGGCCATTCCCGAACCGTCGACCTACGCCATGCTTGCCGGCCTCCTTGCGCTGGGTCTGGTGGCATGGACCCGCCGCTCCCGCTAAAGCATTTTAGATAAAATCGCCGGGAGCTCCTGAAATCCTCCGTGATGCGGGTTCATTGCAGGCCCGGCCGCCGGTCGGGCGGCTGGCGAGAACGCCCGATCAATGATCGGGCCTACATCGACAACGGCGGCCAACATTAATTAAACCGTTCCTATCCCCGCCTCCGATGCTTCGTATTTCCACGCCGCTGGCCGCGCTCGGTCTGATCTTCTCCTGTGCCTCCCTGAACGCAGAGACCGTCGAGACTCCTCCCGTGGTCGCCCCTCGTATTGGTGAAATCACCGCGATGCTGGGCGAGGCGCCTTATGTGCCCGGCCGGCCGGTCGACGATCGTGCGGCTTGGGAACGGCTTGCCGCCGTGTCCAGCGTGGCGCGCTATCTCGGACAGGCGGAACGCGACCTCGCTGAACCCACGCCCGTGCTCACGCAGGCCTTATTCGAAATTTACAAGACCAAGGGCACCCGCCCCGAATACGAAATTCCCTATCGTCAACGCAGCGACCGGCTCGCCCGTTTTGCCATCGCGGAGTGTCTTGAGAATCGCGGTCGTTTCGTGCCGGCGATCGAGGCCGAGCTGACCGCGATTCTAGCCGAGAAAACCTGGGTCGCGCCCGCCCATTGGTATGGGCACGGCGCGGAGCAGGGGATCGCGGTCGTGGACCTGGGATCCTCCGCCCGCGCGGCGACGCTGGCCGTGGTGGACGCGTGGCTGGGCTCACGACTGAAGCCGGAGACACGCGCGGCCATCCGTCGTGAGGTCGAGGCGCGCGTGTGGCGTCCTTATCTGGCCGGGGTCCGATCCGGCAAGCCGGACCGCGGCGTGGGCTGGATGCGCGGCAACAACAACTGGAATGCCGTCTGTCACGCGGGCGTGATTGGCTCCGCCCTCATTCTTTTGGATGCGCGTGACGCCCGCGCCGAGTTCATCGCGGCCGGCGAACTCCACCTGCCCCGATTCCTGGCCGGTTTCTCCGACGATGGCTATTGCTCGGAGGGTCTCGGCTACTGGAACTACGGGTTCGGCAGCTATCTGTATCTGGCGGAGACTGTGCGTCAGGCCACGGGAGGCAGGATCGACTGGTTGAACGGGGACAAGGTCCGGGCCATCGCGCTTTATCCTTCGCGTCTGGAGATTTTTGACAGTCTCTACCCGACTTACGCCGACGGCGCTCCCGGCGTGCGACCCTCGGCCTGGATGCGCGATCTTCTCGATCGCCGCCTCGCGCTCGGCCACCCCGAGTGGCGTCAGCCCGAACCCTCCGATATTCCCCTCTACCACGGATTGGGAGCCCCTCTTCTTGGCGCGGCCACCGTGATGTTCGTCGATCGCGGGGACGACACGGCCGTCTCCGCCGGATCTGTCGCCGGCATCCATGCGTTGCGCGACGAATTTCCGCAGGCCCAGATTTTCACCTTGCGGCCCGCGGCCGGCGATCCGCGTTTCGGCGTGTCCTTCAAGGGCGGGCATAATGACGAGCATCACAACCACAACGACCTCGGCTCCTATGTCGTGGCGATGGGGCGGCATGCCCTTCTGCTCGATCCGGGAATGGAGCTTTACACCAGTCGCACGTTTTCCCCGCGCCGTTACGAAAGCCGCGTGCTCGCTTCCTATGGCCATCCGGTGCCGCTGGTCGCCGGCAGGCAGCAGTCGACCGGCCGGCGTTTCTCCGCCGGGATCGTTTCCCGCGAGTATTCAAAAAACAATGACGAAGTGACGCTCAACCTCGCGGGCGGCTATGAGGTCCCCGGTCTGGAGTCGCTGCTGCGCTCGTTTTCCTATGCTCGCGGTGCTCGGCCGGAACTCGTCGTGCGCGACACTGCGCGCTTCGCCACTCCGGAATCCTTTGGCACCGCGCTCGTCACCTTCTCCCGGGTCGAGCGTTCCGCGGCGAACCGCCTGGTGGTCTACGAGCGCGACGCGGCCGTCGAGGTGACGATCGACACGCAGGGCGCGGCCTTCACGCTGACCGATGAAGTGCTGCCCGAGAACCTGCCGGGCGGAGCGAAGGCGCGCCGGCTCGGAATCAATCTGGACCAGCCGTCCCTCGCCCCGGTGATCACCCTGACGATTCGTCCGACGGAGCCGCCCGCGACCGCCGTCGCCAGCGCCACGCTGCCAGCCGGCACGGTGGTCGTTGACGATCAGGCGCCGGTGCGCATCGAGGCGGAGGCGTTCAGCTCCGAGTCCGACGGCAAGGTCGAGCCGGTCGCCCGCGTGGAAACGAGCGGGCTGGCCATCCGCAGTTGGGACAAGACAGGACACACCCTCGGCTGGCGTTTCACCGTGCCGAAGGACGGTCGCTATGCGGTGCGCGTGCGTTATGCGCTGGGCACGCCCGGCGACTCGGTGCGCACCGCCACGCTCGATGGCGACCCCCTCGTGACCGCCGGTGACCCGGCGGCGTTCGCGCCGACCGGGGGCTGGAGCTCCGAGCGCAACGACTGGCGCGAGGTCTGGCTGGGCGCGGGCGGCGAGGCTGTGCTCTTGGAGCTGAAGGCCGGCGATCACGCGCTGGTTCTGCGCAACGAGCAGGGTGCGCTCAATCTCGACTGGCTTGAAGTGGTTCCGGTGAAATGAGCGCGTTCGCATCCCCGCCTGTCGCCCCCGGTGGTGAACCCGTCATGGCGGAGATCGCGCCGTTGCGGGCGGGCACGCTGGTGTATACCCGGCGCCGCCTCGGTGCGTTGTTCGGCTGGCTGCTCTGGGGCGATTTCGCCTGGCAGATCAAGGAGCGTGCGGCCGTGCCGGTCGCCCAGCTCATGTTGAAGCAATTCGGCGCGAGCGATTTCCTTCTGAGTCTTCTGGTCGGTTCGCTGCCGGCTGCGCTGGGCATGGTCGTGGGACCGGCGGTCGGCGTGCGTTCGGACCGGCATCGCGGACCTCGGGGCCGGCGTATTCCTTTCCTGCTCTTTTCCACGCCATTCGTGGTGGCGGGCATGATCGGGCTGGCCTTCTCGCCGCAACTGGGCGCCGGTTTCGATGCCGTGCTCGGAGCGGGTTCGCCTGGACCCGCTGTTTGCCGGCTGATCGCATTCGCCGCCGCCTGGAGCCTGTTTGAAATCTTTACGATCATCGCCAACGCGGTGTTCGGCGGGCTGATCAACGACGTGGTGCCGGCTTCGCTGATCGGGCGTTTCTTCGGAATGTTTCGCGCCGTGAGCCTGATCGCCGGCGTGGTGTTCAACTACTGGCTGATCGGCCACGCGGAGGAAAACTTCCAGATCATCTTTCTCGGCATCGCGCTGCTCTATGGCGCGGGCTTCACGCTGATGTGCATCGCCGTGAAGGAGGGCGGGTATCCGCCCCCGCCACCGCGCACGGACGGCGGACGCTTCGCCGCGCTCACGGCCTATCTGCGGGAGTGTTTCACGAATCGTTTTTATCTCTGGCTGTTCGTCGCACTCATGCTGGGGAACCTGGCCGGCGGCCCGGTGAACTCCTTCAGTGTGCTTTATGCCAAGAGCATCGGCATGGACATGACCGCCTACGGGAAGCTGCTCGTGGCGACCTACGTGGTGTCATTCATCCTGTCGTTCGGGATCGGCTGGCTGGCGGACCGGTTTCATCCCCTCCGCGTCGGCATGGTGGCGCTGGCGCTCTACGCCGCGGTTATGTTATGGGGAGGTATTGCCGCGACGGATACGACGAAGTTCGCCATTGCGTTCGTCGCGCACGGGATTCTCGCCGGAGCCTTTCTCACCGGCACCGCATCGCTTGGCCAGCGCCTGTTTCCGGCGTTGAAATTTGCGCAGTTTGCCTCCGCCTCCGGAGTCGTGAGCGCCGTCGGCTACATGGTGCTGCCCCCGGCGCTCGGACTCGCGCTCGACCACACCGGGCATGTTTACCGCCACACGTTCACTGCCAGCGGCGTGCTGGCCGCCCTGGCGCTCGCGGCCTTTGCGATGGTTTACCGCCAGTTCCGTCTGCGCTCTCCCGATCAATGAAAACATCCTCCGTTCGGATCGGCCGGCGTTTCGCGGGCATCATCTTCCTTTCCGCCAGCTTGGTTCACGCCGAGGTCCCCACCACGATTGATTTCGCAGGTGCGCCGGTGACGGTTCTGACGGAAGGTGCGAACGTCAGCGCCACGATCACGTCCGAAGGCGTGAAGCAACTGGAGTTAAGCTTCACGGCCGGAGAGGAGTATCCCGGCGTGCGTTTTGTGATGGCGGGTGCGCGCGACTTGTCGGCCCATGCCGGCGTCGAAGCCGAGATCACCAACACCGGTGGCGTGGCATGCAAGGTCGGCCTGCGAGTGGACAACGAGGGTGACTGGCAGGCGGAGCCTGGGAACTCCGAGATCGATGAAATTGCTTCCGGTGAAACCAAGACCATCGCGGTGACCTTTGGCCAGTCGTATGGCGCGCCCGGTTTTAAACTGGATGCCTCCAAGGTGATCGGGGTGCTGGTGTATGGTGCCTCCCCGAAACAGACCGCGACGCTCCGCCTGCGCCGCCTCGCGCCTTTTGGTGGAACCTCGCCGGCACCCGTCGTTGTCCAGCCCCGGCCGGCGGCACCGACGGTCAAACACACGCTCGTCTGGAGCGACGAGTTTGATCTCACGGGGCCGCCCGACCCCGTGAAATGGGACTACGAAACCGGTCCTCATCTGCGCAACAACGAGGCGAGTCACTACACCCGGCGGATCGAAAACGTGCGTGTGCAAAAAGGTAACCTCGTCATCGAGGCCCGGCGTGAACACTTCGAGGGCTCCGCCTATACCTCGGGCAGCCTCACCACGCGGACGACGTTTCCTTTTGTTTACGGCCGGGTCGAGATCCGGGCCAAGCTGCCTCGCGGTCGCGGCATCTGGCCGGCCCTCTGGCTGCTTGGCTGGCACAATGAAAAAGCCTGGTGGCCCGAGACCGGCGAGATCGACCTGATGGAACATGTCGGTTGCGAGCCCGATCTGCTTTTCTTCAGCATCCACACCCTCGAGAACAACCACGCGAAAAGCCGTCCGATCCAGGCCCGGCTGCCCGTGTCCGGCATCTACGACGACTACCATCTGTATCGCCTCGATTGGACTGACAAAACCGTGACTCTGTTTTTCGATGACAAGGAGGTGCTGCACTATGAGAAGACCGGCGACAAGATGGCCTCGTGGCCCTTCTCCAATCCGATGTATCTGATCATGAATGTGGCGATCGGCGGCAATTGGGGCGGCTCAAAAGGCATCGACGACACCATTTTCCCGCAACGCCTGCTCATCGACTACGTGCGCATCTACAAAACAAGACCCTGAGACGCTTTCGTCCCCTCTCCTTCATCACCCGAACCCCGTCATATCATGAAAAACAAAATCTCCCCTCTCTTTGGCGCGATGGTCCTTGCTCCGCTCCTCGCAGTCGCAGTTGTCGCGGCACCGAATGCCAATCGTATCGCGAATCCCGGTTTCGAACTGGGCGACGCCAGCTGGACCTCCTTTATCCCCGGCGAATCACAGGAAAAGGACTGTTCATTCTCCATCAGCAAGACCGATCCGCACACCGGCAAAGCCTGTGCCGAACTCAAGTCGGCCGATCACGCGCGCTTTTCCATCGGGCCTCGCAGAATCGACGGCGATCCGGTTTTGTCCGGCGAACGCTGCCGGCTGACCTTCTGGGTGCGCGCGGATGCCAAGACCGACACCCGCTCCGCCCCGGGCTTCCTGGTTCGCATGATCCTCTGGAATGACGAAGGCAAACAACTGCCTGGCGACGAGGCCCTCTACGTCGGTTTGAACGGACAGGTCACCCTCCAGTCTATGGCGCAGCGCCCTGATTTCTCGGTCTATTCCGACCCGCTCCCGGTCAAGTGGACCAAGGTTGAGGCCGTGTTCGACGTGCCCGAGAACCTCGGCTCCTGCAAACTCGGACGCCCCGAGTTCTTCGCCCACTACACGCGGGGCTCGGTGTTCATCGACGACGTCTCGTTCGAATCCGTGGGCAAAGAGGTGCCGCTCTCCAACAAAAAATAGACAGCCATTCCCACCCGTAAATTCACCAGGCATTCGAACGCCAGGCAGGGCTGGCGCTTGCGCCATGCCTCGCCGTCTTTCGTTCTCCGCCCCACCGGGGAGGCACGCCGCAAGCGGCGGCCCTACGAAGATCTTCGCGCGTGATGGCGACAGGCAAGTGAACTATGCGGACGCGATCAAGTCGCCGTCCGTTTACGCGCGGCGGCGGCACGCGGCGGCGGCGCATCTTTCAACGGCGTGATCTTCTGATCGAGAAACCAGGGGGCGGGCGGACCGACCTGGTGGGTTGATTTGCCCGGCATCCATTCGCCGTCGATCAACACGTGCTGGGCGATTTCGGGGACGCCGCGTTCGTTGCGGTGGAGCATCGCCACCAGCAGGTCGAGCGCAACGCGGCCGATCTGCTGGTCGCTTTGATAGATGCCGCTGAGCAGCGAATCGCCCTTGTTGATGTGAAGGTAGGCGAGGCCGATGTCGTCGGGCACGCTCAGGCCATTCGCGAGGCAGATGTCCCAGAGCCCGAAGTGCTGGCACACCACCACCTCGGGCCGGTGGTCCGCGAGCCAGCGGCCGATGCGCGCCGAGTCATCGCGGTAGCGGGTGACCAGGAGCGGCACGCGCTCCTCCTGGGGCAGCGTGCGATCGTAGGCGGTGTAGGCCGAGCTCGGGCCGAGGTTGACGCGCCGGTCGTATTCTTCCGGCAAATACATGCCGATCCGGCGGTAGCCGAGCCGGCGCAGCTCGCGCAGGAGGATAAGCGCCGAGCGGAACTGGTGGTTGGTAACCCGGTGCAACTGGGGCGAGGTCACGCTGTAGCCGAGGGACACCACGCTGAAGTCCTCCCATGCAAACGGAGGCATGTCGGCCGGTTCGGGCTGGGGGAAGACGATGATTCCGGAAATTCCGCGCGCCTGCAGGCGGCGGCGCAACCGGTCGGGCGTCAGCCCGGGTTCGTGCAGCCAGACTTCCTGGAGCTGATAGCCGAGCTCCTCCGCCCGGCGCGACATGCCCTCGTGATAATCGCGAAACGAGGGGAAACGAAAAAGTTGCTGGCGGTCGGGGTAGTTGTTGAACCACGCCACGGTGGACTGGTAGGCGTGCGAGCGGACGTTGCCCCGGTAGGCGTTGAGCGCGTTCAGCGCGGGGTCGGGCCGGTAGCCCATTTCATCGGCGAGGGCGCGCAGTCGCTCGCGGGTCGCCACGGGCAGTTTGAGGCTGCCGCGGAGAGCCAGCGACACGGTGGTCACATGAACGCCGGCTCGCGCCGCGATCTGGCCAAGAGTCACTCGAGGGGAGGGCATGAAAATCGAGGGGAACTTGCGGGACGTCGTAGTGCTAACCGGACGGCTGAAGGCGTCAAACCAACGGTTCCCACGGAGGACAAGACGGGTCGGAAATTGTCCGGCAACTCTAAGGATAGACCGCCGGGACGCTCGAAATCGACAGAGATGAGATTACCACGGATTCCAGCCGGTTACCCTGATTCATCACGCCGGCATCAACCCCAACCCTACCCCAACATGCGTTCGCTCTCCGCTCTCGCGGCGGGACTGGTGCTGGCCTGCTTGCAGGCCGGCGCCCTCCATGCCCAACCCACCGGCTCCAATCGCCTCTACCACGGTTCATCCACCCAGCTCTACCTCGAACGACCCTCGCTCGCCGACTGGTCCGCTGCGGCCAACTACACATGGTCCGCCACCAGCGGCGGCGGCGTTTGGGAAATCACCGCGCTCGGCGGCGGTCTCTATCGCCTGGACTCGGGCGGCAAGGCGCTCACCCGGGACGGCACCGCCGACTGGTCGGTGGTGAAAACCGCCGCCTACTCCGGTTGGAGCACGCAGAAATGGAGCATCATCGCCAATGGCGACGGCTCCTGGCGCATCGAAAACTCCGGCAAGGCCCTCACCGGGAATTCGGGCTCCGGCTCCTCGGTCATGATCGCCACCTACTCCGGCTGGACCACCCAGAAATGGCATGCTTTTACCGAGAACAAAACCGGCTGGCCCGCGGGCAACTGGAAGTGGGTTTATCGCAACGTCGGCCTTTCATCCCTCCTCCTCATCGACAAGTCCGACACCCTCGTCATCAACTCGACAATCCAAGGCGTGGCCAATTCTCCCGGAGTCACCAAGGCCCTCGCCGTCAGCGGCGCGAGCAACGTCTACATCAAATGGACCGACATCCTCGACGTCACCGCCGATCGCGGACTCGTGATTCTCAACTCCTCCAATGTCACCGTGGACGATTGCCTGCTCTCGAACCACGTTCGTCCGTCGGCCGTCCATAGCTCATTCCTGCTCATCGACTCTTCGCCGAACGTCACCATTCGCGCCACCACCGTCCAGAATTGCGACGGCAACGGAATCCTCACCGCCGGCGCCACGGCCACCAATCTTCTCGTCGACGGCTGCACCATCACCAACACCGGCCGCGTGCCGTATTCCGCCTCCGCGCCTTTCCACAGCATCTATTCGAAGGCGCCCGACGTCACTTATACCAACAACACCATCACGGATTCCCTCGACGGCTCCGCCATTTCGATGCGCAGCACCGGCACGCTGACCGGCAACCAACTCTCCTCCGCCAAACACTCGCTCATCGCCTACTGGCCCGATGCGTCCGCCGGGGCTTCCGCCGCCCTTGTCGTCACCGGCAACGTCTTTGAGCAGGACAACTATGACTACACCGGCGGCACCTCGAAAGCCGCGCTGGTCGGCCTCAACGACAACGGCAACCCCAACGGAATCGCCGGCGCCTATTTCCAGACCTATCGCATCGAGAATAACCAGATGCGCACCGGCACCGGTTGCGCGAGCGCCGATGCGCTCGTCACCGCCAACTGGCCGGTCGGCAGCCCCGGCTTCGGCGACGTCCGGGCCACGGGCAACACCCTGACCGACCAGCGCGCCGTGAAGACGTATTTTGGCAACGCCTCCCGCTTCGCCGCCACCACGCCCAACACGCTCCAATAAATCGAAGGACCTCCGCGGCCGACGGCGGTTTTGCCTCAAGTAGCTAGGCGATAAAACATAGCAGGATCACCCTCAACTGCAGGGTTTGGATCCTGCATTTTGCATGGCAGCCGCTCTCGAAATTTTTTGAATCCGCATCTTCCTAAGAGCAAATAAGTATCCGTTTTGGTGCCGCCACCGGGGAATTTCCGGATGGATTTTAGAGCCAAAAACACGATGATCGCCGCGTGGTTTTCCGTAGTATCTTTTCCACTCGTGCCGCCCCGGCCTGTTTTCGTCGCTTGGTTGCGTTGCTCCTGCTCGCCGCCGCAAGCGGAGCGTCCACCCCTTCGCCGGAACCCATTCATTTGGCGGACCTGTCCGCGACCTCCACCGCCTTTTCCAAAAAGATGATGCGCATCCCTCCGGAGGAACCGCAGATCAAGTATCATCAAAAACGATACTACTACTGCGAGGCCTCGACCGAAGGTGGTTTTTTGAGCGCGGTCGAAGCTCTTTCCTGACGGGCGTCCTGCGCCTGCTTTTGCGCCTGTCGTAGGCGCCCGCCCTTGGGCTCATCGGAGGGGGTGATTGAGGCACACCGCCTGACCGTGACATGCGCCGTTGCATCGCCGTCTGCATGGGCGGTTCGCGCGCCCGGCGCAATTCTCTCGCGCTGCCCTTGTCCGTTATTACACCCAAGGAGCCATGGCCAAACGCGATCCCATTATCGAACTCGAACCGCGCAATCCCTTCTCCTGGAAAATTGTCGCCGCGTTCCTCGTTGCCTGGCTCATCATCGCCGGCATCGTCATCGTCACGGTTCTGCTGGCCAGCGTCTTCATCGTCGACATCACCACGGTCGAGGGCAACGAACTCGGCGTGAAGGAAACGTGGGAGGGCGGCGTGGTGGCCGACTCTCTGCAACCCAAGACCTACGTCCTCTTCCCCGGTTTCACCCAGAAGATATTCAAATACGACATGTCTTCGCAGGTGTTCGTCATGAACGACGCGGCGAACTCCACCTACGGCGAAGGCCGCGCGCGCGACAGCTATCTGGTGCAATCCTCCGAAGGCCAGGACATGCGCATCTCCCTCAACGTTCGCTGGCGCCGGGATCCCTCCTACATCGTCGAGCAGCACAAAACCGTTCGCGACAACGTCGAGGAGAAGATCCTCCGTCCTGAAATCATGCGCGTCGTCAAAGACCGCGCCACCACCCGCACCGCACTTGAGGCCTACGCCGGCGAAGGCCTCGTGAAGCTTCAGAGTGAGATTTCCAACGCCCTCATGTCTTCCGACGCCGACCTGCGCAAACGCGGTGTCATCGTCGAAAACTTCGTGGTCGAGCACATCGGTCTCGACCCCGCCTACGTCGAACAAATCAAAGCCCGCCAGGTTGCCGTGCAGGAACGCCTCCGCGCCATCGAGGAAACCCGCGCCGCCGAAGCGCGTGCCGACCGCGCCAAGGCCGAGGCCCAGGCCGCCTACGAAAAAGCGCTGGTTGACGCCAAGCGTGACAAGGACGTCGGCGTGCTCGAAGCCGAGAAACAGGCGGAGCAGCAGGTGCTCTCCGCCACCGCCGCCGCCCGGCAGGTGTCAATCGCCGCCGAAGCCGACAAAAACCGCAACGTGCTCGCCGCCACGGGCGAACAGGAAGCCGCCCTGCTTCGTGCGCAGGCGATCACGGCGCTTGGTAAAGCCGAGGCCGAGGCCACCCGTCTCAAGTTGAGCGCTTATTCCGCCGAAGGCTCCGAAGCCTTTGTGCGCATCGAGGTGTCCAAGTCGATGAGCGACGCCTTCAAGAACATCGACGGCTATCTGCCGCAGGACATGACGGTCAACCTCCTCAGCGACTCCTTCCTGCGCGCAGTCGAGGCCGTCGTCGGCGGCAAAGCCACCCCGTCCGCCAAATAATCGCCTCTCGCGGACCAGCTACCTATAACCGCTAACGTTTCGTGCAGCTTGGCGGTCATTGAGTGAAGCCGCTTCGCTTGTTGACCGTGGCCTGACCGGCCCGACCACGAGTCGGGCCTGTTTATTCCTCGTTTTTACCAAGTGGAGAGCGCGTTCGCCGACCCATATGATTGGAACCGGCTAAAATCAGTGCCGCGGTTCAACGGTTGGGCGGTTTTTTCATCAAGGCATAATCTCGAGAGTGAGGCAGTAGTCTTGGTAGCCGACGCTCCGCCAGAACGCCACGCCGCCATTATTTCGGCAAAGCACATCGACCGACAGACGAATGCCGGAAGGCCAGATCTCTCTTCGAAGAACCTCAAATGCTTCGCGACCGATTCCGCTCCGACGCCTATCGGGGCGGACGAAGAACTGTCGGAGATAGATCAACTCATCTTCGCTTTTGAACAACGCATAGCCCACCGGATGATCGTCCGAGAAGATTACTGCTCGATATTCGCCCCCCAGCCACTTCTTCATGCGTCCCGCAAGCTGCTCAACAGTCATTGGATTCCTGTGGCCCTCATCGCGAATGAGCTGGTGATTCCAGCCGGCGAGCAACCCCAGATCCGCGTCAGATGCTTCGCGCCAAGTGATTTTCATATTTTTGCCCGCTGTTTCAGGTCAGGCATACCGAATCGGACTCTGCTGGCTCTGGACGGACAGGTGAAGTGCTGGGGCATTGTCTGCATCCGTTGGTGGGGCTTATTTTGGTTCTGCTTTCAAAGCTCTCCATATTCAATTTTGTGCGCGAACTCCTCCATGGAATTCGCGACCTTTTTGATGTCCCAGGAATTGATATCTTGAAATAAAATGCCCGGATATTCACCAGACGTGTCCAAAAAATAATGATCCCCGCAACCATCGTGGCCGATCACGAAATATTTAGAAGGCCAGGGATGCTCTCCGAAATACCAAAGATCTGGATTTCTGACGCAGGCATTTAGCTCAAGCAGATCCTCATAATTTGCAACGATCTTGAGCTCGGATATGGATTCGAGCGCGGCGCCCGGTTTCTTTGTGAGACGCTCGGGATAAGCATGGCAGAATCTTCGGTAATCGGCTGGAAGGCCGAGGGAAAACCGCTCTTCGAGTGAGGAGAGCTGCTCCTCCGAGAGAGCAATAAACGTTGCGTCCGACATGACTATATTCCGCCTAAAGCTTCAGCTCAGGCATGCCCAATCAGCATCTGATGGCCGCCGGATGAGGGGCGTTGAGGCATTGTCTGTAGTGGCTGGTTCGGCTCCGCGGTTTCATTTCTTTTTTGAAACGATGTAATCCCAAAGCCAGAGTCCTGGCCAATGCAGAACGGCAATAATGAAAAATGCCTTATATTCTTTTATGCACATAGCAGAAAAAGGAAGTCTGATTTTTTTCGCTACGGCAGGGCTCAAATAAATCAAAGCGACTAAACCAATTCCTACTGTGATATACGTAAGAATAAACCACTCAGGGTAGTCGTGGGTTGGGCGAGTAAGACTTGGGTAGACGCCGTGCATGGTTTTTCCGAATGTCTCAAATCAGATATGCCGAACCAAAATCTTTCGATTTCTGGACGGCAAAGGGCCGAGGCATTGTCCGTAGCCGCCGGTTCGGCTCCTTAGTTTTCATTAACATTCCCATTTTTAACTTTAGCTAATCTATATCCTGTTGCCATAGCCAAGCCCGACGCGCTTGCAGTGAGCATGTTAGAAACCCAAGAGGGCGGCTTTCCGAATGGATCATTATCGTCCGCCATTTTCGTTCCTTTCGGGTCTATTAGTCCAACTACGGCAAGAAGGAGGAAAAGTGCTCCGAATAAAGCCATCAGCACTCCTAAAGTTTTTCGTAAGTAGAGCATTCTCGGATGTCTGCAGCCCTGTTTTTTTGACTCATTTATGATCCCCGTGCTTCAAAACAACAACGAGTTCCGGTCCATTTTTCCACTGTTCACCTGCATAGCCACCGAATCGGGCGGTCGCAGAAAACCCATTCGACTCGATCATGCTGATGAGTTCATCCGGATACCAAACCCGCATCGCAATTTTTAGTGTAGCCCCTCCAATCTGAGTTCCCGTTGCATCATAGCGGTGATAGCTCAACTCGGGATAAACGGTAGGGTGTCAGCTCTGGCGACTGATTAGGCTCTGATTTTATTTTCATAAACTTTCGAATAATGCTCTACCGTGGGAAATGGATCATAATAATGGTGGAGCAGTCGCCTCCATTCTAAATACTGGTTCGATTTTCTGAAATTTTCTGTATGAGATTTCAGGTCTTTCCAGTGCGCCAATAAAATATAACGGTTTGTTTTTTCTTCGCAGCGACTTAGCGAATGCGAGATATAGCCGTCGATGCTACTAATATATTTCGAGGCGATGACAAAATCGCGTTCAAACGCAATCTCTTCGCCTGGCTTTACGTCAAGAATAGCTACTTCGAGTATCATGGTTTTCTTTGCTGAATGCTTTATATCGGAAATGACCGCAGCCGGCGCGGGGCATGCGCAGCGCGACACGTGATAGCTGTGGTCATTGTCTGTAGTGACTTGTCAGCCTCTGTGGTTTTCATTTAGGACGCTCACACACATTTCGAGCTTCGCAGCAAAACCATCATCAATTCCGTAATCCGAAAACTTCTTCACGGCCCAGTGAAATGTCGGAATGATCGTTCCTGTCTGAGTATCCACAAGGCTCGATTCCCAATACGGCCAATCATAAACCCAATTCAGTCTCGGTTCCATGCGCTGTAATACGTGGCCGAGTGCAGCACCAAACTCACAGACCAATATTAAATAATCATTTGAGAAATCTGTTGGATCGGATTTGTCGATAATTTCACTCACTTTCTTTCTGTCATAGTAAGCATCAAACGCATCTATCCAATCCAAGTCTATACCTATACCTCCTGAGAGATTTAAGTAAGTAGGCCAATCACTTCTGCAAGCGGCGAGCATCCGTTCTATTCTGGCTTTGCTCTCATTCTGGCCTTCAAGCACCAAAATCTGCAAGTCGTCCGGTGATGCGCCTACATAGCCGCTTATCGTTAACATATCTGGACGCGTGGCATCCCAATTTTTCCGTTTCCGGTCAGCTTCAGAATACCACGGATCTAGGAATCGCAGAAATAGTGGATCGTTTTCGGGGATGTTCATTTTGGCTGGCGTTTCAGATCAGGCATGCGGGCCCTGTGCTATCGACTTCATGGGGACAGTAAACCGCATTGTCTGTAGCCGCTGGTTCGGCTCTGTTTTAAAGTTCCTGCCACTCGATGGAAGAGGGCAACTTCTCGGTCTCGAAAAATTCGGCGGCTGCCGCATAAGCCGTCTCTAGATCCACAAAATATCTAGCTTCCATTGTCGTGTCTTCGTGGCTCGACAATAAAAGGGGGATCAGATCTGTATTCTGGTTCTTGGGAATGGGTTGGAATCCTGGGTGATCCTCTTCCGGGAAATAATGGATGTATGCCAAATTCGTCCGATCGGTCAGCGCGATGGTTAGGGTTGGCCACTTTTTGTGGGCGAGCCAGAATTCGGTTTTCCCTTCTTTTGATGCGGCCTGCAAGCGCCTCACGAGCTCTTCTGCATCAGTGATGATCGTAGTGCCGGGACACTCTTCAATGGTCAGCTTATTTGTCATTTTATTTTCTGCCGAACGCTCCGGGTCAGGCATGCGGGCCCTGTGCTATCGCATTCATGGGGAGATTAAACCGCATTGTCTGTAGCCGCTGGTTGGGCGGCTGTGGTTTTTCTTTCAGTGATCGTCTTTTGGTTGGCGTCTCCTGAATGCTATCTTTCAAATACACTATAATCGAGAGGATCGCCCGCGTCAGCGTAGAACTCGCCCTTGTGGTAGAAGATCTGTCCCATGTCACCGTTGCCGAAGTTTTCTTCCAGCGCCAAGTGAAAACACCAATCTTCCTTCTCGTGGGCTAGGACATCGAAAATCTTCCTCAAAAATTTCGATGTGAATGCGCTCTTTCCGTAAACGCCGGCGCAATGATGCCAACAGGGATTCCCTTCATCGGAAATCTGGAAATCCTCCGGATTAAACTCCTTTAGTGCATCTTCGAGCTTATCAGTAAGTCGCTCAATTTCGACCGCGTATACCTTCTCTTCTTTCTCGGACAGTCCTTGGATCGGCTTGCAAAGCGGCTTATAAATTTCCCAGAACTTATCCGTTTCGATTCTTTTGATTTTCATTTTTGTTTTGCCCAACGCTTAAGATGAGCCGCGACCCTGTCTGGCGCGGTCTGTGCGGCTCGGAGCACAGAACGTGACAGATAGGGTCGTTGGCTCTAGCGGCTGGTTCGGCGCTGTTTTCATTTCTTCTTTAAACGCTCGTTTATAAGATTCCGCAAGGCTACGTCCCTAGCGCTTGGAAAGAGACTAGAAATACCAAGCTGAAGATTGATAACAACAATTGATGTAAATACCACTAACCCGGATAAATCTGATCGCATCATCGGTTCATCGACATCTAAAAATTCCCATCTAGCGGCGAATGCAGCGAGTGCCGCGAGCGCGAGATACAGAATGCCGGCGCATCGAGATCTTTTCGTGCTGTGTGTCAAAAATGCCAGCGCTCTTTCGTATTCAATCTCCTTGGCTCGCTCCGCAGTGTTTTCGCGCAGTAGTTGTTCTGGGGTATTCATTTCTGGTGTGCCGAACGTTCCGGGTCAGACATGCGAGCCCTGTGCTATCGAATTCATGGGGAGCTTGAATCGCATTGTCTGTAGCCGCTGGTTAGGCTCCGTGGTTTTTTTCGAGTAGCTCAACGGCATCTTTCGCTTCCTTAAGTCCGATTTTGTGGATCTCGCGATAACATTTAATGGCCATAATCTTATCTCCTGATTTTAATAAACGGAGAACGTCTTCTTCTTTTTCTTTTCCGGCTTCAGGATAAATCCCGGCGTCACGAAGATTTTTAGTCTTACGATTTGAAATAGCCGCGCCTACCAAAACTAGGGCAAGACCGATTCCGACTAGAATTAGTAAGGTCATTTCGTATTCTTTATTTCTGCCTAACGTTAACGGTCAGACACGACCCGCACAGAATTCTGGGTGGTGTCGTATTGTTTAAAGATAGTCGAAAATCGGAAGCTGCGGGTCGTTGTCTGTAGCGTCTGGTTAGCCTCCGTTTCTTCTGGTTGATACGCGAAGTAGCCAAACGCTAGTATCAAGTGCTTCCACGGGGCCGTGTCGTTTTCCCTGCACTCTTCGAACCAAAGAATTCCGTCGCCAAGCATAATGCCGCGCCAATTTCTGAATAATGGCTTTGTCGCGTCTATATGCATCCTCGTGGATAATGCTATGGAGAATCTCGATTCTAGGAGCGAAGCGAATTCCTTTTCTGTCTTTACTACTTTTTTTCCGGTGGGTGTTTCGACCACCAATGGTATGGCCGAATGAGCGGCGATCCAATTGGCGTCTTTGCGTGTGACAGCCGAAAGAACGTCAGCCAAAAATTTACGATCACCATCGGTGATCTCATAAAATGGTTTTTCAGCGGAAAACAGGACTGCGTTAAGCCCAAAGAAGATGATCGTAAGCAGTTTCATTTTGGCTAACGTTCCGGGTCAGACACGCGGACCCTGACCTATCGTATTCATGGGGGCAGTAAACCGCGTTGTCTGTAGCCGCTGGTTGGGCTCCGTGGTTTTCTTCATTTTAATTTGAAAGGCGAGGAATCCCCATGAGGCCAAAGACGAATATAATCACCTCCATCTAAATCCCGATAACCCGCCGCATCAGGCTTGGTGTCTGAATCTTGAATTTGGCTCATCACTTCGTGGAAACACTGTTCAGGACTTTTTGTGATGATAAATATATTCACGATTCCCTCGCCGACATCATTTCCATCGACCTCGCCGCTTGAAAGAGAGTCATATAATTTTTCTTCGATTGCGGTGATGCGCTCAAAATTCGCAGGGCTATCGCCGGCAAATTCGAGCACCAGTTGATATTCGCGAGATGTCATTTCTTTGCCCAACGTTTGAGGTCAGACACGAATCGCGCTGGCGCGGAATGTGCGGCTCGGAGCACATTCCGTGACAGTGCGGTTCGTTGTCTGTAGTGACTGGTTGGGCTCCGTTTTATGATTCATAAGGTGTGAGGTCTAGGCATTGCGGCCAATGCCCCATCAAAGTCTCTTTCGTGAATGGGCCATGCAGGCAGTAGGGCAGATCAATGCGACCGGTCGTAGTGACGACATAGTGGTAAACATTCACGTCGCCTTCGCCTTTATGTTTTTTTGGATTCTTTTCGTAAACGATAACATCCATGCCGAAAATCGCCTGCTGACCCAACGCTTTAGATCAGACATTTCGTGCGGTGGCACACAAAGCGGCTCCGCCGCGACTGTGACACTGCACGAAATTGTCTGTAACGACTGGTTCGGCTCAGTTTTTGTTCCGGTGCTCATCTCCAATTCTTCGGTGAGTAAGCTGAATCATCAGCAAGCAGCGTGGCGACCAATTCTTTCTTCGATACTTCGTAGAATTTGTATTGGGGCGGCCTAGTGGAACCGAAAAACACGCCAACGACAAAACGCTCCTCTTCTTCTTTCACTGTCGACCATGCGATCTTGGACTCTGTATCAATCAATCGGAAATGACTTCGTGCGCTTCTTTCCGCTGGCGACACATATCGGCCGACTGCTTTTAGAATTGCGGTGAGCATTTTATTTTTGCCGAACGTTCCGGGTCAGACATGCCGAAACAGAGACTTTAAAAGCTGAAAGGGGACGCGACGAGGCATTGTCTGTAGCCGCTGGTTGGGCTCCGTGGTTTTCATCGTTCGAGCAGTCCGTTTTCGCACAATACGGCTCGGATGGTTCGTATCACCGATACTAACCATGCCAGAGTAACCGCTGCCATCCCGATGCTAGCCGATAGAATTCCGTCTTGGACTGATTCTTCGTTTGTGTAGCGAATAAGCGCAATGGTTCCGATGCAGATCACGCCGAACACGAGCAGTCGAATCGCTTCTTTCTTTAAGGCGCTACGCACCTCGGTCGATGCCCAAAGATACTTTACTAGTTCGGATTTCATTTTGCCCAACGTTAACGGTCAGACGCGACCCGCACAGAATTCACGGTGGAATCGTATCCAAAAAAGATAATCGAAAACCGGGAGCTGCGGGTCGTTGTCTGTAGTGCCTGGTTGGGCTCCGTTGTTTTCATTTTAGCGAAGGTATGATCGATAGATAGTGTCCATCAAAATATGTCCGATTTCTTCTGCGGGAACTTCTGGGAATTTCCGAATCAAAGCAGCTCTGCATCGACCAAATAATATATCTCCGATCTCAGTATATTCTATTTTTTTCTTTCTTTTTGACCGCATACGGGGTTCACGAATTAAACGTTCTGCTTCTTCGCGAACGCTTGCGGTGATTTTCGTGCGTTTCATTTTACCCAACGCTTTAGATCAGACATTTCGTGCGGTGGCACACAAAGCGGCTCCGCCGCGACTGTGACACTGCACGAAATTGTCTGTAACGACTGGTTCGGCT
>JAQSWS010000161.1 GCA_029266495.1 Rariglobus sp. | reverse complement strand
GATGCTCAGCGTGATGCTGCTCGCGATGCCTTCAAGGACGATGAAGAGAAGAAGGACCGTGCGATTGAGATCACCATCAGCCCTGCCTCCTAACTTACTTTAGCAAAAGGCCGGTCCCTCAAAAGAGGGGCCGGCCTTTTTTTGTGTCCGTTAAAGACCAATAAGCTTTGGTAACCGAAGGGCCGGCGAAACTGGGTGAACACGGGCACAAGGGGTGCAATCGCGTGCCGTAAGCGAGGTGCCCGCCGGAGGCCCGGTCTCTCCTTTCAGCCGGCTGACTCGTCCATGAAGGACGTTTGACGCGGTGCCTTTGCGGACTTGGTTTTGGCGTCCTCCTCTGGAGTCGTGGAAAGGTGCCGGGGCGGGCGGGAGACGCGCTGGGCGACTGCGGCTTCGCGGTCGGCTACGATACGGTCGCAGATTTTGTGGATTTGCAGGCGCAACCAGCGCGACGTCTGGCTCTTTTCTTCGTAATCGGCCGGTCCGTAGTGGTCGATGCGACCAACCTGTCGCAAGCGATCGTTTTGCTCGAATTCAGCGGTCGAATCGGGGTTGTAGACGGCGTAGGCCTTGCCTCCTCCACTTTTAACGACGGAAAAACTGGGGATGTCGCTCGGGCCATCCGCGATGTAGATCATGTTTTGCAGCGGGATGCGGCGATCCTCCGGCTTGATGTTGGAGTTCACATCAATGGACGGGTTTTTATTGGTGCCCTTGTTGATCTCGAAAATGGCGCGAGTCTTGGTCGTGTTGTCGATGACCATGCCAATCTGAGCGATCTCGGATTCGGCGGAGAGATCCATTTCTTTTTGCTGGAGAAACCCGGGCTGGAGCGGGTTCTCAACGAACTCACAGCCCCAGATGCCATCCACGCCGGCGGAGGCGGCGCTGCCCCGGACCATCTCGGCCAGGCCGGTGCTGACGATGTAGTGCTCGAGCGCGATCTCGTGTTTGATGTGTTCGGCTTTTTCGCGCACGAACGTGCGGCTGCGGTCAAAAAACGACGGCATGCCCGGATAGAATTTTATGTCGGCTCCGCATTCACGCAGCACGCGGTTATTGAGTCCGGCCATCTGACCGGCCAGCACATGGGTGAGGATGTGATTCAGATAGGCGATCTCACCTGAAAGCTGGTAGCCACGCTTGTGGTAATGGGAGACGAGGTTGTTGGTCTCGTGCCAGAAATTCGATTCGTTGACGCCATACCGGCGAAACAACGGGGACTGCATGTATTCAGGGATTAAGGTCTTGTCGAAATCCCAGATGCACGCGATGATGTTCTGAGTGAAAAGCGTCGTGGCCATTGCTGATCAACACCGCTAGCATAAGTGCAGCGGCTCTCGTTGAGCGGGCTTACCCAAGCCGCTCGCAATTGCCTGCGCAATGCGCAAATCGTCTCCGTGACGACGCCTATCGTATTTCTTTGCATGGATTCCCTGCCCGAGATTCTTCCCTTCCAACGCCGCCTCGATGAACTCGATGCGCAAATGGCGGAGCCTTCCTTTTACGCCAATGCCCGCAAAGCCGCCGAGGTGTCGCGTGAGCAACAGAAGCTCGCCCAACTGGTGGCCGACCACAAAGCCTACGTAAAAGCCGGCGCCGAGCTTGATGAAGCCCAGGCGCTGCTCAAGGACCCGGCGGGCGACGCCGAACTCAAGGAGCTGGCGGCCGCCGAACTGCCGGAATTGCTGGCTGCCCGCGCCCGGCTGCACGATTCCGTGCTGGCCGCGATGTTGCCTCCCGATCCTGCGGATTCGCGCAACACCGTCATGGAAATACGCGCCGGCACCGGTGGCGAGGAAGCTGCTTTGTTCGCGGCCGAGCTGACGCGCATGTATCAACGCTACGCCGAGGGTCGCGGCTGGAAAATCGAGCCGATGGGCAGCAGCCTCAGCGAGCGCGGCGGCTATCGCGAGGTGAGTTTTCTTATCACCGGGCAGGATGTCTACCGTCAGTTGAAATTCGAAAGCGGCGTGCACCGCGTGCAGCGCGTTCCGCTGACCGAAGCCAACGGACGCATTCATACGTCCACCGTCACCGTCGCGGTGTTGCCGGAGGCCGAGGAGGTCGACGTGCACATCGACCCGCAGGAGTTGGAAATCACCGTGCAACGCGCCAGCGGTCCGGGTGGGCAGGGGGTCAACACGACGGATTCGGCCGTGCGGATCATTCACAAGCCGACGGGCATGATGGTGTATTGTGCGGACGGGCGTTCGCAGCAGAAGAACAAGGCCAGCGCGATGGCGGTGCTGCGTTCGCGTTTGCTTCAACTCAAGGAGGAGGCGGAGCGCGCCAAATATGCCGATGAGCGAAGGAGCCAGATCGGCACGGGAGGCCGCAGCGAGCGCATCCGCACCTATAACTTTCCTCAAAACCGTCTCACCGATCATCGCATCGGCCTCACGCTTTACAGCCTTCCCCATGTGATGGAAGGCGCGATCGACGGGATCATCGAGGCGCTGCAACGTGCGGACTTCGAGGAGAAGTTTGCCGCGTTGACCGGACAAACCTACACGCCGCGCCGGATGAACGCGGGAGATGACGATTAAGGGACTCGGCCAATGCTAAAATACCCATTCCACTTGATCTTGTCGCGCGATCCATCGTCGCCGACTTCGTTTATTTACCTCTGGTAAACGCCCTCGCCGGCTCCTTGGCTGGCGCAACAATCCCGGCGTAGCTTTGGTATTTTAACATCGTCCGAATCCCCCAGCTGCCTCGCACGTTTCTAATCAGCCCGCCGCCATGCCTTCCTCGCTTACACTTCTCGAAGTCATCCAGAAAACCACTGATTTCCTCGCCGCCAAAGGGGTTGAATCGGCCCGGTTAAACGCCGAGTTGTTGATTGGCCATGCGCTTGAACTCAAGCGCATGCAGCTCTACCTGCAGTTTGAGCGGGTGCTGTCCGAGGCCGATCTGGAAAAAATCCGTCCATTGGTAAAACGCCGGAGTCAGCGCGAGCCGCTGCAATACATCATAGGTGACACGGAATGGTCGGGCCTGCGCTTGAAGGTGGACCGGCGGGCGCTGATACCCCGGCATGAAACGGAGTTGTTGATCGATTTGATTGTGGAACGTCTCCCGGTTGCTCCGCTGAGGATTCTCGACCTGGGCACGGGATCGGGCGCCATCGCGCTGGCACTGGCCAAACGCTATGAAGGCGCGGCGGTCACGGCGGTTGATTCCAGCGGCGATGCGCTGGCTCTCGCGACCGAGAACACACGTGCGCTTGAGCTTACAGGCCGGGTGGAACTTCTGCGGTCCACCTGGTTCGACTCACTCACTCCGGGCGAGCCTTACGACCTTGTCGTTTCGAATCCGCCCTATTTGACCGCTGAAGAGACTGCCGCGGCCGAACCCGAGGTGCGCGTGCATGAGCCGGTTTCGGCGCTGATTTCAGGGGACGAGGGGCTGGCGGACCTTCGCACGATTATTGCGGGAACACCGCGTTTTTTGAGAGCGGGCGGTTTGCTGGCGTTGGAAACCGGCATCGCGCAGCACACCGAACTGAAGCGGGTGCTGACGGACGCCGGCTTTGTCACGATCGAGTCCGTGCGTGATCTGACCGATCGCGACCGGTTTATCTTCGCGCGTTGGCGGGCGGATTAAACCCGGGCGTTTCCCTGGATGTCAGGGTGTGACCCCCGTCGTGGTGGAGACGTGGGCGCGATCATCGTCCCTGGCAACGGAGACCGAGGCGGGCGACTTGAGAAGATCGTTCACGACGCGCAACGCCTCGCGCAGCTGGA
>JAQSWS010000015.1 GCA_029266495.1 Rariglobus sp. | reverse complement strand
TTCGAGCGTCCCGGATGAACGGTTCCACCCGTTGGTGATATTCACCACTATGCCGAGCATTAAGCTGACAAGCAAAGCAGTGACACCGACCGCCACCAATAACTCGATGAGCGTGAAACCATGCTTACTCCTCGCCGCAGGAAAGGTATCGAGATGTTTGTTCATCGATTTGGATCTCATCGTGTAATCGCAGCAGGCACTACCATAACGCTTTTCTGTGAATCTTCGACCGCCGTTCCAGTTAGGCCATCGGCCGTTGGCGCAAACGCGGGCCACTTCAAAACAATAGTGAACGCCAAGAACCCAGCCGTATTGTCGTTGGCCGCAGGCGAAAGACCATCGCCGACAGCCGGGGTGTCGCCGTTTCGAACGAGCTTAAATTCAAAAAACCTTTCCTGATTCTGACCTGTGGTCCACATCGGATCGGTCGACACACCAACCTTGCTGCCATCTTTGGATGCGTAAAATATTGTGTTTGGCGCGTTTAAGGCGGCTTGAACGCCGGCGTAACCACCACTTTTCTGCAGACCGGATTGAATTGCGGATATCACGCGGGACGCCGCATCAGAATCGGCGACATCGGCAATATTTTTGCTCGTTGGAACCAAGAGTCCAATGACCCCTACGATAGCCAGTGCAAAAATGCCGACAGCTACTACAACCTCGACCAATGAAAAGCCCGCACGGGCACCGTCAGCTTTGACATGTAAGTTCGTCGATTTCATTATAGATTATCAAATGTCCCCGCTTCGTTGATGAGGGTAGGCACTCCGTAACGACTCACCGTCACCCCACGAAGCATCTCAGGATTGTCCAGTTCAATCGTAGTTGAACTTGTGCGTTTCCCGGGTGTAACCAATATCCGACCTGTTCCGCTCGTTGTCCCAAGCGCCGTGAAGTTTTGAAATTTCAAATATGTGCGCCCGAGGAGCTGATTATTCGTGGTGTCGGCTGGATCAACTCCACTAATAGAGGAATCAAATCCTGATGATTTTCTTTTGGCGTCCCAAGTTCCTGTAAAAGTGACTAACGAAGTTCCCTGCGGGGGCACAACAAATATCCCTGGTGGTAGCATCACAGGGGCGCCAACCGGGCGCCAACCTGCTCCGGAGCGCACCACCACCTGCAATGAACGTAAAAAGAGTTCTTCTTCCACCGAGGTGACATCCACGATGATCATCGCATCCGCCTGACTCAGAGCGGCCTGCCCCCGTGCACTCGACAACAGGCCTACCAATGTGTTCTGACCGCCTCGAAGCGAGGAAGTAGGATTACCTTCGCGCATCGATATTCCGATGCCCGCAGCCAAGATACTAATGAGCCCAATCACCACCAAGAGCTCAATCAGAGTAAAACCGCGGGCAAGGCGGCGAGAATTATTTCCAGCTGTAAACATAATCGGTTATAGTATTGTTTCTGCCCGCAGAATAAAACGCCACCCCCGACCTGATGTCTGCGCTATCCACAGATCCGCTCGTTAAGGCACTCGACTCACTACTTGGATCGCTGATATTACCTCCGGCAAGTTTATCCGTCCTACGCTCGCCGTCCTTGATGACCCCATCACCATTGGCATCAAGCATTACCATAATCGCGGAATTACCAAAAGCATCAACAATCAGATTCATGGGAGCACCGGAACCATCCTTGGCAAGCTCACTATCAGAAACTGAATAAAAGGATAACTTCCGCTTATTATCTACAAGCGCCCCCCCCGTCAAAGCGGTTCCGTTATAACTCCTTGCAGTCAAATTAGCAAAAAAATTGGTCGGGTCGATCAATCCAGAGCCGGCAGCTGAAGACAAGCGGGGATAATATCCATACTCTTGCTTAAAAAGCTCGGTGGACGCCGCCCATTGAGTAAACTGCGTCTTGCTCTTGGCCTTGTTGGCAGAAATTTTAACCGAGCCCACAGTCGGTATGATAATGCCTGCCAAAATACCGATAATAGCAATAACAGTAAGAAGTTCAATAAGCGTAAATCCCTTCCTCGTGCGGCCATGCGATTGCCCAAGAGTAAAGCCGGCCAAATTATAATTAATTCCTATTTGCATAAAGATTATCCAAGTTTTTGGTATCCGTGTAGGTAATGGTGGTAGCACTAGGTGGTGTATCCTGTCCGTCGGGGCCAACCGAATAAAGAAAATAGCTGGGATGCTTCCACGTCGTCGATCCTGCGGTCTTGTAGTAATACATATATCGGCGCCCCCATGGATCAAGAAAGGCGTTTGCAGCCTGCGTAACGTCCTCGGTGATTGGCGTAGGCTCAATTGCGGGCATTGTCGTCGTCTCCAAAGAGAACTTGGAGATATCCACCCACATTTTTCCACCGGGCCGCTTCATTACCACACAGGTTGGCCCCAGCTTTCCGACCAACGCATTAAATAATTTCGCTTGAGCGCTAGCGGTCGTTATACTGCCAATCGTGGGAGTTCCGTTAATCCCGGCCGATGTAAAACCACCAGTTTGAGGATAATCACCATACTGCTTCTTAAAGGCTTCCAGCGCCTGCGCCAAAACCGCCACCTCCGTCTTTGCCTGCGCAATCGCCGCACGCTCGTTGACCCCTTTGATAACGCCAAAGGTGATGCTGGCGAGGATCGCGATGATCGCGATGACCACTAGCAACTCGATCAGCGTAAAGGCGCGGGTGCCAGCCTGGCGCTTCAGGTTGGCCACACGCACGGAGGGACGTGCAAGGGTATGCATAAGGGGGATACGCCCCAACCAATCCAACTCTCTCACTTCTTCAACGCAAAAGTAGGCGCTCCGAAAAAGAACTGCGCGCGAAGCAGACATAGGGGAATTACCGGAAAACCACCGGACATCGTCCGCTCGACATCAGCCAGCCCCAAGGCCGCATGCCAGCTCGTCCGAACGAACAAACCCGCACTCTCAGACACGGTTCGACCGCACCAATTCGGAAGAAGCCCCGCTCCGCCCTGCCTTATTCCTGCGGGGCGGTTTCCGCGGCCACCTTGAGCAGCGCGTCGTGCAGCTTCGCCGCTTCGACCACCACGTTGACGAGTTCCACCACTGACACCGGCTTGAGCAGGTAACGAAACAATGCCGCTTCGTTCACGCTGCGCAGCAGCATCTCAGGCTTCATGTAACCCGTAACCAGAATGCGCTGCATGTGCGGATACTCCTCACGTGCGCGGACCAAAAAACTCATTCCATTGCCGCCAGGCATCAGATGATCGGCCACGACGACCTTGAAGGACTTTTTGCGCAGGATGAACTCCGCCTCGCGGGCCGAGGTGGCGGTGGTGACATCGAAACGCATGCCCAAGGCTTCCGAAAAAACATCCAGCAACGGACGTTCATCATCCACCACCAAGACCGCTTCGCGCGGTATTTTCGAGGCTGCTGGATTACCTTGGGTTCTGCTGCTCATAGAGGGAGGGTAGTGACGCCAAATTGGGTCGTGACCCGCGCAAGGCAAACCCAAAGCCGTTGTGAGGCGCCAGCTTATTTCGGCTCAGTCCAATCGGCGCGGAGCAACCCGTGCTGCCAAGGCACAGCAATCCAGGATCATCCCAAACGCCCCCTCAGCCCAAGATCAAGCCGGCGGCCAGCATCAGCGCATAAATCGCCAGATACGACCCGGTGGTGCCAAGGAGCCGGATCAACTCCGCGGGCGTGGCCGCCCGTGCAAGCCGCCGGGTTTGCAACGCTCCCGCCACGACACACAGCCCCGCCCCCGCGACTAGCATCGCGGGATGCCAGTCGGGCGTCCCGACCGCCAGCAGGGCCGCCAGCGAGACGCCATGCGCAGCCACAAACTGCGCGCGCGCAAACCGGCGCCCGAATCGCACGACCAGCGTGCGCTTGCCCGCGCGGGCGTCCGTCTCCACGTCGCGATAATTGTTCACCACGAGAATATTCGCGGCCAGTGCGCCGATGCCGGCGCCAATCAGCCAGGCATCCGCGGTGATCACCCCCGCCTGCACAAAATAAGTGGCGCCCACCGCCACCAATCCAAAGAAAATGAAGACAAACACGTCCCCCAGCCCGTTGTAACCGAGCGGATAGGGGCCGCCGGTATAGGCGATGCCGCAGACAATGCTGGCGACACCGATGAGCAGCAGGGGCCATCCGCCGTAGCCGAGCAGCGTGAGTCCCGCGGCAAAGGCCAGGGCAAACATCCCGCCCATCGCCCGTTTCATGGTCGCCGGAGGCACCAGCCCCGAGGCGACGGCGCGCCGCGGCCCCACCCGCTCGGCGGTGTCGGCGCCTTTCACGAAGTCGTAATAGTCGTTGGCGAAGTTCGTCCCGATCTGGATGAGGAGCGCAAACGCGAGGCAGGCCAGGGCCGCGAGCGGTTCAAAGTCGCCGTCGCGCCATGCCAGCGCGGAGGCCGCCAGCACCGGTGCAACCGCGGCGGGCAGCGTTCTCGGACGCGAGGCGCCGATCCAGATCGAGAGGGCCGGGGGACGGTCGGAAGCAACCACGATCAACTGCTCCTGGGCGCCTTCGATTTTTTGCTCAATTGCACCAGGCGCCGCTTGGTCACGAGGCTGAACACAACCGGCAGGACGGCCAGGCCGCCGGCCAGGGCCGCGTCGCGCACCGGGAGGCGCGCCAGCAACAGGGCGAAGCACACCTGCAAGCCCGCGAACGCGACCAGGAACATGCTCGACCCCGGCAGCACCAGATTGATCACCCACACCATGATGCAGGCAAACAACGCCGCCATCCCGCCGATGATCCCGAAGCTGAGCCCGAGGACAAAAAAGACCGGCGCCGCCAGGGTGAGGCGTCCCTCCATCCGGATCGTCTGTATCAACACGGCAACTACATAGATGGCGGTGGCGCACACGAAGATCTGCGTCGCGGTTTCCTTGGGGGCCCCGACCGCCTTTTCAAAACACCCGTGCTCGATCGCCACCGCGCCCGCGGCCGCGCGCATGAGATCGATCCAATTGCGCGGCTTCTTGAACTCCTCCTTGAAGCGCAGCGAAACATCACCCGGGTTTCGCGGATTCGAATTGTCGCGCTTGCGCCGCCGGGACGACTTGGGCAGCGGGATGAACTCGCCGCCAAATCGCAACCACTGGCGGGGAAGCCAGAGCAAAAGCACCGCGATGGACAGCAGCCAGAAGTTGACAATCACTTTGAAAGGATAACGGGTTGCGACTCATAGCCGCCCGCAAGCCCGTGTCAAAGGATCATCCCGGCCGCCACCGTGGCGTTGGTGAATTCGTCGATGAGGATGAAGCTGCCGGTGTTGCGGTTCCGCTGATAGGCGTCGGCGATCAGGGGCACCGCCGTGCGCAACTGGATGCGTCCGATGTCGTTCATGCCGATCTCGGTGTCACCCTCAAGCTTGTGCAGGGTGTTGATATTCACCTTGTAGCGCACGCCCTTGATCACCGACTTCGCTTCGCGCGTCGTGTGGCGGATGATGTATTTGCCGTTCGGGACGAGCTTTTTGTCGGAGAACCAGCAGATCATCGCCTCGATGTCCTGCGTGACGTTCGGCGGGTTGTTGGCCTTGGTGATGGTGTCGCCGCGCGAGACATCGATCTCATCCTCCAGGGTCATCACGACCGACATGGGGGCAAAGGCCTCCTCCAGGTCGCCGGCGGGACCGTGAATGGACTTGATGCGGGAGGTCAGGCCGGAGGGCTGGGAGACGATTTCGTCGCCGGGTTTGAATACACCGCCGGCCACGCGACCCGCGAACCCGCGGAAATCGTGGTGCTCGTCGTTGTTGGGACGAATCACGGTCTGCACCGGGAAACGCGCGTCGATGTGGTTCACGTCGCTGCCGATGTAAACGGTCTCCAGCGTATAGAGCAGCGGGCTGCCCTGATACCAGGGAGTCCGGGGGGAGCGATCGACGACGTTGTCGCCGTGAAGCGCGGAGATCGGAATGAATTTGATGTCGGGGATCTCCAGGCGGGAGGCGAACTCGGAATAGGCCGCGACGATCTCGTTGAAGCGCGCCTCGGAAAACTCAACGAGGTCCATCTTGTTCACGCACACGACGACGTGGGGAATCCGGAGGAGCGAGGCGATGAAGGAGTGGCGGCAGGTCTGCTCGATCACTCCCTTGCGTGCGTCGATGAGGATGATGGCGAGGTTGGCGGTGGAGGCGCCCGTCACCATGTTGCGCGTGTATTGGATGTGGCCGGGCGTATCGGCGACGATGAACTTGCGACGGGGCGTGGCAAAATAGCGGTAGGCGACGTCGATGGTGATGCCCTGCTCGCGCTCGGCGCGCAGGCCGTCGGTGAGAAGCGAAAGGTTGAGGTGGTCCTCGCCGCGCTGCTCGGTGGCGCGTTCGATGGCTTCGAGCTGGTCTTCGAAGATCGCCTTGGAGTCGTAGAGCAGACGCCCGATGAGGGTGGATTTGCCATCGTCGACGCTGCCCGCCGTCGTGAAGCGGAGCAGGTCCATCGCAAGGTAGTGCTGGTCGGTGTGCTGGTGAACGGGAGTGGCAGCGGTCATTTTATGGAAAAGGGGGAAGGTGTCGAACTGAGGAGTTTTAACGCAAGGACGCGAAGGTGCTAAGGACGCAAAGATCGAAATCAGGAAGATGGTTGCTGGCGGGCTTTGCGCCTCTGCGTATTTGCGCCAATTGGATTGGGTGGGCTAAAGACGGTTCACGACGCGATGGATGCCGTCTTTGACGAGTCGTTCGCCAAAGTTGATTACCAAGCCGAGCTTGAGCCCCGTGAGACGCAGGTAGGTGAGCATCTGAGCTTCAAAGATCGGATTCCATTCGGTGACTGCCTTGGGGTCGACGATCACGAGTTTGTTCACACGAAGATCGAGACGAAGAGGAGTCGCGAGAACATGCGTCTTATAAATGATGGGAACCAACTGCTGACGCTCAACACTGAGACCGCGCAAAGTAAGTTCACATACGAGCGCTTCCTCATAAACACTCTCCAGCAAGCCAGGTCCACCCAGCTCGCGATGGACCTCTATCGCGGCTTCCACGATAATCCGGCTGAGAGCGTTTTCGTCCAGTTCCATGCTTTGCGGCCTTTGTGTCTTCGCGTCTTTGCGTTAAGATTCCGCGCTCAGAAATACCCCGCCTTTTTGCGGTCTTCCATGGCGGTTTCGGAACGCTTGTCGTCGGCGCGCGTGCCGCGCTCGGTCTGGCGGGCGGAGGCGACTTCCTGAATGATCGCCGCGAGATCGGCGGCGTCGGATTCGACCGCACCCGTGCAGGTGCTGTCGCCCACGGTGCGGTAGCGCACGGTGCGGGTCTCATATTTCTCGCCCTCAAGCAGCGTGATGTAGGGCGACTTGGAGAGAAGCACCCCGTTGCGATTCACGACCTCGCGTTGATGCGTGAAATAGATCGACGGGATGTCGAGTTTCTCGCGGGCGATGTATTGCCACACGTCCATCTCGGTCCAATTGGAGAGCGGGAACACGCGGAAGTGCTCGCCGGGATTTTTACGGCCGTTGAACAGATTCCAGAGCTCGGGGCGCTGGTTCTTCGGATCCCACTGGCCGAACTCGTCGCGGTGCGAGAAGAAACGCTCCTTGGCGCGGGCCTTTTCCTCGTCGCGGCGGGCGCCGCCCAAACAGGCGTCGTAACGGAACTCCTCGATCGTATCGAGGAGCGTGATCGTCTGGAGACCGTTGCGAGACGGATTCGGGCCCTTCTCCTCCTGGGCGCGGCCCGCCTTGATGGAGTCCGCCACGTAACGCACGACGAGACGGCTGCCGGTGTCCTTGGCCAGCCAGTCGCGGAAGGTGATCGTCTCCTCGAAATTGTGGCCGGTGTCGATGTGGACGAGCGGGAACGGAATCTTGGCCGGGGCGAAGGCCTTTTGGGCGAGGCGGACCATGACGATGGAGTCTTTGCCCCCGGAGAACAGCAAGGCGGGCCGCTCGAATTGGGCGGCGACTTCGCGCATGATAAAGATGGCCTCGTGTTCGAGCTGGGCGAGATGCGTGAGATTATAGGAACTCATTACGGGTTATTGGAAATGGATGCGGGGCACGACGGCGGCATGCAGCTGCGCGAGCGACGCGTCGGCCGGACCGGCTTCGGTATCGATCACGAGCACGTCGTTATCCTCCGCGGCAGGCGGCTCGAAGGAGGAGTCGCGACCGGTGAATTGTTGCACGCCGCCCGCGCGAGCTTTCGCATAAAGCCCTTTCGGATCGCGCGAGGCGCAGGTGTCGAACGAGGCCGCCACGTAGACTTCGAGAAAATCGCCGGCACCAATGATCGACCGGGCGAGCTGACGATTGGCTCGTTGCGGGGTGATGAATGCGGCAATGACGACCACGCCGGCCTGCACAAAGAGTTTCGCCACCTCGGCAATACGGCGGATGTTTTCGGCGCGGTCCGCGTCAGTGAACCCAAGATCACGATTAAGCCCCGTGCGGACGTTGTCGCCGTCCAGCAAATGCGTGGTCACACCTTCCGCATGCAGCCGGCGCTCCAAGGCAATCGCCAGCGTGCTTTTCCCCGAGCCCGATAAACCGTAAAGCCAGATCACCCGGCCGCGCTGCCGCAGTTTCGCCTCTTTCTCCGCCCGGCCGAGCACGCGGTCAAAAATGGGGTGGAGGTTTTCGGGCGTGGATGCGGCCATAGATAGTTAAGTAAGTTGATAAACTTCCGGAGGTATTGACTTCCGTGCAAGATAAATTCCTGCAACCCCAAACCTATTAAGGCCTAAATCGCTTATTTTCAGGAACCTTCAATTCCGCCTCCACTTCGCGAATTCGATCGAGGACCACGGGAGCCATGGCTGATTGAACCTGAAATTCGGTGATCCCCTTGGCCGGATCGGCCACTTGGGGCAAAGTTGGATAGAGCTGCTTCAACCACGCATACGCTTCCTGATGGCGCCCCTGGCGCCGCAACAGCTCTGCGTAAATACGAGCGGCGTAATACGGCGCGCTGGGCAGTGCGGCCGCCTTCCGGTAAGCTTCGGCCGCCGAAACGTTGTCCTTGAGCCGGTTCAGGTAAACATTGGCGATTTCAATGTGGAGCAGCGCGGAGTTGGGATGATGGCCGAATGCTTCTCGTAGATACTTCAGGGCGACTTCGGATTGTTCCTCATCAATGTGGCGCTGACGCGCCTGGGGCACGGCGTCATACCCCCCTTCCTTCACGATGCGCCAGTTGGGCATGTCGTAGGCGATCATGCGCGCGCCATTCTGCCAGAAATACAGCGGACGCGGATCGATCGCAGTCACCAGTTTGATGAATGTCTGCGTGGCCGGCAGGTCGTTGTCCTCCCACACCGAATTCGTCTTGATCCAGAAAAAGTCCGCCACGATGGCGCGAAAACCGCCGAGCAGGCCCACGGTCACCCCCTGCCCCAGCGCGCCTTGCAAGGAGTCCAGTTTCAACGCGGGTTGCTTTGCGCGCACGAATTGCCACGCCGGGTCCTCGAAAGGGCGGATGGCGGCGCCGGTGACGGCCAGAACCGTCACCACCAGGAGACCCGTCCACAACGGACGTAAAGCGGAGAGGTTAAATTTCACGGTTTCGGAAGCTATAGACCGCAAGGCCGCCGATCACTGCGATGTAGATCAGCGCGTAGCCGGCCACCCGCAGAAAAATCCCCGGATCGATCCCTTCGCCGATGCCGATCTGGTCGGCGAGATTGAAGACTTGAAAGTTCGGAAACACATAGCCGAGCATCCGCACCAGCAGACGCAACGGAAGCGAGGCAACCTGACCGTAGGCGTCGCGCGCCAGGTATTGCAGGTGGCAGATCACCAGCACGAAAAACCCCATCACGACCGTGTAGAGGTTCGTGTTGGAGAAACTCGCGATCAAAAGCGTGATCGCCGCGAGCACGCCGAATTTCAGCCATTGGAGCACGCCCATCAAGACGAGGTCGCCGTAGTGAATGATGCGTCCGTGTTCAAACGCCTCCGGATTGGCGTTCATCAGCGCCGTCTCACGTTGATAAAGCAGCGCAAGCAACAGCAGCGTGGTCAACGCGCAGAACACGCCCACAACCGCGAACACGCCGAGGAATTTTCCGAAGATGAATTCCGTGCGCCAGATCGGTTTCGCAAGGATTGTCAGCGCCGTGCGATTCTCGATCTCGCTGAAGAAGAGTTGCGCGGTCGCGGCGATCGTCAGCGTGGAGCCAAAGAAGACCATCGCGCCAAAGCCGAAATCGGAGATGAATTTCAGCTCCGACGAACCAAAGTTAAACTCGCGGAAAAGTTGCGCGCTCGCGACCAGGGCGACGGCCAGCAGCAGGAGAAAGTTGAACAGTTTCTGACGGACGGCCTCGAGAAACGTGTTCCCGGCCACGATGCCCAGGCGGCCGGGCGAAAACGGGACCGGGCGACCCGCGAGTGGAAAGGGAAAAGCGGTGTTCATCGGGAGTCTCCTTCTTTTTTCGGGCGCGACACTTTGCTGAGAAACAACTGGTCGAGCCGCGTGCGCGGCTGCTCGACGGCGTTGAGCACATGGCCGCGCGCCGCGAGCCAGCCGCGCAGTTCGTCCAGTTCCGCGGGCGGCAGGGAATCGACGATCAGCGACTGCCGGTCGCGCAGCCCCACCAAATCGTCGACCGCCCCCTCGAGGATGAGTTTGCCCCGGTCCAGGATGGCCACCCGGTCACAAATATCCTCGATCTGCGCAAGCAGGTGCGAGGTGATCAGGACGGTTTTGCCCTGGGCTTTGAGTTTCTGGATGAGTTCGGAAATCTCCGCCGAACCCACCGGATCCACGCCTGCGGTGGGTTCATCAAGAATGATCAGGCGCGGATCGTGGACGAGCGCCTGCGCAAGGCCGATGCGCTGAAGCATGCCCTTCGAATAGGTGCCGACGCGCCGATGCGCCGCGGCGCTCAAGCCGACCCAGTCGATGACCTCGCGCACGCGGTCGTCGAGCTGCTTGCGCGGCACGCCGCAGATGCGTCCATAAAAACGCACGAGTTCCGTGCCGCTCAGGTAGCGATAGAAATAAGGTGCCTCGGGCAGGTAACCGACGTTGAGACGCGAATCGACGCGCCCGCTCGGCACGCCGAAGACCTTGCACTCGCCGACGGTGGGCTCGAGCAGGCCCAGGATGATCTTGATCGTCGTGCTCTTGCCCGAGCCGTTCGGACCAAGCAACCCGAAGACCTGCCCCTCGGGGATGTTGAGCGTGAGGTTTTCCACCGCGCGCAATTTAATGCCGCGAAGGTTGAGCGAAAAATCCTTCGTGAGACCGGTGATCTCGATCGCGGAGGCGGGATTGGGGTGGGTCATTGGATGCGAAACTCGTGATACTGGGCGGGACCTGTGGAGGAACTGCGCTCCACCCGGCGGATGTAGCCGTGCATGCGCTCCTCCACCGCGGCTATGAAAACGTTTACCTCGCGCGGGTTCCCTTCGACTTCGAGATGCACGCGCCCGTCGGCGAGATTGGCCACGCGGCCGGTCACCTCGAACTCCTTTGCCACCTGCAGCGTGGTGTAGCGAAAGCCCACGCCTTGCACATGGCCTGTGAAATAAACCGTCTCGTGATGCACGTCTGCCATGGGGAAAGCGGGAAAGTTAGCGCGCCGCCCGCGTGTGATTCAATCCGCAAAGTCAACCGGCGGAAATTCCTGCGCATGCGATCCGGCGCGTGAGAACCTCCGTCATCGCAAAAACCCGTCCGGTGCGTCCGACTTCAGCCTTCCGCAGCACGGAGGCGAAGCGGAATTTTCGTTGCATTTTGAGACCTCCGGAGCACCTTGCACCCTAGGTCCCCAAGACCCCACTCTATAAATGAGCAACTTTGAAACTAACGGCCCCTCGGACAACGAGTGGGAAGATCGTGGTGAGCTCGCCTGGAATGAATTTGATTGGGAAAAATACCTGCGCGAGCAGGACGATGTCATTCATCGTTACCTCGCCTTTTACGAGCAATTGAAGGGCAAGGACGACCGTATCGACGAAGCCGCGCATTTGATGGGCTGGGATGAGGATTCCTGGAGCGCGGATCCTTCTGATACGCGCGAAACCGATGAATCCGAAGCCGAGGCCGCACCCGGCGCCGAAATCAACGAGGGCAAGGATGAGCCTTACACGCTTCACAAGAATCCGATTTTCATCTCGACGAAGGCGATTTACCTGAGCCTCAAGCGTGGATGGGAACGCATCGCGACCAACGGAACCAAGGTTCCTCAGGCCCTCGCGCTCGACCTTCATGCATCGATTTATCGCGGCGAAGAACAGGCCATGCTCGCGATCCAGGCGCTCGATTTCGGCGACTACGCGATGGCAATCAGCCTTTTCAAGCGGGCGCTCGGAGAACTCAACCGCACCTTTGCCCTGCTCAATGCCAACGTCGTGGCCAAGCTCCCGGCAGTGACGGGCTATCGCGACGATGCGCTGCCTCGTCTTTTCGACCTGCGCGAAATCTGGCTGCGCGTAATGAACGAGTGCCGCGAGGAACTCGAACGCCCGGCCGAAGACGAAGACGAGGCTTGAGCCTTTCGGGACGGTGTCCGACGGGAGGCACATTACCCGCCGGACTGCTTCGAAGTGGCCGGCTCCGGCGCGCAGCTTGGGCGCCCGGTGAATCAAAACCGTGGGAGAAAGGCCTTGCACTTTGCGCTCCGCGCCTTTGCTTCTTCGCTTCTGTTTTCGTTTTGGAGAGGTGGCTGAGTGGTCGAAAGCAGCGCTTTGCTAAAGCGCCGTAGGTGTAACAGCCTACCGGGGGTTCGAATCCCCCCCTCTCCGCCAGATTCAGATGCAACCCCGCATCTCTCAGATCAGCGATCAAGCGATCGCCTCCGCACACGCGAGATCAGGGTTATCAACGGCATCGCGAGGTGCAGCCCCTTAAGATTACCAAGGCGGAATTGACCCATCGCCGCCGACATATACGGTTCGTGGGTCGTAGTTCCAACGGCATTTTACCCGCTCATGGCCACTGCTCTTGTGATTCTCCCCGAAGGCTTCGAAGAACTGGAAGCCGTCGCCCCGATCGACCTGCTGCGTCGCGCCGGTGTCGAGGTGACCGTCGCCTCGCTCGGGGATAACCGCAGCGTGACCGGGCGCAACGCCATCACTCTTCATACAGACACCACGCTCGCCGCCATCGAGAGTGGCCGCCTCTTCGACCTTTTATTCCTGCCCGGCGGCCCCGGGGTCCGCCACCTCCGCGCCGATCCCCGGGTGCGCACCACGGTTCTCGCCCATCATGCCGCCGACCGCTGGCTCGCCGCAATCTGCGCCGCGCCCACCGTGCTCCACGACGCCGGTCTTCTCGCCGGGCGCCGCTACACCGCGCATTTTTCCGTCGCCAATGAACTGCCGGCGATCCTCGCCGACGAACGCACCGTCACCGACGGACGCTTGCTCACCTCGCGCGGCGCAGGCACCGCCACCGATTTTGGCCTTTTATTGGTCGAGAAACTCGTGTCCCAAGAAAAGTCCCGGGAAATTGCCCAATCCATTTGCGCTTAAATTCCTGGACCTGCCATAAACATAGGCATTGCCGAACCCCCTCCCATTTCGTCAATTCATACAGCGACTAGGGTCTATACCCTAGTCGCTGTTTTTGCACATGGTCCCGCCGACCTCCTTTCCAACTCATGGTTGCTTCCCCGGGAAGTGACGGGGCGAAGCTCGGAATTTTTACAAATCCATGTGTGGCATAGCTGGTTATATTAGTCCTACTCAATCGATCGAGCAACGCACCGACGTGGTCGCGCGGATGAATGCGCTCATGGTTCATCGGGGCCCCGACGACACCGGAATCGAGTCTCAAGGCGAGGCCACGCTGGGAATGAGACGGCTGGCCATTTTCGATCCTGCGCACGGCCATCAACCAATGAGCACGGCGGATGGTCGCTGGCACCTGGTTTTCAACGGAGCGATCTACAACTTCCGTGCGCTGCGGGCGGAACTCGCCGCATCGCACACCTTCAAAACCGAATGCGACACGGAGGTGTTACTCGCAGCAATTGCCAGGTGGGGCCGCGACGCCCTGCCCCGCCTGCGCGGCATGTTCGCTTTCGCCGCATGGGATGCCCGTGAACGCACCCTGCTCCTCGCCCGCGATTCGTTCGGCATCAAACCGCTCTACGTTCACAGCAGCGCAGACGGAGGCCTGCTCTTCGCGTCCGAACTCAATGCGCTGCTCGCCTCCGGCCGCGTGCCCGCCGACATCGATCCGCGGGCGGTCAGCGATTATCTGGCATGGCTCTCGGTGCCGGCCCCGCGCACGATTTATCGCCACGTGCAGAGTCTTCGCGCCGGTGACTGCGCGGTGTGGCGGGATGGACGGCTTGTCATCTCCTCTTATGACAGTGCCCGCGATCTCCTGGCTCCCGCAGCGGATGCCACCCCCGCTCGTTCGCGCGAAGAATTCACCGCCGGCCTGCGCGCGCAACTCGAGGACACCGTGCGCGCCCACGTGGTCGCCGACGTGCCGGTCGGGGCGTTTCTCTCCGGAGGCCTCGACTCCACGGCCCTCGTCGCGCTGATGACCCGCCTCGGCGGCGCACAACTCAAAACGTTTTCAATCGGCTTCGAGGATGCCGGCTATTCCGAGGCCGAAACGGCGGCGGCCAATGCCCGCCACCTGGGCTCCGATCATCACTCCACCGTGCTCACCGGGACGCGTGTGGCAGAGGACATCGGCACCCTGCTGGCCGCGTTGGATCACCCCACGGGCGACGGCATCAACACCTATTATGCGAGCCAGGCGGCGCGCGCGGGTGGGGTTACGGTGGCGCTTTCCGGCCTGGGTGCGGACGAACTCTTCGGCGGATATCCGTCCTTTCGCAACATGCCCCGGCTCGCCCGCTGGCTTCCGATCTGGACCTCGGTGCCCTCGCCCCTGCGCAACCTGCTGCTCGCCCGCTGGGATCGCGGCGACACCCGTCTGCGCAAGCTCGCCGACACCCTGCGCCACGCCGATTCGCCTGCGGCGCTCGCACTCCTTCAACGCCGGGTCTTTGCGGAATCCACTCGCCGCTCGCTGCTCGCTCCGGACACCGCGCCCGGCTACTCGCCGCATCCGCAAAGCGCCGCCCTGGCCGAGGGCCTGCACGATGCGGATCGATTCTCCGTCACGAGCGCGGCAGAGATGCGCGGCTACATGGCGGACGTGCTCCTGCGCGACAGCGACGTGATGAGCATGCGCCATTCGTTGGAGCTGCGCGTGCCCTTCGTCGACCGCCCGCTGGTGCGCTGGCTCGCGGGGCAGCCCACCGCGTTCAAACACACGCCCGGCCAGCCCAAGGCCGCGCTGGCCGCCGCCGTGGGGGACCTGTTGCCGCCCGGTTTGCTCACTCGCAAAAAACGCGGTTTCACCCTGCCCTACGCCGTGTGGATGAGAGGGCCGCTCAAGCCTTTTCTTGAGGATACCTTCGCCCCCGCCAGCGTGAGCCGCAGCGGCCTTTTCAACACGACCGCCGTGCAGGCGCACTGGAGGGGATTTCTCGCCGGCAACGACACGCTCGAATGGTCGCGAGTTTGGAGTCTCGCCATCCTCGTCGTCTTTGTGAATCGTCGCCCCCCGTCGTAAGCCCGCTCCCGGCCCGGCACGACTGCCTTATCCATGTCCTCCTCAACGACCACTTCTTCCTCCGCCCGGGGTGTCATCTACGTGGCGGTTGGCCGGCGCTATGTTGAGGAGTCCACGGTTTCCGCCGCTTCTGTTCGCAAGACCAATCCGGGTTTGCCCATCTACCTGCTCACCGACACGGCGCCCGCAAATCAGGAGCTCTGGGACAAGGTCATCTTTATCACAGCGACAATGCCCGGCAGCGCGATGAAGCTTCACATGGATCAAGCCCCTTGGGAACGCTGCCTGTTCCTCGACACGGACACCTTGATCGTCGGCTCGCTCGAGCCCGCGTTTGCCCTTCTCGATCGCTTCGAACTGGCCGCCATGCAGCACAGCGGCGGACATCATTATAAGATCGCCGGACTGCCCGACTCTTTCCCGGAATTCAACTCGGGCGTGATCGCATGGCGTCGGAACGACCGTGTCGGCGCCTTCTTCGCCCGCTGGCGGGAACTCTACACACAAATGATGGAGCCGAACGGGCGCACCTGGGATCAAAAAAGCCTGCGCGTGGCTCTCTACGAAAGCGACCTGCGGATCACCTCCCTTCCCCATGGCTACAACCTGATGCCCTATTTCCCATCGATCCTGGAAAACGAGGCGGTCGTGTTGCACGGGCGCAACATCGAGAACCTCCACCGCATGAAAACCCGCACGTCGAAAAGCACCTCGCTGCGCGCCTATGTCCCGGGAATCGGCATATTGCACCACCCACAAACCATGCGCTGGCCGGACTTATTGAACGCGATTTTCCGGATGCTCGCGTGGAAGATCAGAAGCGGCATCTTTTCGAAAGGATCGCGCGCCCGATGAATTCGCTGCTGCTCGCCCCCGAGCTTTTCACCACCGACAGCGGCATCCCGCGCAGTCTGAGACTTTACCTCAAGGCACTGTGCGATCTGGCCGGCGACAACGACTGCGTGCGTTTTGTCACGCTCAACGACGTCTCGGTCGACTCGGCGGATTTGCGGCCCTACACCATGGTCCACTCGCTGGACCGCTGGGAGGCGTGCAATCGAGACAAACGCCGCTTCACGGGCGCCGTGCTTCGCCTGAGCGCCGGCGTGCGCCTCATCGTCTGCGGTCACGTCGCCCAGTTGCCCGTCGCATGGCTGGCGGGCTGGCGGCGCCCGGGCCTGCGTTATGCCCTCGTGGCGCATGGAATCGAGGTGTGGCGCCCCTTCAGCTTTCTCGAACGCCGCGCGCTCAAGGGCGCCTGGCGGATTTTTTGCGTGAGCGAATTTACCCGCAATGAGTTGCTGAAAAACGTTCGCCTGGACCCGGCGCGCGTGGTCGTGCTCCCCAACGCACTCGACCCTGAACTCACGCCCGACGGGATCGATTCGGCAACAATCACGGCCAGCCAGCCGGTGATTCTCGCGGTCTCACGACTGTCCTCGCTCGACCGCTACAAAGGCATCGACCACCTCATTGAGGCGATGCCTGCCATCCTGCGGGACGCACCCGGCACCAAACTGCGCATCGTTGGTCGCGGCGACGACATCCATCGCCTTCAAAACCTCGTTCGCGAGCATCGTGTCGACACGGCGGTCGAGTTTGCCGGTTACGTGAACGACCGTCAGCTTCGCCACGAATTCGCACGCTGCACCGTGTTCGCGCTGCCCAGCCAGAAGGAAGGTTTCGGCCTCGTTTATCTGGAGGCGATGTCCCACGGCAAACCCTGCATCGCAGCCGACGCCGGCGGGGCGCCGGAAGTCATCACGCATGAAAGTGGCCTGCTTGTTCCTTACGGCGATGTCCCGGCACTCGCCCGGGCGGCCGCGGCGGCGCTGCTCAGGCCTTGGGATGCCGAGGTCATTCGGACGTGCGCCGGCCGGTTTTCTTATCCAGTGTTTCGCGAACACCTCCACCGCCTTCTTACCGCATGAGTTCACCTGCAGGAGAACCGCCCGCCCTCGTCATTGAGGCCGGCCGCACCGAACGACATTACTGGGCCGACCTGTGGCGTTATCGCGAGCTGCTGGGTTTTCTGGCCTGGCGGGACATCAAGGTCCGCTACCAGCAGACGCTGCTTGGCGCGGCGTGGGCCCTTGTCCAACCGCTGGCCTCGGTGGCGATTTTCACCTTTGTCTTCGGCCGCCTCGCCAGGATGCCCTCGGGCAACGAACCCTATTTTCTTGTGGTCATGGCCGGCCAGCTGGCCTGGCAATTGTTCGCCAATACCCTCGGCAACACCAGTGGAAGTCTGGTGGGTAATTCCCATCTGATCGCCAAGGTCTACTTCCCCCGCCTTGCGGTGCCGCTCTCCACGGTGGCGGTTGCGCTGGTGGACTTCGCCATCCTTCTGGGTCTCTACGTCATCGCGCTCGCCTGGACTGGCACCGTGCCCACGTTCCGAGCCCTGCTGCTGCCCCTGTTCGTCATACTCACGCTGTTGCTGGCGCTGGGCGCGGGATTATGGCTGGCGGCCCTCACGGTGCGCTTCCGTGATTTCCGCATCGTCGTGCCGTTCCTGCTTCAGATTGGCGTCTTCGCCACACCGGTGGGGTATCGCACCGACTTTCTGCCCAACTGGCAGGCGCTGCTCTCGCTCAACCCGATGACCGGCGTGATCGACGCCTACCGCTGGTGCCTGCTTGGCCCGGGCACGGCCTTTCAGTGGCACAGCCTGTCGCTCAGCCTTGCCTGGACCCTGATGCTCGTCGTCACCGGTGTCTGGTATTTCCGCCGCACCGAACGTTCCTTTGCCGACATCATTTAAACCATGAGCGACGACGTTGTCATTCGCGCCGAGAACATCTCCAAGCGCTACCGCATCAGCCACCTCGCAGGACAGGGAACGTTGCGCGACACGATGCATCACATGGCCCGGCTGGCCTGGAGGCGCCTGCGCTGGAACTCGAAGCTGAACCGCGAAGACTTCTGGGCTCTGCGTGACGTAAACTTCGAAATCAAGCGCGGCGAGGTTGTCGGCATCATCGGCCGCAATGGCGCGGGCAAGTCCACCCTGCTGAAAATCCTTTCGCGTATCACCGAGCCCACTACGGGGCGGATCACCCTTAAGGGCCGCGTCGCCAGCCTGCTTGAGGTCGGCACCGGTTTTCATCCCGAGCTGACCGGTCGCGACAACATCTTCCTGAACGGTGCGATCCTTGGGATGAGCCGTGTCGAGATTCGGAAAAAGTTCGACGAGATCGTCGCTTTCGCCGAGGTGGAACGTTTTCTCGATACGCCGGTGAAACGCTACAGCAGCGGCATGTATGTGCGCCTCGCCTTTGCGGTGGCCGCGCACCTGGAACCCGAGATCCTCATCGTCGACGAGGTGCTCGCAGTCGGCGACGCTCAGTTTCAGAAAAAGTGCCTGGGCAAAATACAATCGGTCGCCCAGAATGACGGCCGGACCGTTCTGTTTGTCAGCCATCAGATGAATGCAGTTCAGCGACTCTGCACGCGGGCGATCGTCATGCAAAATGGAATGATCGCAGCCGACGGACCCGCGCATCTCATTATCAACGGATATCTCAAACAGTCCGCTCCAACCACGGCTTCACGTGATCTGACTGGCAATGATGTAGGACGGCGGGGAACCGGCGTGGCGCGATTTACCCACATCGAGCTACGCAACCACGAGGGCCGTTCCTCGCCGGAAATCCTGCGCGGAGAGCCAGTGCGCATCTCGATCTCCGTTCATGCCACCAAACGGATTCCTAATGCTACTTTTGGATTCAGTTTTGTCACCGCGGATGGAGTAGAAGTCATGGGGAGCACGGCGACCGATGAAGGAATTTCTCATGAATTGTCCGCGGGCGTTCATCAATTTTCCTGCCTGGTTGAACCCATGATTTTAAACCCAGGACGCTACTATATCCGCGCGGCCATCTTCAGTTCTTCCGAAGTTTTCGATCATATCGATGAAATGATCGGGGTGGACGTATTATCAGCCGCCAGCGACCAGGCCCACGCCCCGGGGAATCACTGGGTCGGCCATGTCTATCTTAGCTATAATTGGAAACATGAACATCACTCGCCCTGATACCACCCCCGCCGACATCGAAGTTAAAGAACGGGCGTGGTGGCAAAAATTTGCCGAAATCGAGGACAAATATTGCTGGGTCCAGACTCCCGCCGTCCAGCGGACGCTGCGCCGTGATTATCTGAAAGCGATCATTGATCACACCCCTGCAGACGGACGTATCCTCGAGCTCGGTTGTGGCACGGGGTGGCTGTGCCGGTTGCTGGCGGAACTCGGCAAACGACGCACGATCGTTGGCATCGATTTTTCAGAAGCCCAGATCGCCCTTGCCCGACAACAAGCAGTTACCGCCGGGCTTTCCGGACAAATTCAATTTATATGCGCGGATGGAACCGCCGTTCCCCAATCGCTGGCGGCGTTTGATACTGTGATAATTCACGGGTTTCTCCATCACCTCAACCGATCTGAAATTCAACGCGCCTTGCTGGCGGTGCGACAACACCTGAAGCCGGAGGGAAATCTCTTTATTTTCGAACCGTTCCGGCAGTCGACGCAAAGCTCCGCAGCTTCTCCCGCAAGTGAACGCCTGTTGCGCGAACTGGCCCGGCTGGCCAACCGCGGCAGGCTGTCCGGATGGCGCACTCAAAACCAGCAAGAGAGCGAGGTCCGTGCACTGATCGCGCAACGGCATGTGGGCGTGCACCCTTTCGGTCCTTCCCCAAAAGAAATGCCGTTCTCAAAAGGAGAATTGGAAGCTTACATGGCCGGCATTTTTTTGGTCCAGGAACGCCGCCGCTGCATGGCAATCTCCCACTTGATCGTGCAGGAATGGCTTCTTCGCGCGATTTCACACCCCCGCTCTTCCAACCTCCTGCTTCCCTTGATCACCCGAATATCCGGGTGGCTGGATCAACGGCTGATTGCACATCCGGAAATACCCGCGGGCATATGGACATTCGACATGCTCATCTGCGAGGCCGCACCATCAAATGCCTAAAAAGTCTTTTCTCATTCTTGGCGCCGGCCCGACCGGCCTCGGGGCGGCGCGACGGTTGCACGAACTCGGCCATGCCGATTGGGCGCTTCTTGAGGGATCCGCACACGCTGGCGGACTATCCTCATCGTTTGTCGATGAGCAGGGATTCACCTGGGACATCGGTGGTCATGTGCAGTTTTCCCACTACGACTATTTCGACCGCGCGATGGTCGAATTCCTCGGCGAGGACGGCTGGCTGAGACATCAACGCGAGTCCTGGGTCTGGATGCGGGATCGCTTCATACCCTACCCGTTCCAAAACAATATCCGCCGTCTCCCCGCAGCCGATCTCGACAAGTGCCTGCAAGGACTGATCCAGATCATCCGCGAGCCGCGCCCCCGTCCCGAAAACTTCGGCCAGTGGATCGACGCCACATTCGGCCCCGGCCTGGCCGAGGTTTTTATGCGGCCCTACAATTTCAAGGTCTGGGCCTATCCGCCGGAAAAGATGAACGCACGCTGGGTAGGCGAACGCGTCGCCGTCACCGACCTCGGTCGCGTCCTGCAAAATCTGGTTTACGCCAGGGACGATCTTTCCTGGGGCCCCAACAATACCTTCCAGTTTCCCAAGCAAGGCGGCACCGGGGCCATTTGGAAGGCCTGCGCCGCGCGCCTTCCCGCCGAACGGATTCACCTCAACACCACCATCGTCCGCGTGGATCTTGATCGACGTGAGGTCCACTCGGCCGACGGTCGCTGCTTCACATATGACCGCTTGATCTCGACATTGCCGCTGCGCGAATTGATCCGCCTCAGCGGCCAGGACCAGTTCATCCCGCTCGCCGAGCAAGGCCTGCTCTTTTCAAGCTCCAACATCTTCGGCCTCGGCCTGCGCGGCCAGCCGGCCGCGGAGCTCGCCACCAAGTGCTGGATGTATTTTCCGGAGGACAACTGCCCGTTCTACCGGGTGACGGTCTTCAGCAATTATTCCCCGGGAAATGTCCCTGACAGCACGCGCCACTGGTCTCTCATGGCCGAGGTCTCCGAATCCTCCGACAAACCGGTAAACTTGAAAACCCTGCCGGAGGAAATCATTCAAGGCGCATTGAACACCCGGTTGATTGAACGACGTGAAGATATCATCTCCACGTGGAATTACCGGGCCGGTTATGGCTATCCCACTCCCGGACTCGAACGTGATCGCGCACTCGGCGTGCTGTTGCCTTTCTTCGAACAGCACGAGGTCTATTCACGCGGCCGTTTTGGCGCGTGGAAATACGAAGTCAGCAACCAGGATCACTCCTTCATGCAAGGCGTTGAGATCATCGAACGGCTTGTGAACAATCGTCCGGAAATCACCGTGGCCGATCCGAACCACGCCAATAGCAAACGCCACCCCTGGCCCTTCGAACGCTGGCAATGACAACAACGGCACCCCCCATCTCCTCGCTGCCCGAAGGCACCGTGCGCCCGCGTTGGTCGGTCATGATTCCGACGTTCAATTGCGCGAACTACCTGCGCGACACCCTCGCCAGCGTGCTCGCTCAAGCCCCAGGCCCGGAAGACATGCAGATCGAGGTGATCGACGACTGCTCCACGAAGGACGACCCGGCCGCCGTCGTGCGTGCCTTGTCGCCCAATGGACGAGTCGTCTTTTATCGCCAGCCCGCCAACGGCGGCGCCATCGCCAATTTCAATACCTGCATCGCCCGTTCACGCGGACACCTCGTCCACATCCTGCACGGCGACGACACCGTTGAACCGGATTTTTACCGGCATATGTCTGAACTTGCGGAACTGCATCCCCGCACAGGTCTTTTCGCCTGCCGGGCACTGATCATCGATCAGCAAGATGCGGTGACCTCCGTCTCGGCCGATTACCAATCCGAAGGACTGCAAACAGACGCCACCCTTCTCTGGTATGAAAACCCCATCACCACCCCCACCGTGGTGGTAAGACGTAGTTTTTATGAAACCCAGGGAGGCTTCAATCCCTCCTATCCGCATGTGGCGGATTGGGACATGTGGTGGCGGGCGGTGCAGGCCGGAGGTTTGGTGCTGAGCCGCCGCCCGCTCGCGCGCTACCGCGTGCATGCGGGGAACGACACCAGCAGGCTCGCCCGCACGGCTGAAAATCTGGAGGACTATCTCCGGCTGGCTCAAAAAATCGCCGCGACGGAGCCGGGCTATGACGCACGCGAACTACGAAGCCGGCTCAGTGAACGCGCACTCGGGCAAGCCCTGAGTTTTTCCCGCCTCGATCAGAAGGAGGCCGAGCTGGCGAACCGTCGGTTTTTCTGGCGCATGACGGGAGGAACCGCCGGCTGTATCATTCGATTTCGCCATGCCCTTGATCGCCGGCTCCAGCGGCTCGCCGCGGCGGTCATGCCCGACTCCCTCGGACCATCTCGTTAAACGCAGCTGCATCATCCCTGCATGGTCGCAAATCGCACCCTCATCCTTACAACCGCCACAACCTATCGATGGCCGGTGCTGGCTCCTTTTTTTGTCTCGCTGCAACGCACCGGCTATCAAGGTGACGTGGTGATGCTGGTCGAAGACAAATGGCTGACCCCCGCCGATCACGCTCATTTCAAGGCAGCCGGTGCCCGCACCATGAGCATCTATCCTTGGCTTTCACGAATCCCGGCACGCATCCGCAAGGTGCGCTTTCATCGTCGGCTGGGATGGTTGCATCGCTGCCTGCCCATGCTCGCCGGCGCACTGCCTGGCGGCATGCACAGCCGTCGCCGGCGACGCGACCTCGCGGCCACCTGGTTTCATCCCATTATGAGCGCGCGCCTGTTTTTTTACAGGCGGTTGCTGGACCAATGCCGGCAGGATTACGACACCGTCATCTTGTGTGATGTGCGCGATGTGATCTTTCAAACCGCGCCCGATCGCTGGACCTCCGGCGCTCCGCTTAATGTTTTTCTGGAGCCCCCGCAAAACACCCTGGAGGCGGAGCCCAATAACGCGCGCTGGATCCGCCTGCTCTACGGTGAGCGGACTCTCGCCCAACTCGGTTCCAGGCGAGTTTCCTGCGCCGGCGTGGTTCACGGAACCATTGAAGGTGTCATCGGCTATCTTGATGCAATGACAGAGGCGCTTATTCCCAAAACCACCTGCATCGCCGGTGAAAACTCCTTCGATCAAGGCGTTCACAACTACCTGCTCCATTCGGACCGCCTCCCCGAAGCGCAGATCTGGGAAAATGGTGACGGCCTCGCTCTCAATATGTGCGGGATCGACGTGAACCAGTTTCAGCCAGACGACCAGGGAATCATTCGCACCTCATCGGGGACGGCCATTCCCCTCATTCACCAATACGATCGTCATCCGGCTCTCAATGATCGCTTGCTCGGCGGATTGGGTCTGAGCAGCCCGCATTGACATGACGCCACGCCCGATCGCTTCCCCCGTCACACCCGCCGCAGCCGATCTCCGGCTGAGCGTGGTAATACCGACCCGCAACCCGCATCCGGAACGTCTCGGGGCTGTTCTCGCCGGGCTCGCCGCCCAGACCCTCCCCAGCGAAAAATGGGAGCTCATTCTGGTGGATAATGGAAGTTCGACACCCCCTTCACTCGGTGTCCTGGCCGGACAACCTGGAGCACGCATCATTGTCGAGCCACGTCCCGGCACGCTGTGGGCCCGGCTTGCCGGGCTGCGCGCCGCCCGCGCTCCGGTGATTCTTTGTATTGACGACGATGCGGTGCCTTTCCCGGAAAGCGCCCGGGCCGTGCTGGACTACATGGCCGCGCATCCGGATGTCGCGACTGCCGGAGGTCGGATTCATCCTGGTTTTGAGTCCCCGCCACTCGATTGGGTTGAGGAGGTAAGCTGGGCGCTGGCCTTGCGCGAATGGGGCGACACGCCTCTTCAATGGAACATCGCCGACGGCGGCCCTCTTCCCAGTTGGACCGCGGTAGGCGCCGGACTGGTGGTCCGGCGCGATGCGTTGCCCGCCTATTACCGGCACGTGGAGACCTCCGCTGAACAGATCCTTCGACGTTCCTGGCGCGGACAAGGCATCGGCAGCCTGGAAGACAAGGATCTCGTTCTCTGCCTGATCCGTGCCGGCTGGTCCACCGGATATTGCCCGGAGCTACGGCAGACCCACCTCATCCCGGCCCGTCGGCTACAGGCCGGCTATTTCGCCGATCTCCTGCCGGCTTTGCAGGAAATGTGGATGCGCACCCTTCATGCCTATGGCCTTGATGATCGTCCTCCGATTTCCCCGTGGTCTGTCGCACCCCGGAAGCTCAAGGCGTGGTTCAAACTAAGGGCTTATTCCGGTCCTGCCGGTTATCTCGCCTGGCGCGCCGCCTGTGGCTCCTTCAACGGGCTCGCCGCCAATTACAACGATCCGTTCCGCTACCCGATCCATTGATGACAAAAATCACCGGGTGGATGCGCCAGCCAATGCGAAAGACCCAGCGCGCTGATGAAATCGACCGGGCCGACCATGTCGCATGAGCAATCCCGTCGCTCCCGGCTCCTTCGCTCCGCCACCCAATGCCATTGGTTTCCTGCGGGTCATCCTGGCGACGCTGGTGGTCTATTCACACGCCCACTTCCTGGGTGGCTTTCCTCCGGAGCCGGTGCATATCTGGACTGATGGTCGACTGAGCCTTGGCACCCTGGCGGTGCAAAGTTTTTTCGTGATCAGTGGCTGGCTGTTGACGTCCTCGTGGCTGCGCCAACCGATGCTCTTGCCGTATCTGCGGAACCGAGCTCTCCGTATGCTACCCGCGTGGTGGTGTTGTTTGGCGGTTACAGCCTTCATGTTCGCACCTCTCGTGTTTTTCACGGCGCATCCGGCCACCGGATTTTGGACGCAAGAGCCGGGACCGGCTGCTTACATCTGGAGAAACTTGTTTTTCCCTCGCTCGCAAATTGCCATCGGCCACACCCTCTCGACGAATCCTTGGGGCTCTGACTGGAACGGCTCTCTCTGGACGCTTTTCTATGAAGGCGCGTCTTATCTGCTCCTGGCGACCGCCGGCCTGATGGGACTTCTCCAACGCCGCGCACACTGGGGCTTCGGCGCCATTCTCTTGCTGCTCGTTTTCCATGCACTCTGGCAATCGACGGCACACCCTTCCGCCATCGCCTGGCTCTTCGATACGCCCGGCAAGAACCTGTGCCTGCTTTTCGCCGCCGGCATGGCCATCGTGCTTGCCCCTGGCACCTGGAAATCCCGGCTCACGTGCAAAACCGCCGGTTTCACGGCTGCGGTGCTACTCGCCCTGGCGTGGAAACTGGGTGCAGGTCCGGCCCTGTCGCCCCTGCTTCTCCCTCCGGTCGTGCTTTCGCTTTCACTGCACCTGCCGCTCAGCCGATGGGAATCGCTCGTTGGCGGTGACTACAGCTACGGACTTTATCTTTATGCTTATCCGGTGGCCCAACTCCTCTCCTTTTTCGAGATGCAACGCTGGGGCTACGGTCCATATTTCTTTTTCAACCTGACCCTTGCTCTTTTATGTGCCCTCGCCAGCTGGCATTGGCTGGAGCGCCCGGTCCTCACTTTCAAAAACTCTCACGGAGCCCGGCATTTCCTCATCGCGAGTTTCATCTGTAAGCTCAAAGAGCCCGGTAGGTATATACGTGCCCGCAACCCGGCCGGTGAACGGCACCAACAATCATGATCACGCCAGCAACCAAAGTCTGGATCAAAAACCACGTGCCCGGCCTGCGCGGTGCACTCCATCTTCGCTCCCGTCTTCTTCGCAGCCGCGCCATCGCCCGCTATCTGGCCGGTTCGACCCGGCCCTCGATTCACATCGGGTGCGGCCTGAACCAACTCGAAGGATGGCTGAATTCGGATCTGTCTCCGGAGTTGTCATCCATCCTCCCGCTCGACGTCACTCGTCGATTTCCGTTTCCGAACGCATCGTTCGAATACATTTTCAGCGAGCACATGATCGAACATGTTTCGTTCGTCGACGCCCGCCGCATGCTGGCCGAATGCCGGCGCATCCTGCGACCCGGCGGAATCATCCGCATCGCCACGCCCGATCTCGCAAAGGTGGTAGGCCTTTATGTGACCCCCGCTCCGGCGGACGTGATCTCCTATCTGGCGTGGTCCCGGCCGCGACATGCCATTCCAGGCCCGGGCGCAGATCGTTGCCATGTGATCAATTCGCTTTTTTACGGGCATGGCCATCGTTTCATCTACGACGAAGAAACTCTCGCGGCGGTGTTGCGCGAAGCGGGTTTCCACTCTGTTGAACGTCGTCAACCGGGTGAAAGTTCACGACCCGCGATGTGCAAGCTCGAACACCACGGTCGCGTTATTGGCGACGCCAATAACCGGATGGAAACACTCGTGCTCGAAGCTGCTGTATGAAAAAAACCGGGATCAGCGTCATCATCTGCACGCATAATCCGAGGGCCGACTACCTCGACCGCACACTGTCGGCACTGCGTGCCCAAACCCTGGCGGTATCCGAATGGGAATTACTCATTGTGGACAACGCCTCGACGCTTCCGGTGAATGCCGCCCTCACGACCTGGCACCCGGCCGCCCGCGTGGTGCGTGAAGAGGAACTCGGGCTCACCGCCGCCCGCAGGCGTGCCATTGCCACGGCGATTTCGGACACTCTGCTCTTTGTCGACGATGATAATGTGCTCGCGGCCGACTACCTTGAGCAGGCCTCGCGCATCAGCCGTGACTGGCCAATGCTTGGGGTGTGGGGTTGCGGGGAATTCATTCCGGAGTGGGAAACGCCGCCTCCGGCGGACTTCAAGCCCTACCTCGCTTACCTGGCGGTGGGCCGGCGGGAACGTGATGCATGGAGCAATCACCCCTTCGACTACCAAACGATGCCGGCAGGCGCGGGCCTGTGCGTGCGAGCACCGGTCGCACAGCGCTATCGGGAGCAAGTGACATCGGATCCCCGTCGTCTGCGTCTGGGTCGAAAGGGTGGCAGCCTGGGTGCATGCGAAGACTTTGACCTGGGGCTTACGGCCATCGCTCTGGGATTTGGCACCGGGGTGTTCACATCTCTGCGCCTCACCCATCTGATGCCTGCCAGCCGGGTGCAGGAGTCCTACCTGCTGCGGCTTGCCGAGGGACATGCGTCGTCAACCGTGTTCCTGCATCACCTGCACGGGCGGACGACTCACCGGCGCACGGGTTGGATGGCGAGATTGCGCCATTGGCGCTACCGCCGTCACCTGGATGCCGTCGGACGCCGGTTGGACGACGCATTGCAACGTGGTGAATCCTCGGCCTTGGCCGAACTCTCCAATCAATGAACGGAACCCGCCCCGTCTTTTTCTCCCGGTGCACCGAGCTCGACGGCCTGCGTTTTTTTGCAGTGCTCGGCGTAATGGCGGTGCATTTCTCTCCAAATTGGCTGGGAGAAATGGGGCCTTGGGGGGCATGGGGTGTCCGGTTTTTCTTCGTTTTGAGTGGCTTTCTCATCACCCAGCTTCTGATTTCCGCCCGCACTCGTGTGGACGACGGGTGGACCAGCGCCTCGGTGGAATACATTCGTTTCTCCGTGAGGCGCGCATTGCGGCTCTGGCCGTCCTATTTTCTCGCGACCGCCGGAGCGGCCGCGCTTGGGCTGGCCTATGCACAGGACATGCTCCCGTGGAACCTGCTATTCGTCGGCAACTATTACGTCGTCGTGAACGACCACTGGCCGACCATCATGTCCCACCTCTGGACCCTGGCGGTGGAGCAACAATTTTATGTGCTATGGCCCGTCCTCATCCTGATGGCACCGCCGAGGGGCATCCTTGCCGGACTGTGGTTGCTGATCATCGCCGGCCCGGTGTTCCGGATGGCAGAGGTGGCTTGGGGTTTGGGCGTAAATGTCCATTTCGTCCAACTCCCCTCGTGCGTAGATTATTTCGCGTGGGGAGGTCTTCTCGCATGGACCGCGTCCAAAACAAATAGTCCCGGAATTGCTGTCCGCAGACCCGAATGGCTGGCGGGGCTGCTGGCCATCATATGCCTGGTGAGCTTTCACTATGGCGCAAAATCGTTCCCCGTGCTCTGGCCCGCAATCGAAGGGGTGTTGCTCGCACTGGCTTCATTACTATTGATCCGTCACTGCACCGACCCGCGTGATTCATGGATCAAGGTCGGTCTGCGCCAGCCGGCTTTCGTTTACCTCGGTCGCATCAGCTATGGCATCTACCTGTATCATAATTTTGCTCATTGGGCGGGGCCCGGCATTCTAGGACGCCTCACCGGCGAACGTTACTTCACGCAAGAATGGATGCATGTGCTGTATTACGTGGCGCTCACCATCGTTGTCTCAGCCGCCAGCTGGCACCTGTTGGAAAAACCGCTCGAACGCCTCCGCCACAGGATCACGTCACAATGACCTTGTCGCCATGACACCCGCCCTTTCCGCCATCATCTGCACCTATAATCCCCGCCTCGATTTCCTGGCTCGAACGCTCGATGGCCTGCGCCGGCAAACCCTGCCGGCGCAGCAATGGGAGCTGATCATCGTAGACAACCGCTCACGCGTCCCGGTTTCAATCGACCTCTCCTGGCACCCGTCCGCACGGATTGTGGTGGAAAGCCAGCCGGGTCTCACCCCGGCGCGATTACGAGGAATCGCCGAGGCTCGCGGTCCCGTGCTCGTGTTCATTGACGACGACAATCTCCTTTCACCCGAATTCTTCTCCAATGCGGTTGATTGCTTCAAACAACACCCGCGACTCGGCGCGGCCGGAGGACCGGTGCGCCCTGAATTCGAGAAACACGCACCCGATTGGACCTCCGAATTTCACGGCCTGCTCGCGTTGCATGAGCACGGTGGCGCACCGCTGATCGCCGGCGGCTCGCCTCAAGCAGACTGGCCGGCCTTTGCCCCGGTCGGGGCCGGGTTGTGCGTGCGACGTGAAGCCGCCGCCCTCTACGTCGAAGCACTCGGGCACGACCATGCCCGCCAGGGCTTCGACCGCAACGGCCGGTCACTCGCTTCGGGCGGCGACAACGACCTCGTCTTCACAATTCTGCATGGCGGATGGGACGTCGGTTATTTTCCCGCCCTGTTCCTCTCCCATTTTATTCCTCCCGGCCGACTCGAGCCCGACTACCTTTCCAGGTTGAATGAAGGTATTCAGCGTTCCTGGGTGCGTGTGCTTCATATTCACGGCCGGCATCCCTGGCGCCCCATCCCTCGATGGACTGTGCCGCTTCGCAGCGCTCGCGCCTGGTTTCGCCTGCGGGCCTGGGCAGGTTCCGCAAATCGGGTCCGCTGGCGTGGAATCCACGGACGCTTCCTTGGTCAGGCGGATATCAACGAAAGCAAGTCCGCCCTCGCACCATGAACTACTCGTCCGCCTCTCTCCACGTAGGCCTGCTCACCCCTGCCTATGCCGGTGTCACCCGTCCCGGCAGCGGCATCGGTGTGCACTTTCACCATCTGGCCCGAGGACTGATTGAGGCCGGTCACACGGTGACTGTCGTTGTCGCGACAGAGCAGGCGAAAGTTCTGCCCGGACACATTCCCGGTCACGTTCAGGTGGTGACTCCCTCCGTGCCTTCAATCGCGTGGGCCGCAGGCCGCCTCCATTGGCAACTCCACCAGTGGCTCTGCGAACGCACCGTTCTTCTGGCCGGAAGCCGCGCCGCTGCCAGGGTTCAGGACGTTGATATTTGGGAAACCACCAGCACAGGTGCGCCTGCTCTGAATTTTTTAAAACGAGCCGGGCGCTCTCCCGTCGTCACTCGCGTCTCAACCACGGCCTCTCAATTGCGAAACACCAACCAAGGGCCGAAAACCTGGATCGGTCGCGTCCACGAACAGTGGGAACGAAGGGCAGTGCAGGCGAGCGATTCCATCATTACACATTCCGAGGGCCACCGGACCGTGATTGCGCGGGAGTTCGGCCTGAATCCGGCGGACATCCCCGTCATTCCTCACGGTATCCCGATTCCAGCCGAACCGACACGCACCGCCAGCGAAACCGTCACCCTGCTCTATGTCGGGCGGCTTGAAACCCGCAAGGGAGTGGATCTGCTGCTCGCGGCACTCCCGTCGGTGCTGGCCACGCGCCCCCGGGTTCGTGCCGTTCTGGTTGGATCAGACGCCAACGCCTCATGGGAAACGCGATGGCGCGCGGAGGCGCCCCCTGCCGTGCGTGACCAAGTGGTTTTTTCAGGTGTTGTCGACGACGACGCGCTCGCCGCCCATTACCGGAACGCAGACGTGCTGGTGGCTCCGTCCCGTTATGAATCTTTCGGATTGATGTTCGCCGAAGGCATGTCCTGGGGGCTGCCAGTCGTTGCGTTGCGCGCGCCCGGCGCCATCGATCTCATCCAAGACGGGCTCACCGGCATGCTCACGCCGCCCGAAGACGTCCCCGCGCTTGCGTCCGCCATCGGCCGGATCGCCGACGACGCGGCCCTGAGATCGCGCCTGGGCCAGGCCAGCCGTGAACACGCGCGCCGGTGTTATTCCGTCGAAGCCTTGGTCGAGGCCAGCACGAACTTCTACCGGAACGTTCTTCGACGTTCCGCGCTCGCATGAACGCCCCAGATCTATCCGTCATCATTCCTGTTTATAATCGCGGGGAACTTATCCGTTACACGCTGGAAAGCGTGCAGCGCGCGTCCACTGGCCTGGCCGTGGAAGTCATTATCATCGACGATGGCTCGACCACCCCTGCGGCCGACGACATCGCACGGCTTGGCTATAAGCCGGCCAAAGTGGTCCGCCAGCACAATCAAGGCCTGCTCCTTGCCCGTCTTTCCGGACTGCACCATGTCACGGGCAAACACGTGCTGTTCCTGGACTCCGATGATCTGGTCAGCACGAATAAATTTCGCCTGCAACTCGACGCCATGCGTTCCACCGGTGCCGATGTAAGCTACACCGATCAGGCACACACCACGCTGGGAGGCGATTATGATGCCTTGTCGATCACGCCCCAGGGAGCGCTGCAGGACACCACCGATCCGGCGGTCTTTTTTCTCCAGGTGCAACCTGCCCCTCATTCCCCGATTTTTCGAACCGACTACCTCCGGGACCTCTCCGATCACGCCTTTTTCCCGCCATCACCGCTCTACAATCCCGTGGCCGAAATCTGGTTTTACCAAAACGCCGCCCCCCGCCGCGGGCACGTTGTGCGCGTGCCTGGTCCACACACGATCATTGGCGGACATCCGGGCGCACGACTGACCAATCATTGGGAACGCCTGGCCGCTGCCTCCCTTGGAGTGATGGAGGCATTTGCGCGCAGTTGTCCGGCGGATACACCTGAGGCCAGGAACGCCCGCCGGCTGCTCGGCCAAGTCGCCTTCCACAGCTGGCGCAAACTCGCCCGGGGATTCTCACCGGAGTTCCAGAGCCGCGAACTGGCACTCTTTCGGCGGCTGGCGATTGGGTCCCCGCTGTCCGCCCTTGGTGGAGGAGGTTTTCAGCTGCTGGCCCGCATGCTCGGCCCGATTAACGCCGCCCGCCTTCTCAAACTTTATCAAACCTCGTCCTACGAAAAAATCCGCACGATGGACGACGCTACCTTTCAACAATTGCTCGCCGCCTTGCCTGCACCATGAGCCTGCCCGGTCGAATCCTTTACCACCTTTGGCACCAGCCCGTCGCGGCGGTCCGCCGCTCCCGCCGCCACGGCGGCCCGGTTGTCCAGTGGCGCGCCGCTCGCGGACGCGATGCCATGCAATCTGCCACGGCACTCCTGCCTCCCCTTCCGACGCGCCCCGTGACGTCCGCCCCGTTTGCGGTTCACCTTCTCACCGGCCGCCGCTTTGCCTACCAGACCGCCTTCTGCCTCTACTCGCTTGGTCACCATTGTCCCGCCGCTCTCGCACCCGAGCTTTACGATGACGGCACGCTCGATGCGGCCTCACGCGCTTCCCTCGGCAGGATTTGTCCCGCAGCGCGTATCCACGACCATTCCGATCTCCTCACGCGCCTCGATCAGTTTCTCCCCATCGCCCGTTTTCCCACGCTCCGTGAACGATGGAAAAATTACCCTCACATCCGGAAACTCATCGATGTTCACCTCGGCCGGACCGGATGGCGGCTCGTCCTCGACTCGGATCTCCTGTTCTGGCGCGAGCCCCGTTTTTTGCTCGATTGGTCGGCCTCCCCCGACCGGCTGCTCCATGCAACGGACTGCACGGAAAACTACGGCTATCCGCGAAACCTTCTTGAACGCCTCGCCGGCGCGCCGGTGCCCCCGCTTGTCAACGTAGGCCTCTGCGGGCTGCGTTCCGACCTCCTCGATTGGGACTTCCTTGAACACGCCGCCACCACGCTCATTCGCGAGTGCGGCACCAGTTACTACCTTGAGCAAGGACTTGTCGCCCTCCTCGCCGCCCGTCAGCCGGACGGCTGCGCAATCGCTCCCGCCGGCGACTACATCACCCTGCCGTCCGCGGCGGAGATCGCCAGTCCTTCCGCCGTGATGCACCATTATGTGGATACCTCCCGCGATGGTTATCACACCATCGCCTGGCGCCACGCCTTCGTCGCACGATGACGCCTCTCGTCAGCATCCTCATTCCTGCATTCAACGCCGCTCCGTGGATCGATGCGTCGTTGGAATCCGCCCTCAGGCAGACGCATCCAAAAATCCAGGTCATCGTGGTCGACGATGGCTCGAGTGATGAAACGCTGACAAGGGCCCGCACGTTCATCCAACGCGGAGTGCGCGTCATGTCCCAGTCGAATGCGGGGGCATCCTCCGCGCGCAATCACGCCCTCCGTCACGCAGATGGCGACTTCATCCAGTTTCTCGATGCCGATGATCTGCTTTCTCCTCGCAAACTGGAGTTGCAGCTCGCCCTTCTCGCCACGCGTCCGCCGGGCACCCTGGCCACCTGCCGCTGGGGACGCTTCGAAACTGATCCCGCCGCGGCCCGGTTTGCAGACCATGACGTATTTCGTGATTTCCCCCCCGTCGAGTGGCTGCTGCACCACACTGCGGGCGTTCGCATGATGCATCCCGCCGCCTGGTTGGTCCCTCGTGGCATCGTCGAGCGCGCAGGCCCTTGGGACGAGTCGCTCTCGCTGAATGACGACGGTGAGTATTTCGCACGGGTGGCGGCCGCGTCGGCGGGACTGGCCTTCGCGTCCGAGCCGGAAGCAGCCACCTATTATCGCTCCGGACTGGCCGGCAGCCTTAGCCGCCGTCGTTCGCCCGCCGCACTGGCCTCGCTTTACCGTTCCGCGGAACTCATCAGCACCCATCTCCTCTCAATGGAGGACTCCCCCCGCTCCCGGCAGGCCCTCTCCGATTATTGGTGCCATCTTTGCTACGAATTTTATCCAGACTCCCCCCGGCTTTCTCGCGAGGCCGGGCGCCGTTCCGCAACCCTGGGTCGTTCCGAAGTCCCGCCCCCCCTCGGCTCTCGCGCCCGCCTTCTCGCCCGGCTGGTCGGCTGGCGCCTCGCCCGCCGCCTCGCTGCCCGCCGCTAATGCGTCTCGTCCTTGACCTCACGCCTCCATGAGCGCCCGTATTCTAATCCTCACCAACGGTCCCCTTGCCCGTAATCCACGCGTCGTGAAAGAAGCGACCGCCCTCGGTGCGGCGGGTTACTCCGTCACCGTTCTTGGGGTTCGCAATCACGCCGCCTCCGTCCCGCTCGATGCGGAACTCGCCGTGGGCGCGCCTTTCACGCATCGTTGGATCGATCTTCTCTCCGGTCCGCAGGCGTGGATCCGGCGCGCCGCCGTGCGTCTCGCCCGAGATGCCGCCCACCGCCTCCGCCTGCCATCCATTCATTCGCTTGGACCGGCCTCCGCGCTCCTCCGCGTCGCCCGCGCACAGCCCGCCGACCTCGTGATCGTTCATAACGAAATCGCCCACTGGGCCGGCGTTCGCCTGCTCGGAGAAGGCCGTCGCGTCGCCGCCGATTTCGAAGACTGGCACAGCGAAGATCTGCTCCCCGCAGACCGCGCCGGCCGCCCCATCGCCCTCATTCGCCGCGTCGAACACACCCTCCTCCACCGCGCTGCCTACGTCACCACCACATCGGAGGCCCTCGCAACCGGGCTTCACGCCCGCCATGGTGGACACCGGCCCGCGGTCATCACCAACTCCTTCCCTCTTCAATCCAACCCGCGCACCCTCGATCCGTTCGATTCCAACGCTCCCCGCTCGTTCCTCTGGTTTTCCCAAACCACCGGACCCGGTCGCGGGCTCGAGTTTTTCTTGGCTGCATGGGCGCGTGTCTCCCGTCCCAGCAAGGTCGTGCTCATCGGAGAAGTCTGCGCCGGGTATGATCGGCACCTCCTCTCCCTGCTGCCCGAAGGACTTCGTCATCGCCTCTCCTTTTTGCCACCCGTGTCCCCCGGTGCCTTGCCCGGGGTCATCGCCGGTCATGACATCGGCCTGGCCCTCGAACTCAACGAACCGGAGAACAAGAATCTCACCGCCAGCAACAAGATATTCCAATACCTCGGAGCCGGTCTTGCCGTCGTCGCTTCGGACACGGCCGGCCAGAGCGAGGTGCTCGCCCGCGATCCCAATGCCGGAATCCTCGTTTCGCTGCACGATACCGCCGCCTTCTCCGCCCGGCTGGAGGATCTGCTGGCCGATCCCGCCGCTCTGCGCGCACGCCAGTTCGCCGCCCGCCGCCTCGCCGAATCGAGGTATTGCTGGGAGCATGAATCGCTCCGCCTCCTCGAATCGGTCAAGCGCGCGCTGTCGTGATGATGATTCCCCCCGAACGCGGCACACCTTCCGTTCCGCCCGAGGCGCGAATCAAGCTCGCCTCGCGTTGTTGTGCGCTCGCCATGGTGAGACTGCTCCTGCGTCTCCGCAGCCGCCCGCTGACAGCCGGCTTTGAAGGACCCGTGCTCATTATCGCGCCTCATCCCGATGACGAAACCTTGGGTTGTGGTGCGCTTATCCATCATCTCGTCCACTCGGGAGTCCCCTGCCAGATCGCTTTTCTCACCGATGGAGGGGCCTCTCATCCCGGGCACCCCGCGCTCGATCGCAAAGCCCTTGTAGCGCGTCGCACAGCGGAAGCCCGGCTCGCCGCCGCCCGCCTGGGGCTTCACACGGACAACCTGCATTTTCTTGGTCTTCCCGATGGTGAAATTCCATATCTCGCCAACGAGGAAAATGCCTGTGCGCTCATTTCGCTTCGCACCGTGCTCATTGCACTCCGGCCCGCCGTCGTGCTCCTGCCCTGGCGCCATGATGGCAGTTCGGAGCACGAAGCCGCCTTTACGCTCGTGCATAAGACGCTCGCCGGAATGAGAGCGGACGATCGCCCCCGCATCCTGGAGTTTCCCGTCTGGGCAGCCTGGAGCCCCCGGCTTTTCATACGAGCGGTCTTCGCCGGCCACTCGATCTTGCGGGGTCCACGCCACTCCGACGGTCTGGCCGCGAAACATCATGCACTCACGGCTTACGCATCCCAATTTGAACCCGTCCTCCCATGGACCCGCGCGGTTCTGCCCGCGGGCTTTGATTCCGCGTTTACCTCCGGCGGGGAGTTCTTCTTTGAAACCACCACAAGCGCACGCGATACCACCACCCCTTCCTTGATCGTCCGGGCTCTTCGCCGTATCCGTTTTCAACTATGGGGACGCCGCCTGGGTTTGGGGCAGCCGGTGCCTGAGTCTGTTCTGGATCACGAATACTCATCCGGCGCCTGGAATCATTTTTTCGAACCGGAGGAACTGCCCCGTCATCAATCCCTCACAAACCTCATCCGACTGGCTTCACCACGCCCGCGCCTCCTTGATGCGGGATGCGGCAGCGGCCGTCTCGCCAGTCTTCTCGATCCAGCCTCTCTGCAGGATTATCTCGGGGTCGACATCTCTCACGCAGGTCTTGAGCGCGCCCGCGCGTTGCACCTTCCGTTCGCGCATTTTAAACATGCAGACTTTGAGACATGGACGCCGGAGCCCGGACACTTCGACATAATCATCTTCAATGAGTGCCTTGGCTATGCCGCTGATCCTTTGCGCACGGCCCGCCGTTTCGCCTCCTCACTCGCGCCTGGAGGCTGTTTGATCGTCTCTCAATTTCAGTCAACCAACCATGTTGCGTTCTGGCGGCGGCTCAGTCGTTCCTTCATTTTTATTGAAACACGAACGGTTGCGCTTCCGAACGGAAAGACCTGGGACCTCCGCACCCTGCGCCTGCGCGCCTGACATCACGGCCATCCGATACTGTGAAAAAAATCCTGCTGATCAGCCTTCACTTTCCACCGGTTAACGCGCCCGACATGCAGCGCGTCCGTCTCGCCCTGCCCCACTTTAAGAAATCGGGGTGGGAGCCCACGGTGCTCGCGGTCGAACCCGGGTCGGTGGAAGGTGCCGTTCTGGACCCGCTGCTGGAGCAGACCTACCCGGCGGATATCCGGGTAATCCGCGTCAAAGGTCTTTTGCCTCGCTACACCCGTTGGGCCGGCATCGGCAGTCTATGGTGGCGCTGCGGACGGGCGTTGCGGCGGGCCGGGGATGCGCTGCTTGCCGGTGAACATTTCGATCTGGTGTTTTTTTCCACCACCCAATTCGACGCCTTCACGCTCGGACCTCGGTGGCGGCGGCGGTTCGGTGTGCCATTCCTCCTCGATTACCAGGACCCTTGGGTAAACGATTACTATCGTGAAACCAACACCCGCCCGCCCGGCGGCGCCCTCAAATTCTGGTTTTCACAATTCACCGCACGATATCGTGAACCCAAAGTGCTGCGCGAGGCCGCTGGGGTCATTTCTGTTTCAGCCGCCTACGGCACCTCGCTTCAACGGCGTTATCCTTGGTTCTCAATCAAGGCGGTAAAAACGATTCCCTTCGGCTGCTCCCTCAACGATCTCGAAATCGCCCGCCTCCATCCGCCGGCCCAACCCTTGGTTCCTTTTGGCGATGGTAATTACCATCACGTGTATGCGGGGCGTTGCGGTCCGGATATGACGATCGCACTCTCCATTCTTTTCCGGGCGTTCAAACAGTTTCTCGTCAGCCATCCAAAAGAGGCCGGCCGTCATCGTTTTCATTTCATCGGCACCGACTACGCGCCGCCCCCGCTGGGACGCTATTGGGCACTGCCCGTGGCCGACCAGGAGCAGGTTCGTGATTATGTCACCGAGCATTGCTACCGGATCCCCTATTTCGATGCTCTTCACTATCTCACCCGTGCGGATGCCCTGATGGTCGTCGGCTCCAACGATCCCACCTACAGCGCATCCAAGATCTTCCCTTATCTTTTCTCAAAACGCCCCGTGATCGTCATCGCACATGAGCAAAGCCAGATGCTTCCCCTCGCGGCGGCTTTGGACATCTCCACCGTCTATGGTTTCTCCGCAGATACGTCCATCGATGAGCAGGCCGCACAGGTTTGCGCCGAATGGTTTGCGGGCGAGGGCTGCAGGACCGTCAATCAAGGTGATCTCGACCGGCTTTCCTCTCATACTGCCGCCAATATGACCGGTCTCCTCGCCAAGGCATTTGACGCCGCGGCAGGCAACGCCCCTCTCTCACCGTGAGCGACTTGCCCCAATACGAGAATAATCTGGCCGTCGAAGAGGCCAGTTCGGAAAAATTATTCCGCCTAGGCTGTGCCGTCCTCACGGCGGTGGTGGCGCTTGCCTGGTGGAGATCGCCTCTTACCGATCCGCTTCAACTCCTCGCCGGTATCGCAATCATCGTGCTCGGCTGCACGCCCAGTCTGCTCTGGGCCCGCCATCGCCGTCCCTGGTTCCCGTGTTTCGAAATCAGCACGCTTACCTGCGTGGTGTTTTACGGAATGCCTCTCCTGAGCCGCCACGACGAATTGAAGCATTATTCCGATCCTGTTCTACAGAACGCTGGATTTCTGGTAGTCACCTATCTGACGACGGCGATTGCGGGATTCAATAGTGTGAGGGCTCCGCACAACGCGCCCTATTGGGCGACAGTCAAACTTCTCCCCGATAATATCCAGCGCTACCTGCCACTAGGCCTGCTCCTTAACATGGCCTACTTGTATATCGACCGGTTCACGACCCTCATTCCCCACGAGCTACTCGGTCCGATTCGGGCCCTCTGCTTCGGATTGGGAACCATCACGGCCTTTATTCTTTGCTGCGAATGGGGCCGGGACCGTCTCTCGCGGGAAATCAAAATCTTTTTTGTGATCTCCCTGGTGATCCAGGTGATCATCCTGTTTTCCCACCTCTACCTGATCAGCGGCATGTCCATGCTGATTCTTTCAGTGATCGGCTATACCACCACCCGCCGACACGTGCCTTGGTTGATTCTGGTTCTCTGTCTTCCCCTCATCGCGATCCTCCACAATGGTAAAAGTCAGATGCGCGAGATTTACTGGCGCGATAAAGTCGAGCTTCCCTCCCTCACCGGGTTGCCCGCTTTTTTCATCCAATGGATTGAGCTGGGCCTGCAAGAAAACGACCCGGCCGATTCCTCCTCGCTTGCCTCCAAACTCGCCGAACGGGCATCGCTCTTCCAGATGCTCTGCATGTCAGTCGACCAGGTTCCCTCAATCCATCCCCATCTTGAGGGAGAGAGCTACATCGACATCCCCGCCCAGGTCATCCCACGTTTTCTCTGGCCTGACAAACCGTCGAGCCTGATGAGCAACATCCGCCTGGCGGTCTATTTCAACCTGGTCGACCCCGACGACCCCTTCTCCACATCGATTGCCTTCGGTGTCATTTCAGAAGCCTTTATCAATTTCGGTTTCATCGGCGTTCTGCTGCTCGGGCTGCTCACCGGGGTGGGGTTTAAGCATATCGTCCTTCGCTCCAGCGGAGCCCCTCTGTTTTCCGCCATCGGGATTTTCATGATCCTCCTCACCGCCTGGAGCTTTCAGGCCGAGCAGGTCATGGCCACCTGGCTCTCCTCCCTGTTTCAAGCCTGCGCCATCAGCATCGGCGTGCCGCTTGCCTGGAAACAATTCTTTGGCGCCGACTGAGCCACTCCATGCACCCGGCCCCCACCCGCCTCGCGATTGTCGTTTCGCACCCCGTCCAGTATTACAGCCCGTGGTTCCGCTGGATGGCCGCGCACACCGACCTGGCCTTGCGCGTGTTTTATCTCTGGGACGCCGGGGTTAAACCGTCCCGTGATCCGCAATTCGGGCAGACCTTCGCCTGGGACGTGGACCTGCTCTCGGGCTACGATCACGAATTCGTGCCCAACACCGCGCGCCGCCCGGGGTCCGACCACTTCAATGGATTGCGCAACCCCGTGCTCCCCGCCCGGCTCGAGGCATGGAAGCCCGACGCTGTCATGCTTTTTGGATACAACTACGCCTCCCATCTCCGGCTGATCCTGCGGGCGCGACTCACGCGATGCCCCCTCATCTTCCGCGGCGACTCGCACCTCCTCGGCCGCGGACAATTACCGTGGATCAAACGTCTGCCACTCGCGCTGCTCTACCGCCAGTTCTCCGCCTTCGCCTGCGTCGGCGCCGCGAACCGCGATTATTTCCTCACCCTTGGCGTGCCACCCCAAAAGCTGTTCGTCGCCCCGCATTGCGTGGATGCCGCCCGCTTCACCGCCACACCGGACACCCGCAACGAAGCGGATCGCCTGCGGGCCTCGCTCAGTCTCGCAAACAAGCGCATTATCCTTTTCGCCGGAAAACTCGTCCCGGCCAAACAGCCCCTCGCGCTCCTCAGCTCCTTTATCGAACTCGCGCCCTTGGAAACCGCCCTCGTTTTCGTCGGCGACGGCGGGGAACGCCCCGCCCTCGAGGCCCTCGCCGCCACTCGCCCGGATCTGCCGGTGCGCTTCCTTCCCTTCGCCAACCAGAGCGAAATGCCCGCGCGTTACCTCATGACCGACCTCTTCGTGCTTCCTTCGCGCGGTCACTATGAAACCTGGGGGCTCGCCGTGAACGAAGCCATGCACCTCGGCGTGCCGTGCCTCGTAAGCAACCTCGTCGGCTGCCAGCGCGACCTCGTCACCGACGGTGACACCGGCTGGGTGTTCGATCCGGACCGGCCTGGCGCGCTAACCGGCGCCCTCCGGAGGGCGCTCAACGATCTCGCGAACCATGCACCGGCTTTTCGCGCCCGGGTCGCCGCACGCATCGCCGGCTACACCTACGAGAGCGCCACCGCCGGCCTCCGCCTCGCCCTCGCCTCGCTCTTCCCCGCCTCATGAAGATCACCATCGTCATGGGCTTTTTTCTCCCCGTCCCGCCCGTCGCCGGTGGAGCCGCCGAGAAATCCTGGCACCGGCTCGCCCTGGAATTCGCCCGCCACGGACACGACGTCACCCTCGTTTCGCGCTCCTGGCCGGGCTGGCCCGATCGGGAGGCAAAGGACGGCGTCACCTATTTCCGGATACCTGGCTTCGCCCATACGAAAAAACTCTGGCGAAACCTTGTGCTCGATTTCATCTGGAGCCTGCGCGTCTGTTTCCGCCTGCCACCGGCGGACATCACCGTCGTCAACGCCGTCGCCCTGCCTTGCTGGCTCGGATGGCTGCGACCCGGTGTCGGGCGCGTCGTGGTCATGCCCGGCCGCATGCCCAAGGGTCAGTTTCGCGCCTACAATCACGTGGCGCGGGTCATGGCGACCAGCACGCCCGTCCTCGCCGCCATCCTCGCCGAAAGCCCCCGGTGGGCGGCATCCGCCCGCGTCTACGGTTATCCCGTCAACGTGCCCGCCTTCTCCGGCCCGCGCATCGCCACCGACGAAATAACCGTCGGCTTCATCGGTCGTCTTCACCGTGAGAAGGGTCTCGATCTCCTCGTCGACGCGCTCGTCCTTCTCGCCTCGCGCGAACTGCCTCCCTGGCGCGTGCTGTTTTGCGGCCCGGTCGACGTCGCCCGCGGCGGTTCCGGCCCGGAATATCGCGACGCACTGGCCGCCAGACTGGCCGGCGCGCTGCCGTCCGGCCGGGTAACGTTCGCTCCCGCCGAGTTCGACGAGACCGCGCTGGCCCGTCGCTATCGCGAAATTGATCTCTTCTGCTACCCAAGCCTCGCTGCTCAGGGTGAAACGTTTGGTGTCGCCGCCGTCGAGGCCATGGCCGCAGGCGCGGTGCCGGTTGTCTCCGATCTCATGTGCTTTCGCGATTTCGTGCGGCCCGGAATCAACGGCGAACGGTTCGATCACACCCGCGCCGATGCCCCCGCGGTTCTCGCTGACATTCTTGCCGGCCTCATCGCCAACCCCGCCCGGAGGGCAAGCCTCGCCACCCAGGCCGGCATCGACGCCCAGGCCTACGATTTCCCCGTTTACGCCAACCGGCTCCTGAAAGACTTCCAGTCGCTCGTCTCCCCCCTCGACCGCGGGGCAGCATCCCCATAGTTGTTTCCCATGTCCGGCGAACCGCCCTACCTCGGTCAAAACTGCGTCACGCCTTTTTCGCGACGCGAACTTGTTCTGCGCACGCTCTGGACCGTCGTGCAGGCCACCCTCTTTCGCTGGAGTCCGCGCCCCTGGCACGGCTTTCGTGCACGACTGCTCCAGCTCTGGGGAGCGGATATCCCCGCCCCGTCGCAAGTGGTCGTCTTCCCCACCGCGAAGATTTTTTTCCCGTGGAAACTCCACCTCGCGCCGCGCTCCATGATCGGCCGCGAAGTGATCATCTACAACCTCGCCCCGGTCACTCTCGCCTATGGTGCCAACCTCAGCCAGCGCGTGCATCTTTGCGCCGGCTCGCATGATTTCCTTCGCTGGAGCATGCCTCTCACCACGGCGCCCATCGTAATCGGGATAAACGCCTGGATTGCCGCCGAAGTCTTCGTCGGTCCCGGCGTGACCATCGGCGAACTCGCCGTCATCGGAGCCCGCTCCGTCGTGGTGAAAGACCAGCCTCCGCGCATGATTTGCGCCGGCCACCCCTGCCGTCCCCTCAAGCCCCGCCCCGAGCCGCAATGAGGATCACCCAGATCGTCGCCAGCCTCGAGTCTCGTCATGGCGGCCCTTCGCGATCCGTCCGCGGACTCGCCGCCGGCCTGGCCCAAGCCGGGGACACCGTCGAATTGCTCAGCACCGCTCCCGATGGCGACGGCACCGCCCGGGTTGACGATGGCCTGACCACCCGGATTTTCTCCCGCGAATGGCCACAGATGATTTCACCGTCCGCCTCGTTGCTCGAACACCTGCTCGGCAATGATCACGACGTGGTCCATCACCACGGTCTCTGGTTGCGCCCCCTTCATTATGCCCGCCGCGCCGCCGCCCGGAGATCCGCCCCCCTGGTGATTTCACCGCGCGGCATGATGAGTGCATGGGCGTGGAATCATCACCGCCTGAAAAAATCACTCGCCGCGCGATGGATTCATCCGGGGGCATTCAGCACCGCCGCCGGCTGGCATGTGACCTCGGAGGATGAAGCCGGCGATATCCGCCGGCTCGGGTTCACCCAGCCCGTCTGCGTGGCCCCGAACGGTGTCACCGTCCCCGATCCGGAGGAAGAACGCTCCGCGACGCTCCATTGGCGCGCCGCCTGCCCGTCACTCCACGGACGGCGCGTCGCCCTGTTCCACTCCCGGTTTCACTCAAAAAAACGGGTGCTTGAACTCATCGACCTCTGGCTTTCCTCCGCGCGCGGCGACTGGATCCTTCTGCTCGTCGGCATCCCGGAGGAATACTCCGTGGCGCAACTTGAAGCCTACGCTCTTCGCCAGGGAGGCGGCGACCGGGTGCTCATCCATGATGGCACTGACACCCCGCCACCCTATGCGGTTGCTTCGCTTTTTCTGCTGCCCTCCCACTCCGAAAACTTTGGCCTCGTGGTGGCCGAGTCCCTTGTGCGTGGCGTGCCCGTGCTCTCGACCGACACGGCCCCCTGGCAGGAGCTCAACTCAACGGGAGCCGGTCGTTGCGTGGGATGGCCCGCCTATGGAGCGGCACTCGACGCCCTTCTCGCCGAAAACGAGGAATCCCTCCACGCCCGCGGGCAGCGCGGGCTCACCTGGGCACGCAAAGAATTCTCCTGGATGAAAACCGCCGGGACTCTCGCCGGCTTCTACCAGGAGCTACGCGCCTCCGCCGGATGACACGCGTCTCGTCAGCCACTCCCTCATCACGGCTCGAAACCGCCGTCCTGGTCCACCTCGGCATCTTGCTGCTCGCCGCGGGATGGATCTATGGAGGAAACATCTGGTGGATGCGCTCCGCGCTCACCGTTTGGGCGGATGTGGGCGCATGCCTCACCCTCGCCGCTTTTTTTCAGCCGGGTGATGGCGGCCGTGAAGCGCGTCGCAAGGCCTGGTGGCTGCTTCCGTGGCTGCTCTTTGTCATCCTTGTCGTCGCGAGCAGCTTCAACCCCAGCTTCGTCCCCATGAAAGCCGCGGACGAAACGCTTCTCGTGCATCGCGGCGCCGTCCACCCGGGATGGCCCAGCACAGTCAATCCCGGGGCCAGCCTTCAGGAGCTCGCGTTTGGCGCAGGCGTTTATCTCGCCGCGTTCAACCTGCTGCTCGTCGTGCGCAGCCGTCGCGCCTTGCGCCGGCTGCTGGTCGTTGGCGCCACCAGCGCCGTGCTGCTCGCGGTGTTCGGCACGATTCAAAAATTGTCCGCCCAAGGATTCTATTTCGGTGCGGCGACCTCGCCCAACAAACGGTTTTTTTCCACGTTCATCTACTACAATCACTGGGGCGCCTTCATGATCCTGTGGCTCACCACCGCGGCGGGACTCGTTTTCTACCACGCCCTGAACCATCGGGCCCGCGACCTGTGGCATTCGCCTTTTACCCTCGTGATCATTGGCGTGCTGCTGCTCGCGGCCAGCGCGCCCGTCAGCGCCTCGCGGGCGGCCACCGGCATGGCCGCCGTCGTCGTCACGCTGGTGCTTGTTCATGCCCTTGCCCGCATCATCGCGCATCGTCGCGCCCAACGGCGGCCGGCATGGCCGCCGGTGCTCGCCCTGGTCGTGCTTGCCGCCCTCACCCTGGGCGCGGTTGGCTGGCTGGCTCACCGGTCCATTCACGAACGCTACACCGAAACCCTCGTCGCCCTTGGGAAAAACCAGTCGGTCTTCGAGGACAGGAGCGAACTTTACCGGGACACCTGGACCCTCGCCATGAAAAAACCCGTTTTTGGCTGGGGTCTCGAGAGCTATGAAACCGCCTTCATGCTCATCCGCCCCCGCCCGCTTGAATCCAACCGTCAGTATGAAACCAGCTACCTTGAGGCCCATTCCGACTGGCTTCAGTCCGTCGCGGAAACAGGCTTCGCCGGCACCACCCTCCTGTTGCTGATGACGCTCGTCCCCTTTCTTTCCGTTCCCTGGCGAACGCTTTCCCATCCCCTTGTCGGGTATCCACTCTTTGGATGCATACTGATCGCGCTCTACGCCTGGATCGAATTCCCCTTCGCCAGCGGCGCGGTGCTCGTCACCTTCTGGACCGTCTACTTCTCCGCGGTGCGCTACGCACGCCTTCAAGAAGGGGCGACCCCGTCCGGAGCCTGATAAAAGCCCATGTTTTCCATCGTCATCCTGACCCTCAACGAGGAGCAAAACCTGCCCGCCTGCCTGGCCAGCACCGCCGGTTGCAACGACGTCGTGGTCCTCGATTCCGGCTCGACCGACCGCACGGCGGAGATCGCGCTCGCGGCCGGCGCGCGGGTGGTCGTCAACCGCTTCGAGAACTTCGCCCAGCAGCGCAACCATGCCCACGACGCGATCGCCTTCCGTCACGACTGGGTTTTCCACCTCGATGCGGACGAAACCCTGACGCCCGCGCTGGTCGCCGAATGCGCCGCCCGCGCCGCCTCGCCGGAAACGGACAAACTCGACGGTTTTTTTGCCGCCCCGCGCATGATGTTCCGCGGCCGCTGGATTCCCCATTGCACCGACTATCCCGCCTGGCAGGCGCGCTTCGTCCACACCCGGCGGTTCCGTTTTGTTCAGGCAGGCCATGGTCAGCGCGAGGCCCCCGGACTGAGAATGGAGCGCTTGAAACAGGCGTATTTCCATAACCTCTCCTCGCAGGGTGAGGACGAAATCAGGGCCAAGCACGCCCGCTACGCCAGGGCGGAAGCCACCGCCTTCATGACGGCGCGCCGCCCGGCACGGCTGTTGTGGCAGGCCCTCTTTGGCCGGGACCCGCTCGCACGTCGCCGCGCCATGAAGGAGGCCAGTTATCACCTGCCGGCACGCGGCGCACTGCGCTTCGCCTATCAATATTTCCTTCGCCGCGGCTTTCTTGATGGAGCGCCCGGCTTCGCCTACTGCCGGCTTCTGGCGGATTACGAACAGGCCATTTCACGGGAGATTCGACACCTGCAAGCCTCCGTCGATAAGGCGCCTGCACCGTAAACGGCTGGCCGTATCCGCCTAAACCCGCTTCGCTGCAGCCGACGTCTCATGCACACGCATCGCAAAGCCACCCTCGGCATTCTTCTGCTGGACATAGGCGTGCTCATGGCGGTCTTCAACACGGTCGCCTGGTTTCGCGGCATCATCGTCTTCGGTGAATGGATTCTCTGGCCGCTCGCCCTGCCGGTGTTGCTGGTCGTGACCGCTTTTTTCCTCATCGACGGCTACAAGCCGCAGACCGACATGATGAGCCTCGACTACACCAGCGAGCACATCATCGCCCTGCTCGCCGCCTTGGTAGGAACCCTGCTGTTCACGTTCGTTTTTTTCACCGGTGGTTACCCTCTCCAGCAAAGCCGCGGCGTGATCGCCCTCAGCTTTTTTATCTACACACCTCTTTCGCTGGCCTACCGGAGAACGGCGTATTCGGCCAATATCGCGGCCCGCCGTCATCGCTCGCTGGTCTTCGTCGGCGATCCCGTAAACGTCGAGGTCTTCTCCCGGGAGTGCGTCCGGATGGACTGCACCCACCCCATCGTTTCAGTCTCCCCCGAGGACGATGCCGTTGTGGATGAGCTTCTCGCAAAAATTGAAAGCGGCGGCATGGAGGTGGAGGCCATCATCCTCCGGGAGAATAATCGCGAACTCCGCGCCCGTCTCTCCCACCGTCTCGTTGACCTCTATTTCCGCGGCGTGCCCACCTATACGCTCGAACTTTTCCACCAGGTCTACTGGCGCAAGATCCCCCTCTACCGCCTCAACCAGACCTGGCTCTTCCAAGAGGGTTTCAAAATCACCCGCGAGCCCGTATTCGAGCGCCTGAAACGCCTGAGCGACATCCTGCTTTCACTGTTTGCACTCACGGCTGGTGCTCCGCTCTTCGGCGCCATTGCACTCGCCGTCTGGGTCGATGACCGGGGTCCCGTGCTTTTCCGGCAGACGCGCATCGGCAGGAATCGAGTGCCGTTTCGCATTTTTAAGTTCCGCACCATGCGCCCGAACGACGGGAAGGATTCCTACACCCAGGTCGGCGACTCGCGCATCACGCGCATCGGAAAATTCCTCCGCGCAAGCCGTCTTGATGAACTCCCCCAGATGCTGAACGTTCTGTTCGGCGACATGAGCCTCATCGGCCCCCGCGCCGAATGGGACAAGCTCGTCGATCACTACGAGGAAAAGATCCCCTGTTATCATTTCCGTCATCTCGTGAAACCCGGCATCACGGGATGGGCCCAAGTCAACTACCCCTACGGGGCCAATCTTGATGACACCCTGCGCAAGCTGGAATATGACCTCTACTACATCAGGCATTTCTCCTTCCTCATCGATGCGGCCATCGTCCTGAAGACAATCCACATCATGCTGTTTGGCAAAGGCCGCTAGACGGGTATTCTCCGCCCATGTCCAAGCCCTACGATTTTCTCGTGATCGGCGGCGGCTCCGCCGGCTTTAATGCCGCGCGAGTTGCCGCGAGTCTCGGTAAACGCGTCGCAATCGTCGACGGTGCAAAAAAAATCGCCGGACTCTGCATCCTCAACGGCTGCATGCCGTCGAAGACGCTCCTCTATTCCACCGAAGTCCTCCACCTCGCCCAGAAGGGAAAAACCTTCGGCCTGCGCATTCCCTCCGCCAAGGCCGACATGAAGGCGCTCCATGCGCGCAAAAAAAAGATCATCGGCGGTTTCGCCGACTACCGCGCACAAGCCCTCGCCTCCGGCAACTACGAGATCCACCGCAGCCATGCCCGCTTCCTCGACCCGCATACGGTCGAGCTCTCCGACGGACGCACCCTCTCCGCTAAAAAATTCCTCATCGGCACCGGCTCCAAAATCAGCGTCCCGCCGGTGCCCGGCCTCGCGTCGACTCCGTTCTGGACCAGTGACGACGTGCTCGACCTCGATTTCGTTCCCGAAAGCGTGATCGTGCTCGGCGGAGGCATCGTCGCCTGCGAACTCGCCCAGTTTCTCCGCAGGATCGGCTCCAGGGTCATTCTCGTCCAACGGAGCAAAAACATCCTTCGTGACCACTCGCCCGATGCGAGCGCGGTGGTTCAACAGGCCTTTCGCGACGAAGGCATCGAGCTGCACTCCGACACCAAAATCGAGAGCGTCTCGGGTGATGCCAAAGGCGTCGCGGTCAAGTTCATCACGGGTGGCAAAACCGTCACCCGCCGTGCGCGTTACCTCTTCAATGCCCTCGGACGCGAGCCCAACACCGCCGGCCTCAACCTCGCCGCCGCCGGCGTGAAGCTCTCGCCGGAGGGTCGCGTGCGGATCAACCGCTGGCAGCAAACCACCGCCAGTCATATTTACGCCGGCGGCGATGTTTGCGGTCCCCACGATATCGTCCATCTCGCCGTCGCCCAGGGAGAACTCGCCGCCCGTCATGCCTTCGGTTCCAAAAAGCCAAAGCCGATCGACCACAGGCTGCTCCTCAACGTCGTTTTCACCGACCCGCAACTCGCCACGATCGGACTGCAGGAACGCGACTTGGTTGAACACGGTGAAAAATTCCTCGTCTCGTCCTACCCGTTCAACGACCACGGCAAGTCCATCCTCATGGACGCAAATTACGGCTACGTGAAAGTCATCGCCGAGCCGCGACGCGGCCGCATCCTCGGCGCCGAGATCGTCGGCCCACACGCCGGCGAGTTGATCCACATCTTCAACGGACCGCTCGCGATGAATGCCACCGTTTTCGATCTGCTCCGCGCTCCGTGGTATCACCCCACCCTCGCCGAGATTCTCACCTATCCGCTGGAGGAGATCGCCGATCAGATTCAGAAGTGAACCGCCGGCGCCAGGCGGCTAAACCAAAGGCTCGGGGATGCCGGTCTCACCCAGCCACCGCGAGGTCGAGAGCACGGTTTGTTCATACACCGGAATGCCGAAACCATTGCTGGCGATCATGCGGTGCATCAGGTTGACCGCCTCCTGGCCGATCATCTCGTAATTGGGCCAGAACGCCGGGGCAGGTCCGTTCTGATCCGGCGCGGCCAGAAACGCGTGCGGATGATCCTTCAACCAGGCCCGCAGATTTTTCGAGATGTGGTCTCCGTCAAATCCAAGGACCATGCCGTCGAGGCGCTCCTTGCGGCTCCACACGAGCAACTCCGATTGATCCGCGGATGTGATGTCGTGAAACGGACGCTTCAACACCCCGCCCTGAAGCTGGTTTTGCAAGGCCGAGGCTTGCAGCAGCGGATAGCCCACACGGGCCTCGTGGTCCCAAAAATTGGCGAACCCAATCCGACGACAGCCCCGTTGGCCCAGATAAGTCAGCGCTCTCCGGGTATCCCGCACGTAGTCGCGACCGCTGCGATGCAGATCGGGATAGCGCAACGAGTCCCCGATCGCCACCCACACGTGACGGCTCCACTTGAGTTTGATGGACGCGTAAACCTGTGAAAGCGGATAGATAAATACCCCGCGCACCCCGCGGCTGTGCGCAACCCGATGCCAGCGCGCGATCGCATCCGGATTTGTCAGGTTCAGGCACCGGTAATCCACGTGATACCCCAGATGCTCGGCCCGCCGGTTCAGGCTTTCCCAAAGCAGCGCGCGGGGGCCTTGCCGGTCCAGTGGAACATCGCCGATCACATGGAGAACCTCCCGGAAAACCGTGCGGCGACTGATGCGTGACATCCCCTCGGAAACAAACGGGTCTGCACGATAGCCGGCGGCTTCGGCATGCGTCTTCACCCTGAGGCGCGTCGCGGCTGAAATTGCCGGGTTATCCGCCAATGCCATCGAAACGCACGCGAGCGACAGGCCCAGATCCCTTGCCAGCTGTCGTTGCGTGACTCCCATATTTGAACTGTTCAGGAGAAATCAGTTTTGCGTCAAGGTCCGTCTGCCGGGTTCCTGCGGGTGTCGTTGCAATCAATCCACCCCCATGAAAAAAATACTCATCCCGCTCCTCGCGCTCAGCGTCCCTCCCGTCAGCCAGGCCGCCCTTCTTGTCTATGAAGACTTCGATTATGGACTGGCCAACGGAGCGACCATGAGTGGCGTTGCCACCAACGCGACGGGGCTCGCCGGCAATTACTCGCTGGTAACCACCGGCAGCAACGGCGCCAGCGGCAGTGCGAACTACAAGAGCACCGGGCTCTCGTTTGGTTCTTCATTCCTGACTACGAACGGCGGCGCCTTGACCGTGAACGCAATCGCCACCACCGGCAACGGCGGCACGGCGATCCTCGGGGCGAGCCTGAACGTGGCGGCGCAGACCGGGACGCTTTATAATAGTTATCTCGTCCAGATTAATTCGAGAACCTCGGCCGGAACCGGTTCGCTGCGTATCAACACGGGCGTTACCACGGGCGGTGGTTCATCTTATTTTCAATCGAATGCGAAAGCGGGCGGTGGCAATTCCTCCACGGTAAGCTTCGGCACCTCCGCGTCGTCGTCCACCACGACCAACCTGGTGACGGATGCGACTTACTTGTTCGTCAACAGCTTTGTGAATGTCGGCACGACCCTCTCCGCCGGCGCCGGCGCAGGTGTGGCGACAACCTGGATTTTCACCCTGGACGGCTACGAAAGCTGGCTGGAGAACGGCGACGGCACCACCGCCACCATGGGCGCCTACGACGTTGCCTCGTTTTCCCAAAGCACGACCTCCAGCAGCTTCGTGTTTTCTTCCACACGGTTTCTCCAGCTCGCGGCTTCTACACCGCCTTTGCCGGAGCCGTCGCTCTGGCCGGAACCATGATCGCCCGCCGGCGAGGCAAACGCACCGCCCGGCCGGTTTAAGGAAAACGATCCGTTGAAAATGTGTAGTTAACTTTAACTACGCATTTTTTGTTTCCACCTCCGGCCGGGCTCAAGCCCGGTGCGCAACTGTTCAACAGCCTTTCCCTTGCGGCGGATGCGTCCTTCTTTCGTTGATTACCCATCGCCTCCGAAGGCCTGACCCCTCCTCCAGATGATCCCTCCATTCTTGCATAAGATCCTGCCGTCGCTGTTCGTCGGTTTCACCCTGCTGTTTGCCCCGGCGACACTCGGTGCCGCCTCCAAGCCCCCCGAGACCGGGGAACTGTATAGCTACGAAGGCACGCTCAGCCTGGAGGGCATCACCGCCGACTCCAACGCGGCGTTTGGGATCAGCACGTCCGCGACCAGCAGCCGGCCGATGATCAAGGTCGATTTCCCGGCATCCAAGGGTTACCCCGGCATTAACTTTCCCGCCTCTCCTGGCTGGGACCTCTCCGGGTTTTCCGGCGTTCAAATCGACGTCAACAACCCGGGAAAGACGGATGTCTCCGTATATCTCCGCGTGGGCAACACGGCTGAAGGCAACGCGTGGAGTGTCGACGTGCTCCGGCTCCAGCCGGGCGAAACCAAGACGCTCAAGGTGCCGTTTGGAAAAGAATTCGGGAAAGCCGGATACGCCCTCGATCCCGGCCGGATCACCTCGATCAAACTATTCACCGATCCGGTCAAAACGCCGTTCTCGGTGTTGCTCACCAACCTCCGCGCTTACAAAGCCTCCGCTGCGGCCGCCGCCAGCAGCGCCCCCAAAGTGGCGGCCGGCGCATCCAAGCCCTACATCACCCGCACCACCTCTCCCACCAATCACGAACGGCCTTACGGGCAGGATCTGGTCCTCGTAAAGGATTGGACCTTCGGCAAGAGCCGGCCGGATGCGACGATCCGCAACCGCGATGATTTGGATAAAGAATTTTTCTACCGCTACATTTACGACAAAGGCCGGCTCGACACGTTGTCCACCTACTGGACCATCCACCGTGATTACCCGGAGGACAGCCCCAAGTCCCTCCACGTTTTCGGACCCGACACCCTGACCCTCAAGGCCCGGATCCCGGAAGGCGGCGGCCTTCGCAAGGGCGGAATCGAATCGGGCATGCTCCGGGGCAAGTTCCCCGTCGTTCCCGGCATGTATGTCGAGATGCGCGCCAAGCTGACCCGCGGCATCGGCGCCTGGCCCGCCTTCTGGCTCAATCCCGGCGTCCAGTATCCCGACGGCACGTTCTCCGCGCTCCCCTGGCCCCCTGAAATCGACATCTTCGAGTTCTTCAACTGGCAGGGCCGCGAGAAAACCCGCGAGCTTGCGGTGAACATTCAGACCAACAAACAACCTCAAAAATACGGCAACCCTTACGCCATCTTCTCCGCCCTGAACAAGGACAACGAATACGTCCCGGGCATGGACTTCTCGGAGGACTTCCACGTGTTCGCACTGGACTGGCATGAGAACCGCCCGATCTGGCTGCTTGATGGCCATCCGATCAAACAGGTCTACTACGAGTGGAACGCCCCGCCCGCCCACGTGCTGGTGACCAATCAGATCGGCATCGAATTCGCCAAGGAGGCCATGAAACACGTCACTGCGGACGAATCCAATTGGGACTACGTCATCGACTACATCCGCATCTGGCAGCGAAGGACGCCATAGTCTCTCAGCCACCATCGGCCTGGCCTCCCGCCACCTGCAACGCCTCACTCACCGTGAGGCGTTTTTTTTTGCGGAAAAAAACCGAATAATGCCGGCCGGCCTTTTCGGTCTTCTTTTCATGTGTTTCGTGTATTTCGTGGTTTCAACCCTTTCTCCTTAACATGTCGAAATACCAAGCCCCCGCGTTCCTCGTCGATCTGCTCCACGCCCGCTCGCCGTCCGGCGCGGAGTTCGAAGCCCAAAAAGTCTTCGACCATTACGTCAAACCCGCCGCCGCCACCTATGACAAGGACGCGATGGGCAATCGCATCGCCACGCTCAACCCCAAGGGCGATCCCGTGCTTATGCTCGCCGGCCACATGGACGAACTCGGCCTCATCATCACCTACGTCAACAAAGACGGCTTTATCTACTTCGACACCATCGGCGGCCACGATCGCACGGTCATCTCCGGGCGTCGCGTGGTGATCCAGACGGAAAACGGCCCGGTCAAAGGCGTGACCGGCAAGCGCGCCATCCACCTCATGGACGAATCCGACCGGAAGAAGGTCCCTGAAATTCACGAGATCTGGATCGACATCGGCGCCCGCTCCAAAAAAGAAGCGCTCGAACGCATCTCGATCGGCGACACGGTCACCTACGATCATGAGTTTGAATTGATCCATGGCAGCGTCGGCACCGCCCGCGCCTTCGACAACAAAGTCGGCGCCTACGTCGTTGGCGAAACCTTGATCCGCCTCGCCGCCGGAAAGAAAAAACTCACCGCCAGACTCGTGTCCGTCGCCACCGCGCAGGAGGAGATCGGCACGCGCGGCGCGATCACCGCAGCCTACGCCGTCAACCCTCACATCGCGCTCGCCGTCGACGTGGGCCACGCCACCGATCATCCCGATTGCGACCAGCGTAAATACGGCGAGACGAAGCTGGGCGGAGGTCCGATCATCTGCCGCGGCCCCAACATCAACCCAAAGGTGTTTGAGCGCCTGGTGAAGGCGGCGAAGAAACTTAAAATCCCCTATCAACTCGAAGCCGATCCACGTCCGACCGGCACCGACGCCCGCGCGATTCAGGTGGGGCGCGGCGGCATCGCAACCGGCCTGGTGAGCATCCCGCTGCGCTATATGCATACTCCGAGCGAGATCGTGGATCTCGAAGACGTCGAACGCACCGTGCAGCTCTTCGTTGAGTTCGCCCTCGGTCTGGAAAAAGGCGAATACCTGCACTGGTAATCAACGCCCCGGCCGGCACCGCGGCCAAAGCACCCTCCGACTCCGCGCGCCTGGTTTTCCCCATATATATCGTGATACGATAAAATGCTGGCCGGCCCCGGATGAATCGTTTTCATGAACGGCTTTTCCATGTCCCCCGTTTTTCGTAAATCACAGATCGTCCTCGCCAGCCTCGGAGCCTTGGTTGCGGTGTCCGCGCTGTCCTTTGTCGCCATGTCGACGGAGGGATTGATGCTGCTGGGGTCCTTCGGTGCCTCGGCTCTGTTGTTATTTGCATTGCCCGAGGCGGCGTTGTCACAGCCTCGCTCCGTGGTGGTCGGCCATCTCTCGGCCTCGGTCATCGCTCTGGGGTGCCTGGCGGTCTTCGGCCCCGAATGGTGGGCCGTCGGCATGGCCACCGGACTTGGCGTGGGCTTTATGATGCTCACCCGCACGGTGCACCCGCCGGCGGGATCGAACGCAATCATTGTTTTTCTCGCCAAGCCAAGCTGGGGCTTTCTGGTTTCCTCCACCCTCGCAGGCACACTCATGCTGATCGCCATCGCAGTTGTCTATCATCGCACCACTCGACGTCACAAATACCCGCGCTACTGGCACACGCTCCCTGAGACCGCCGAAAGCTGATTACCCGACGGCCT
>JAQSWS010000014.1 GCA_029266495.1 Rariglobus sp. | reverse complement strand
GTTGTTGATGTAAGCGGCGCAAACACTGGCTGAATTGAACGTAATACCGTATGTCGTGCTGCCGTTATACTTATCAGCGACCATTGCAAGGCCGGTGCCACTCGTCCGTTTAGCTACAACAACCAAAGTGAGTGTCGGCGGATTGAACCATGGTGTTGCCACTGATAAATAGTGCTTTGAGGCTGCGCTAAAGCGGACAACCGCCCTGCCGTTAAGAGAAGATGCAATGAACGTTGGGCGATTGGCTGAGGTGGGCTGAACGGCGTGATTGCCCAGACCGGATGAATCAGGCCATTGAGCAACGGCATCGCCTGAATCAAGGCCTAGCTGGGTGATAGGATCACGGGCTAAAGCATCTGCATTCAGCCAGAGATGAAGCCCATCCCTAGATACATAAGACTCGTCCACAGCCGCCAACACGGCTGAAGCCGCCAAGGAACTAAGGAAAACAATACCAAGGATGACCGAGTGAATGATGGCTGCAAAAGCTCTCGCCTCGCGCACGAAATTGAAAATCAGGGACATAAAGACATGCCGAGATAGAGAACGACAACACCCCCGCAAGCTATTAACACAAATAATAGCAAAATGTTGCAGAGACGTAATACACCCCATGCGAAATCGTAACGCTCGGTGCTCATTTGCCCCCGAGGGATATTGACGCACGCAGGGGCTACCCCATCGCCGGCTCCAGCCGGTGCACCCCGCGCGGGCGGTAGCCCAGCGCCTCGGCGCAGCCGAGGAGGTCGCTCATCAAGTAAATAATACTTAACCACATCTCGGTGCCTTGCAGGGACGGCTTGCTTCCCGCCACTACGAAATCGAATCCCCGCTCCGTCTTCCATTGACGCAGCACCGTCGGAAGTCGCTTCTTCACCCAAGCTTGTGCTTCCTCCCGGCGGTGATCCGTCTGCCGCAGGCACAACCACAGCGGATGCACCACATCGAGCACGTTGCAGGCGTTCTCCCGTCCGCCCGCGAAAAACGCCTTGTCCCCCGTGTGCATCAAAATCGTATCAATCGCCTGCTCCGGATACGGCAGGGGGCGCCCGTATTGCGCATAAGTGCCGCGGGTCAGCCTATAAAATCCATTAACCGGATGCAGCCACCGCGATTCCTCGGTCCACTTACCCCATAACCCCGTCTTGGGATCGCAGTGTGAATCCAGCCAAATAAACAACGTCTCCAACGGCGGCTTCATTTCGAAGTATTTTATATTGGGCAATAAACTCGACGCATAACAATCAATCCAGTCGCCCGCATGCCACGCCGTCCGCTCCCACGACAAACTCGCCAGATGTTTCCGGAGCTTCGCGGCCGTCACGTCCGCCGCGTTCTTCACCGGTCGCGCCAAATTGGACCCGAGACACTCGAGTGCATAGTTTACAATCATTGTATTATAGCGGTGAGCGAACGCCGGATCCGCCGGCGGCGGCGGATTAAACCCGCTGTCTTCCGGAATATGCTCCGGCACCAGTCCGGTCTTTGCGTCCTGAAACTCGCGTAATCGCGTGATCCACTCCGCCGCAGTGTAGCCCGGTGCCGTCCGCCCGAACATCGCCGCCACCTCCACCGCATCGCACCACGGCCGCACGCGCTTCCGCCCGCCGCGTTCATTGATATAAGCAATCCCACCCGCCTTTGCCTTCACTTGATAGCCTTTTAATAATGGCTCCAGCTCCTCGCTCACTTTGCGTCCAAATTTTTCCAGCTTTATTTCCAGCGAACCCGCCTTCGCCACGGCCGCCACCGGCTTCCGCATTCGAATCACCCGCGCCGGATTCCCTCCGACAATCGCATAGTCGGGCACGTCCTTCGTCACCACGGCTCCCGCCGCCACGATGCTGTGACTGCCAATACGCACGCCATCGACCACCGTCACCTGCGCCCCGATCCAAATGTCGTCGCCCAACACAATGCCCTTGCTCGTGTGTGGCTGCCGGAAAATCGGCACGTCCGGGTCCGCAAAACCATGGTTGAAGCCGACCATGCAGGTATACGCGCCGATGCGAATACCGTCCCCGCCCTCGATTTTTCCACGCAACGTCACAAACGGGTTCAACGTGCAGTGATTTCCCAAGTGCACCTGATCGGTCACATACGAGTTCGCCGCCACGAAACAGTGATCGCCCAGCCGCAGTCCCCGCCCCGGCCATCCGGTAATCGACGCCGAGGGCGCGAGATAACAGGACGCGCCCACCTCCGCCCACGCCACCTGCGACAGGCCTTCCTGATGCGCACGCTGCTCCGCTCTCTCCGCCTCGGTGGCTTCCGTGGGGAAAAACCATGGATTAAACTCAAAACGCTGCCGACGCTGCGCTTGGGACCAGGAAGGGGAAACAGGCATAACTTGTAAATTTGACGCCCCGCATGGGAATCCAAGATGGATAAATGACGCACTTTTTTGCAGTTTTGTCGCATGCTACGTTATCGCCTGCACACCACGCCCTCGCAGGTCATGCCCCTCAACGTCCGCTCGGCCGGACACTATCAACTCGCCCCCCATCGCCACGAGCCCCGCGGTCCGGGCGATTTCCTGCAAGTCTTCTGGTCGATCGGCGGAAGCGGCTCGTTCACCGCCCGCGGCACCACCCATGCGGTCAAACCCGGCGTCCTCTTTTATTATGCGGCCGGTGAACCCCACGATCTCCTCGCCGGCCCGGAGGGGTGGGACTACCGCTGGCTCACGTTCGACGGTGGACGCCATCGCACTCTCCCCGCGCTCTACAGCCTGGCCCGCATTCAGTTCGCCGGTCCCTGCCCCGCCCACCTCTTCGAACAACTCGACGCCTGCCTTCAGGATCCAACATCAAACGGCGAACTTCGCGCATCCGTGCTCGGCTACGAGATCCTCCTTCTGGCCTCGTGCCGCCAGACCGACAATCCCCCGCCCGGGCCTGGCCTCGATACGGCCGCCCAAGCCAAAGCCTGGATCGACCTGCATTTCACGGACGCCCGTCTCAACGTCGCCGCGCTCACCGCCCGCCTTGGAGTCCATCGAGCCACGCTGCACCGCGTGTTCACCTCCCGTTACGGAGTGTCCCCGGTGCAATACCTCGGCCGTCTTCGCCTTCGTCTGGCGCTCGATCTCCTGACGTCCACCCGGCTGCCCGTCGCCGACGTCGCTATCCGCGCCGGACTGCCCGACCTCGCGTATTTTTCAAAGCTGATCACCCGCCACACGACCTACAGTCCCCGTGCCTACCGCCAGCGGCACGCACACACGGCTCCGGCTGTTTAAAGAGTAGAGGCGGCATCTTGCCGCATCGTTTTTCACCGTAGCCAGCGCGGCGTGACGCCGCGTCGACTCTCACAACCCCAGCAACGAACCGTTCCGCTTGAGCCATCGCTCCGCTTCGCGCCAGCCCGGGCACACCTCCTCGACACGCGCCCAAAAACGATCCGAGTGATTCATTTCCTTCAGGTGCATCAACTCGTGGTAAATAATGTAGTCGCGCACGAAGTCCGGGGTCTGGATGAGCCGCCAGTTGAGCGAAATCCCGCCGTCCGCCGAGCAGGAACCCCAGCGCGTGCGCTGGTTGCGCACCGATACCATGCTGACCGCCATGCCGGTGACCGCCGCCAGTTCCCAGGTGCGGGCCGGAAGCTCCGCCTTGGCCAGTCGCAGGAAATGCGCCTCCAGCGTCGGCCGCAGGTCGCCGTCGAGTTTCAGCACACGGAACACATCCGCCGCGATGCACACCTGCGGACGGTCTCCCTCGCTGGCCTTGCGAATCTCCGACAATTCCCCGCGCCACAACACATGCGCGCCCAGCGTCCACACGGTGGCGCCGCGCGGCTTGTGCTTCTGGCGCTCGCGCGCGCGCTCAAGCCAGTCGCGGTGTTCCTCGACGAAGGCGCGCGCCTCTCGCTCGCTGCCGCGTAGTGGAATAATGGCTACGGCGGTGCCGTCCTTTTTCAAGGTCAGCCGGTAGCGCGTCGCCTTGGCGCTGCGCTCGAAGATGACGTCGGGCTTCTCCGGCGGCGCCTCGACTCCGGCCTCCGCGCGGGAGCCGCCGAAAAAATCAAAGAAACTGGATTGCTCGACCTCGCTCACGTTTGAGCCGCGAGTAAACGAATCGCCGACCCCGGCGCCAGCGTGATGTTTCGCGGAATGCCTCCCGTGGCCCTGAGCGTCAGCCCAGGGAACGCTGCCTCCTCCACCGGCGAACCCTCCCCCCGGCTCACGCCCCGGGCCACCGTCCTCCTCCCTCTCCGCCCAGCGCCATCGCCTCCCGCCCTCAATCCAGTTTGTCACTTAATAAGTGACAAACTGGATTGGGACGCCTGCAGCTCAGAGCTTCACCCACGCCCACCTGAAGCGACCCGCCTCGACCGTCAGCCAGCCGAAGCTGCACCCCTTTCCCCTCGGCTGCGAAATACATCCCGGGCTCAGCCAGCGCACGCCACGCACATCCACCTCGTCGCGCGGCACGTGGAGATGTCCGTGCAACAGCACCCGTGTCCCCGGTGGCACCCGTTTCGGCGGAATGTGCACGAGGTGAAAGGCCACGTCCTCCCGCACAAGGTCCAGCGCAAGCGGCCACGCCATCCAGTTGTCGCAATTGCCCCGCACCACCCGCACCGGCACGCCGAGTTGCTCGAACTCCACCAAGGTTCCGGGCTCCCCTACGTCACCGAGGTGCCAGATTTCGTCGGCCTCGTGCAGTTTCTCCGGCAAGTCGGCCGGATAGTGCCCGTGGGTGTCGGAAATGACCGCAATGCGCATGTCATCCACGTTGGGCAGGTTGTCGGTCCGTGTCATTCCGCTTTTCACCCGATGTTCCAGACGCCGGACCGGCGGGCTCGCGCATCGATTGCGAGTCGAGCCCGAAGGTAGGGCCGTCGATTGCGACGTGCCTCCTGCACGCACCGCAAGCGCATTCGATCCAGGCACGTCGCAAGCGACGGCCCTACACCGGAACTCCGCAGCGATTATTTTAATCCTCCCGCTTCAACGACCGCTCATGCCAGCTGCGGCTCGGGCTCGATGAGCTTCGCCGTTTTTTCGCCGAAATACGGCAGCGCCATCAGCTCTTCCTCGACGGCGTCGATCTGCGACTTCATCAGCTCCGGTGAATAGAGCGAGCGACGGTCGCCGAAGCCGTGCTCGACCATGACCCGGGCGATCAGGTCGTTGGCGGCACGGAGATCGTCAAGGCATTCGCGCACGTTGAAGCGGCCGGGGGAAGTCGGCGCGGGCGGCCAGCGACAGTCGGAAACACACGCGGAAATGATTTTTTTGAAGGCGGCGTCAATGTTGCCATTGGCCGTGGCAAAGTCCTTGCCGGCATGCGCGCACACGCTCTTCAGCCCGGCGAGCAGCATCTGGCAGACGGGGTCGAGCACCCGCGAATAATGCGTGTTGCTCCAGGCCTTGGCGGTGCCGCCGTGCCAGGCGATGCCGTTCTCGATCGAGGCGACCTGCTCGTTGGCCAGCGGCGCCTGCGGGAGATCGAGCACTTCGCCCGGCGTGGCGAGCGTGTAGCCGTTGGCGATCGCGCACTCCAGCATCTGCCGGAAGCGCGCCACGCTCTCCGGCTCCGGCTCGAAAAACCGCGCCTGGCCGAATTGCTTCACATAAAAATAGGCGCTGGTGCCGATGTATTCGGCGTCCTCGGCATACGGGAGGATGAAGTTGCCGGTGCTTTCGATGCGCGCACCCCAGCGTTTCAACATCGCGTCGATCTCCTCGAGCACGATCGGGTGCTGGCGGTTGCCCTCGGTCGCGCCCATGAGATACCAGAGCATGGGATTGCCCATGAAGTCGGCGCGGAAAATCAATTTCAGTCCGTTCGACGCGGTCGAGTAGTTGGTGAGGTAGCGCAGGTAGTGCTCCTTGTCGGCGATGTAGTCCTCGATCTTGAAGAGCTTGTTTTTGTTGCTGTGCCCGCGCACGTCGAAGCGAAGGCCGGTGGCCTTGCGCACGTCGTCGAACGAAAGCAGCAGCGAATCGCCATCCATCACGAGCGCCTCGTAACCGGCCTCCTTGAAAATATCGGGCAGAAAATCCGCCCAGCTGCACTCGGGGTTCCAGCCGACGCGCGGACGCACGCCGACATAGGTTTCCCACGCGCGCAGGCCGTCCCGCAGTGACTTGAGGCCGACCTCCGGCGGAAGGTTGGCCAGCATGATATGGGTGTAGGGCGACCCCACGCCCTCGATCTGGCCCGCACCGACGAGCGCCTTCAACTTGCCCAGCACCCGCGGCGCGAGGTCATGCATGGCGCGAAGCGTTTCTCCGGAAGCCTCGAAGCCGAGGCGATAGCCGCCCTCGGCAACCAGATCGAAGAGCGGTTCGTAGGAATGCTCGATCACCCAGCGCCGGCGCTCCGGGGGAAGCTGGCTATACTGGATGTTGGCGTGCGGCAGGAAAACGGCGTGTTTCGCTTTCATTACGGGGGGTGGATTGCGGGTTCCGGCGGCATCTGCGGCAGCCGTGGGCCCAGCGTCGCAGCGTCACCGCCGGAGAGAAGGCCCGCGTTGCTGAATTTATTAAGCAGCGCGGAACGATCCGCCGCCTTAATGCAGGGCCGTCGCTTGCGGCGCGCCTTCCGCGAACGTCGACGACGACGGAAAGGCATGGCGCAAGCGCCAGCCCTACGCGACGCGGCTCAGAGCGTGACGCCATCGTGCCACACGCCGTTGACGAGGAGGATCTGCCCCTCCCTGTCGAGGGTGGCCTTGTCGTAGGTCACGATTTTCCGAATCAGCATGTTGGCGAGCATCTGTCCCATCGCCTCCACCACGTAGACTCCGCTGTCGACTCCGGGCTCGGCGTCATCGATCTCCGCGACGGCATAACCGTAATCGCGCGGAAACCGCACTCCCGCCTTTTCAAAAAACGCCGGATCGATCCGGCGATGGCTGAGGAGTGCGTCGGGCCGGCTGGCGCGAAGCCATTTAAGGAAGCGGGCGGACGACTCGCCACGCTTGTATTCGAATGCGTGAAGACGGGCGTCGAGCTCGCCGGCCATCTCCATCTCCACAAGGTAGCTGCCGAGAAGATTTTTCTTCACCGCGAGCGGGGCGTCGTCGTGATAAATCAATCCGATGCGATGGTGGCCCTTGGCGCGGATCCGGTCCATCACGTCACGAATCGCGCGGAAATGATTCATGCTGATCCGGTCCAGACAGGGATGGACGATGACGCGCTCGGTGGAGACGACGACGAATTCCTGCCATGGAAAATCGGGCAGCGTCTGCGGTTCGAAGCCCCAACCGAGGACGAGGCCGCGGATGTTGCGCGCGAGCAGGATCTGGCGCAGGCGTTTCGCGGAGTAATCGAGCGTGTTGAGATAAAAATCGGAGACGGAGTAGCCGTGCTCGGCCATGCGTTTCCCAAAGCACTCGCGATGGAACCGAAACAGACGCGAGTGCGGGGACTCTTTTTCACAGGGGTAAATCACTGCGACTTCGCCCAGCACCCGCGCCGATTTCACATCGGGCCGATAGGACACCAGCGCCGAGAGAAACGGATCCGGGCGGTAGCCGAGTTTATCGGCGGCCTTCCGGATCGCGAGGCGGGTGGACGCAGGAATGCGCGGGTTGTCGCGCAAGGCATAGGATACGGCGGCAACGCTGACGCCGCACCGGGCGGCAATGTCCTTGAGAGTGATTCTGCGTCCCACGGGGAAAAGGGGCTGAAAGCAGTCCGCAGCGTCGGTGTCCGCGAGGGACAAGGCAAGCCGGGGGATTGGCGTGGCGCGAAGCGGTTGGAGAGCAGCACGGACCGCGTTACTTTTCAGCGGGCCGCCTCGCGGCGGAACCCCTGGCTCCCGTAAGCGGGGAGTGAATTGAAGGCGGTGCCCCGGCCATCCCAATCCGCGGACGGAGCAGTCGTGAACACCGGGCCCTTGGGAGCCTTGGCGAAAATGAATTGCTCGGTATCGGTGGCCGTCACCTGTTTCCCCAAGGGAGGCAGCTCTTTCTCGACCGAAACAACAAGACTGTTGGAAATACGAACGTGAGTTGCGTCGGGGCTCGCTCCCTTCACCTCGATGTCGAACGGGGGGGCATCGCCGACCAACGTGCAGCGATCCAGCACAAGCGCGCCTTTCGTATACACACCGAAGTTGGCGGCGCCACCGCTGCCGCCGCGCTTGACCGGGTAGCCCGCGATGCAGTTCTCAAACGAGGATTCGCCCCAGATGCGGAAGTTGCGCTTGTTGCGGAACGCAACACAGCCCTTGAAGACCACGCCATCGGCCTTCAGGTCCCAGCCGCCATCGGTGCAATCGAACGCCATGCAATCAACGAAGGTGAGTTTGCTCACGCCGCGCTCGGCGACGAAGCCGTCTCCGTTCCAGTAATTTTTTCCAGCCGGAGCCTCGTGCCAGGCGTTGCGGGCAGTGCAGCCGGCAAAGGTAATGTTATTGTCGTGAACCCGCCCGATGATGTCGGGGAGATCCTTCCGGGTATCGCCGCGGATATCGTAAATCATGTGAAACGGATCGGTGGCGTAAGGCTTTCCGCCCGCGTCGCCATGACAGTTGACGATGCGGAAATCTCGATTACCGCCCTCCCAGCGCAGCGCGGATTTGGTGAATCCCTGGAACGTGCAATTTTCCACCAGCACGTCGCGCGTCCAAGTGGAGGGATTGTCGGCGCGGGCGTTGTTTTTGAAGGTGACGCCCATGCGCACGTCCTTCACCTCAAGGCCGGAGATCACCAGGCCTTCGTTGCCGCCCGACGTGACGATGGCGGCGAGGTAGTTTTCAATGCGCAGGTTTTTGATCGTCACAAAACCGGCGTTGAGCCCGATCGTGCAAAAGATCTCGCCCGCCGCGGGTTTTTCCTTGGCCCACGAACCGCGAAACACCGGCAGGCCGCCGCCGGTGTCTTCGCCAAGAATCACGATGGGAGCGCCCTTGGCTCCGCCTTTGCCCACGCCGAATTTTACCTTTGGGTAGGCACCGCTGCCGACACGCAAGGCATCTCCCGGGGCGAGCCGGGCGATCTCCGCGCCCCAGCCGTCGGCCGCCGGCGCAGCGGCGGCGTTGGCCCAGGAACTACCGTCCCCGGAGCCCCTCGCCTCGGGCAACACATGGAAATCGGCCGCGGACAACGACGGTGCTCCCATGGCGGCGAGTCCACCGCAGATCAGCAATGCGAAGACGGAGTTTCGGTTTCGGGGCATGACGGCAAGGGGGTTCATGAACCATGGACACTGTCCCGCCCGGAGCGACGGTAAACGCCCCTTCTCGTGAACCTATTAAGCAGCGGCGCACCGCAGGGAAGCGACTAAGTCCCGACCGGCTTGCTTTATAGCTTCACAAACGGGCGCATTGAGACGTGGGAAATCTTCGCGCAGGTTGATCGTGCAGCAGGCATCCGGTGCCGCTGCCCGCAGTCAAGGCCCGCCCCCACCCCATTTTCCAACGTCCCCGGCATGAACCCCGCCCGTCTCCATTTTTCTCATCGGTGCCCCCGGCAACGGCGCGGCTTTACCCTGATCGAGCTCCTCACCGTCGTCGCGATCATCGGGATCCTCGTCGCGATCCTTCTGATGTCCCTGGGCCGGGTGCGTGAGGCCGCGCAGAAGTCCGGCTGTCTCGCCAACCTTCGCCAGATCCAGGCCGCCAACATGCTTCACGCCGCCGACAATCGCGGCTACTTCGTCAGCCTTAAAACCGGCGGCAACTGGTGGATCACGCAGGAGGACTTTCTTCGCTATCTGAATGCAGACAAAAAGGGCTACAACGTGGATCACAGCTTTGTGGACTCGTTGAAGTGCCCCACCGCCGTCACGGGCCTCATCTCCAACATCACCAACGTCTGGGAGAAAGAGAATTTCCCCGGCTACGGCTACAGTCCGGCCGGCGCCGTGGCGGATAAGAACGGGAACTTCCCGCGGGTGAACCAGAACACCATCGCCAATCTGGCCAAAGGCATCGCCTTCTCCGACGCACTCGACTTCCAATTCTATCAAGCCCCTTCCGCAAGTTACAAGTGGGACAACGAACGTAAGACCAGCGCGACGTGGTCCTATCGTCATCGCGAAGGGCGCTGTGTCGCCTACTTCGATGGTCACACCCAGTGGATCCCCGCTGACTGAACCTGAACCGGACTTGTGCCGGACCAGGCCGGAAATCCGGCTGCTGCTTTTCCGCTCTCATGACCACCTCCGTTATTCGAATTCTCTCCCTTCGCGTTCTCGGCACATTCTTCCTTTTTTCCTCGGTCGCCGTCGCCGCGCACGCCCAGGCCGTGTGGTATCTCACCCAAGATATCGAAAAAGATGCGTCTTGGAAAAGTCCCTCGCTATGGAACTCCGCCCCGAATGGTTCCGGCACGCCCGCCACCGCCATCAACGCCGCTGACATCTACAACACCAACGGCAAATACGTCCGTTCCAACGGTGTGTTCTCCGGCGGAAAACTTCTCCAAGCGGGCGGACGCATCGACATCAAGCGCGCCAGCCAGACGATCGCCGGCGACTGGGAAGTCACCGGTGAAAAGGCCGGCCTCCACCAAGGCGTGCGCGACGGCGCCAGCTACCTCTTCACCGTCAAAGGCCGCCTCATCCTCACCTCCCCCCTGCTCGTCTTCCACAGCACCGATGGCATGCGCGGCATCGACCTCACCGTCGGGACGCTGACGGGGCCGTCCAACCTCGTCATCGGCACTGGCAACGCCGTGCGCAACACCACCGTCAGCCTCGGCGTGATGAAGTTCGAGGCCTACACCGGCACGATCGTCGTGCGGACCGGCTCGACCCTCGCCTTCGCCAACGACCAGAAATGGACCGGCCCCCTCGAGGTCGCCGCCGGCGCCTTCCTGACGCTCAACAAAGCCATCACCGCCCCCGCCGCGACCCTCGCCGGTCAGCCGCTCGCCGCCGGCACCTACACCGCCGACCAGCTCAAACAAACCCACGCCAGCCTCATCACCGACGGCTCCGCCGGCACGCTCACCGTCGCCCCCTGACACACCGCCCTCCCGAGTAGGGCCGTCGCTTGCGACGTGCCTCGTCCCCCCGGAAGGCATGGCGCAAACGCCAGCCCTACGCAGGCATTCGAAGGCTCATCGAACAATGGCCAAGCTCCCGATCGCCGCGCTCCTGCTTGCGCTCACCCTCGTCCCCGGAACGCTGGTCCCCGTCACCCGCGCAGAGGACCCCGCGACACCGCGCCTCACCCTCGCCTTGATCGGCGATTCCACGGTGTGCGATTACCCGGCCGACTCCAACAAACGCGGCTGGGGGCAGCTGCTCCCGGAGTTCCTGGCGCCCTCGGTCACCGTGCTCAACGAGGCCCGCGGCGGACTCAGCACGAAAACCTACCCGGCGGAACTCTGGCAAAAAGTGCTCTCGGCCAAACCCGACTTTGTGCTGATTCAATTCGGCCACAACGATTCGCACCCGAAGGAAAAACCGGAGGCCACCGACGCCGCCACCGATTATCGGGAAAATCTCCGCCGTTTCGTGCGCGAAGCGCGTGAGGCCGGAATCGAACCCATCCTGGTGACTCCCGTTCGCCGGCGTTATTTCAAAAATGGCGCGCCCTCTTCCGGACTGGTGCCCTACGCGGATGCCATGAAGGCGGTTGCCGCCGAGCTGGGGGTAAAGCTGGTGGACCTGCACGCCTCGAGCGGCGAACTCCTCGCCCGTCTCGGCGAGGAGGGCTCGACCCGCCTCACCCCCAACCAGATCAACCCCGCGAGCACCAATCGCAAAGGCGACCGCACTCATTTCACCGCCGAGGGAGCGCGAGTCATCGCCGCCTTGGTGGCCGCCGATCTGCGCGAGCTGGATGCCCGCCTGAAACTCTCCATTCGGCCACCCGCCCCTGAAGCTCCGCACCCCGCGCAGACCGCGCGCCCCGCTCCATGAGTCCTATCCGCCTCCTTGCAATCGTCCTGATCGTCCCCGGCCTCCTGGTCGCGCAAGAGGCCCGGCCCAAACCCGCCGCCGCCTCCTACACCACCGAAACCGACCTCTTCTACCACGAAGGCCCCGCCGCCGAAAAAGCCGGCGACTACCAGCGCAGTCAGTGCCGCCTCGATCTTTACTTCCCTGAAAACCGCCCCGGCTTCGCCACCGTCATCTGGCTGCATGGCGGCGGTCTCATCGGGGGCCGCCGCGCGTTTCCCCAGCTCAAGGACAAGGAACTCGGCCTCGTCGCCGTCAGTTACCGTCTCTCTCCGCAAGCGGAATTCCCCGCGTTTCTTGAAGACGCCGCCGCCGCCACCGCCTGGACGCTCCGCCACATCGCCGAACGCGGCGGCGATCCGACGAAAGTGTTTCTCGCCGGCCACTCCGCCGGCGGTTACCTCGCCGCGATGGTCGGCATGGATCCGCGCTGGCTCGCCGCGCATGGCCTTTCTCATCGCCAGCTCGCCGGCCTCATTCTGGTGAGCGCCCAGGTGACGACCCACTTCGAAGTCAAAAAACTCCTCGGCGACACCGGCCCCGAACTCCGCCCCATCATCGATCGCCACGCTCCGCTTTACCACGCGTCAAAAGATCTCCCGCCGATCTGCCTCATCACCGGTGATCGAAAAATTGAATACAAAAATCGCGTGGAGGAAAACGACCTCCTCGCCACCAGCCTGCGCAACCTCGGCCATCCCGCGGTCGAGTTTCACGAAATGGGCGGCCTCGACCACGGCATGTCCCGCCATGGCGCATGGATTCTCATCCCCGGCTTCATCAAGAAAACCGCAGGACGGAATCTCCCGCCCGCCCCGGCGCCGTAACCCCGGTGCCGGCCGTTTTCAGCCCGACTCCCGTTCTGCTTTATAAGTTCACCAGCGCGCACGTTGAACCCCCGCCCGGCCCCTTCATTTTCGTCCTTAGTCTCCCCTTCATTCACCACCGCTCTCCGAAAAACCCCATGAAACATCCTCGTCTAGCCCTGCTTGCCTCAGCCCTGCTGGCCTCCGCCGCAATCTGCCCGGCCGCCACGGTCGTCTCCTATTTGGATAATGCGTTTGGCGCCGGCGACATCACCAACAACAGCGACTCCCTCGCGTTTTCCTCGGCGAACCCGGGCGTCACGGCGACCGGCCTCACCAAATCCATTACCAGCGACACCGACGCCGCCTTTTCCACCAGCACCGGCACTTTTTTCGCGAAAGCCACCGCCGTCCCCACTTCGGGAAGCTCGGTCTGGGTAACGTTCACCGTCAGCGTTGCGTCAGGTTACACCCTGGATCTGACGTCGCTCACCTTCAATTTCGGCGGAAGCAACAGCGGAGCCAGCTCGACCACCTACACGGCCAACAGCGCCGTCTATTATTCACTCAATAACTTCGCGACCGCCGGCACCTTGGTCGGGAGCACCACCAACAGTCCGATCACCCTCGCCGCCAGCAACGTGATCAACCTCGGCTACAACGTCGACCTGGACCTTTCGTCCATCGCCGGTCTCTCCAGCGGCGAGACCATCTCGTTCCGCGTCGCCTTCACCGACAACTCGAGCAGCGGCAATCTTTCACTCCGCTTCGACAACCTCGCTCTCAATAGCGTAGTCGTCTCCACCATTCCCGAGCCGTCCACCTACGCGATGATCGCGGGCGCATTTGCCTTGGGCCTCGTGGTGGTGCGCCGTCGTCGCGCATAACGCCCCGCGTTTTCATCCTCCCCGACCCCGCGTCACCCGTGCGGCCGTCGTTTCGACGTCTCCTGCCCGCGAGCGTTGTGCTGGGCGCCACCGCCCTCGTCTTCGGCCAGCCTCCGGCTGCGCCCTCGATCCCGGAGATCAAAACCTCGCGGGTGGACGAGATCGCCCGCCAACTCACCGCGCGACCGGTTTTCTTCACGCCCCCGTTCTCCGACCGCGTTTTCTGGGACGCCCGCGCCCGGGAAAAATCCGTCGTCCTTCTCCTCGCCAACGCCGACCGGCTCGCCGCCGAACCCATTCCCGAATTAGACGCCCCTCTCTTCGCCGAGTATTCCCGCACCGGCGTCCGCAAAAGCTACGAGCTGCCGTTCTCCGAACGCACCCACCGGCTCAACGTGTTTCTCTTCGCCGAAGGCCTGTCCGCCTCCGGTCGTTATCTGTCCGTCATCGAGCGCGAACTCGCCGCCATTCTCGACGAACCCACCTGGGCCGCCCCCGCCCATGTGCAGGGCCAGTCCGACTGGACCCGCTGCCGCCAGGTGATCGACCTCGCAGCCGCCGCCCGCGCCTGGAGTGTAGCCACCACCGACTTCCTCCTCGGCGACCGCCTCGCCCCCGCCACCCGCGCCCGCATCCGCGCCGAGGTCCGTGACCGTGTGCTCATGCCTTACGCGAAACGCGCGCGCGAAGGCGGCCACGCCGAACACCTGTTTCGCTGGATGACCGGCCTCAGCAACTGGAACGCCGTGTGCAACGCCGGCGTCTGCGGTGCCGCCCTCCTCCTGTGTGAAACGCCGGTCGAGCGCGCCTGGTTCGCCGCCGCCTTCGAGACGCTCACCGGCCGCTTCCTCGACGGCTACGCCGGCGATGGCTACTGCCACGAGGGCATCGGTTACTGGGTGTATGGCTTCGGTCACTACGCGATGGCGGCCGAGGCCATCCGGCTCTCCACCTCCGGCGCGATCGACCTGAGCATGCAAAACGAAAAGGTCCGGCGCATCGGCCGGTTCGGCGCGGACTGGGAAATCATCGGCGGCATGTATCCGCCATTTGGCGACTCCAAAATGGAAAGACCTCCGCCGGCATGGCTCGATGCCTTTTGCACGCGCCGCTACGGGGCCGCCGCCGGCGTCGCCGAGGATCGGTCCCCCGATGGTCTTTCCTATTACCGCCACGGGCTCGGCGCGCACCTCTTCGTCACCGCTTTCGACCTGGCCTCCTCTCGTTCTGTCGGATCCGCCTCGCCCGCGCCGCCGCCGCCGCCGCGCAGCTGGTATCCCGAAGGCGGCGCCCTCGTGGCACGATCCACCGAACCCGGACGCGGACTTGCCGTCGCGTTCAAAGGCGGCGACAACGGCCAGTCTCACCGCCATCACGACCTCGGCTCGTATGTCGTCCTCTGCGACGGCGAACCGCTCCTCATCGATCCGGGACGCGACACCTATGTGCGCGACACCTTTTCCGAAAAACGCTTCACCAGCGGACTCATGAACTCCTTCGGGCATCCCGTGCCGCGCGTGGCCGGCCGCTTGCAACGCGACGGAGCCGAAGCCCGCGCGGTCACCGTGCGCACCGTGTTCACCGACGACATCGATGTCTGGGAAATCGACCTCACCAGCGCCTACGACGTGCCGGAGCTGGAACAACTCACACGCACCTTCACGTTTTCACGAGCAAACGGGGGACGCCTGGAAATTCGCGACCGGGTGACCTTCCGCACCCCGCAGATCTTTGGTTCCGCCTTGATTCTGAGTCCCGATCAACGTCACGAAACCATGGATACGGGGAATTGCCGTGTGCATGGAAAAACCACGCACGTTAACGTGAGCTGGACCGCGATCGCCGACGGGCGGACCGAGGCGGCAACAGTAAAGGAGGAGCCGGTATTCGGCATCATTCCCGAGGAAGGACCGAAGGCACTTCGCATCGGTATCGACCTCGCCACGCCCGCCCGTGAAGCCACGCTGACGGTCGTTATCACGCCGCGACTTCGGGAGTAGTGGGCGTGTCAATAAAGTGCGATCGGTGAGGAACGCCGCCCGTCCTGCTTAATAACGTCACCAACGGCCGCGTTGAAACGCTTGCGATCTTGCGCGCAGGTTCAGCTCGCAGCCGAACCCCGAGTGTCTGATCGGATGCCGCAGGTTCGGTTTTACCCCCACCCCAACCCTGTCAGTAACCGTTATGAAACCCACCCCTGTCCGTTCTCTCTGTCCGCATCTGTGGATGCTGTGCTTGATCGTTCTTTCGGCGCTGCTCGTTCCCGCCCGGGCGACCGACTATTATGTGACCTTCGCCGGCGCCGGCGCAAAGACCGGCACCAGCTGGGCCGATGCCTATGCAGTCGGCTCCCTCTGGACGACCGTCAACACCACCATGCAACCCGGCGACACGTTGTATCTCGGCGGTCAGGAGACCGCGACCGCCGCCCACTATGGCGACTACCGCCTGACCATCAGCTCCGGCGGCACCTCCACCGCGCGGAAAAGCCTGATCGGCGTGGACCGCGGCTTTGGGTTTCCCAAATTCGTGGGCATCCAGCCGACCAAAAGCTACACGACCATCACGCTCGCGGACACGGTCGGTTACTGGACGATCAAAAACCTCCACATCGAACACCGGGAAATGGGACTCGCCACCGCGGGCGGCGCACACCCGGGCCTGGTGATCGACGGCGTGACCGTCCGTGATATCTCCAGCCGGGGCTTTTCCTTCAGCGACAGTGACGGTCTCCTGGTGCAAAACTGCCGGGCCGAGCGTTACAACAAACTCGGCTTCATGTTCTCCGGCGCCTGCGACGGCGTCACCGTGAAAAACTGCGTGGCCGACTGCAGCGGCGCGGGCAATGCCGACGACCCTTCGTGGTATGCCGTTTGCAGCGATCCCGTCGGATTTAATTTCCACATCAAGAACAGCACCGCCGCGCCGAACACGAACATCCTCCTCGAGGATTGCATCACGATGAACAACGACGAGGACACGACCACGGTGGACGACTACGAACAGGGCGACGGCTTCAAGATGGAGAACAGCAACGATGGCGTGACGCTTGTCCGCTGCAAGTCCCTCAACAACCAGGACGCCGCCTACGACCTCAAGGGCACGAACCAGACACTCCAGGACTGCATCGCCGCGAACAACTCGCGCTACGGGTTCAAAATCTGGATTGAAGGCACGCTGACCAACTGCGTTTCCGTCAACAACGGCGCGCGGCAAATGACGCTGCCCGCGACCAGCCCCGGCCACACCATCACCGCCATCAATTGCACGTTTCACAGTAGAACCAACACCCAGGCCGGTGTCATCACCGAGGCCTCGGGCAACACCGCCGTCCTGAACAATTGCATCCTCTCCTTCGCCGAGGGTAAGGGCACCTACACCGGCGGTCCCGGCACCTTCACGCTCACCGGAACCGCCAAACTGGAGAACACCGCCATCACCACCAATTCGCCCATGTATATCAACCCGGTGGTTCCCTGGGACGGCGAAGGCAACGACTTCGACAACCAGACCTACGGTTCCACCAAGGGCTACAATTCCGCCGGCTACACCGGTGGCGGCGGCGGTGGCCCGGAGATCATCATCGACAACACCGACGCCACCGGCGTGACCCTCACCGGCAGTTGGAGCGCCAGCACCTACACCGCCGGCTACCACGGCACTGACTACCTCACCGACGGCAACACCGGCAAGGGCACCAAGAGCGTGCGCTTCACGCCGACGATTCCCACCACCGGCAGCTACGACGTGTTCATGATGTGGACGTCCGGGACCAACCGCGCCACCAACGTGCCGGTGGATATCGTTTCCAGCTCGGGAACCACCACCCTCTCGCTCGACCAGACCGTCAATGGCGGCCAGTGGGTCTCGCTCGGCGCCTACGATTTCGTCGCGGGCACCACCGGCAGCGTGCTCGTCCGCACGACCGGCACCACCGGCTTCGTCATCGCCGATGCCATCGGTTTCGTGGGAGCCACCCCGCCGGCGATCGCCTCACCGGCCAGGATCATCAACAACCTCACCTCCAAGTCGCTGCGCCCTTACAACTCGGGCACCGGCGACAACGTGAACATTGTCCAATCCACCTACAACAACACCTGGACGAGCCAGCACTGGACGATCACCGACCTGGGGAACACCTACTATTCCATCCGCAACGTTTACACCGGCAAGTCGCTCCGCCCGGCGGGCTCCTCGACTGCTTCGGGCGCCAACATCACCCAATACACCTACGACAGTTCCTGGCAAAGCGAGCAGTGGGAACTCATCCCCGAAGGCGCCGGCTATTACGGCATCCGCAACCGCTACAGCGGCCTGGCGCTCCGCCCGCTCAACGCCGGCACCGGCGACGACGTGCAAATCGTTCAGGAAGCCTACAACGCCTCCGATGCCAGCATGAAGTGGCTGATCGCCGCCCCCTGAGCATAAACCCGACGGCCGGTCCGACATGAAAAAAGCCCCCCTCGTTCTGCTCGCCGGAATCTCGGTGGCGCTGGCCGTCTGGCGGCAACTCCCACCCGGAGACCAAGTCTCGCCGAAGGCGGCGGGCTTGCCTCCGGGCTCGCGGACGGTGGCGATCGGAACCCCTCCGGTCGCCGCCGTCCGCCACGTCGGAGCCATCGAACGCGTGTCCGCATCGCTGGACGCTTATCGATCCGATCCCCTGTCCGACCTCACCACGCTGCAACGCGCACTTCAGGACATGGACCCAGCGATGTTCGTCGAAGTCTTTGACCTCTTCATCGAAAAGCTGCCACCGCATGACATAAAAACGGTCGACGCCTATCGCCTTTTCTTTCGCGCCTGGGGCGCGGTGGACGGCTCCACCGCGTTGACGACCGCCGTGACCCGCCTGCCCAAAAACCCCGTCCGCCTTGAGGCAGGCCGTGAAGCGATGCAAAGCTGGGCCCGCCGGGCCCCGGCGGCCACCGCTCAAGCCGTGGCCGCCCTGCCGGACATCTACGGCAAGGACTATCTGGTCTACGCGCTGCCACATACCTATGTCGTCATCGATCCTCTCGCCGCGATGGCTTGGGCCGAGGCGCTTCCCGCCGACCTCCGCCGCAACACCCTCCTGCATTGCACGATCAAATGGCTCGAGGTGGATCCGCAAGCCACGCGTGCCTACGCCACGGAGCTGGCCGGCACGCCCAATGCCGTGGATAACGACAACGGCGTCATCTTTTCACGGACGGCCGGGACCCTCGCCCGCAAAGATATCGCCGACGCCGCCCGCTGGGTGGAGCAGTTGCCGCCGGAGAGTCCGGCCCGCCGGCACGCAACATTGGGCTTGATCGATTGGTGGGGGCTGATGGACCCGGAAAAGGCGGGCGCCTGGCTGGGCCGTTTCCCCCCGTCGGCGTCCCTCGATCCGGCGATCGATCGGTTTGCGAGAGACTTGGTCCATCGGGATCCGACCGGTGCGGCGGCTTGGGCGGGCGCGATCTCGGATCCCGTAACGCGGGAGAAATGCCTCAAATCCGTGCGTCGTGGTGCGGAGCTCTAGGCTGAATATTTTCACCCTCTGTCGCCTTCGATTAGAAGTCGCAGGGCCATCGCTTGCGACGTGCCTCGTCCGCAGGACGGCTTGGCGCAAGCGCCAGCCTTACGGCGCCGGCCAAGACCCCGCCGGCTCGACTTCGACATCTTCGGGCGCGCGCGGGATCACGGATGGCAGCGCACCTTGTCGCAGGGCGCCGGCGTCGACCCCCGCCGCACTTGCAAACTCCTCCAACCCGGGCAGCGCCCGCCCGACGAACTTCTCTAACGCCGCCGCATCCATGCCCGCGCCGCGAGCCGGACTCTCCGGCGTCAGTCGAAAATCACCGTGCTCCGCGTCGGCATACGGCGAGCTGCCGGCATCCGCCACCCAGCGACTGTGAATGTCGATGCCCGCGGCTTGCGCCTTTGCTTTCTGCGTTTCCCAATCGGCCCCTTCGCCACGGCGCACATACACGTTGTGATCGCCCTTCCAGTTGGGCGCGTCCGATTGAAGACTTCCCCACCATGCTTCCGTCCAAAACAGGTTGTTGACGAAATAATAGTTCGGCGTGCCGATGCCGAAGACCTTGTTGCTGTTGAGGGCGCGGCGAGCGGTCCCGCTATTGTGGTAAACGTAGATCTCGGCCGGGTTGAGCTCCTGCTCGCCATAACAACGGATGTCCTCGCCGTTATCCTTGAATTGATTCGCGTAGAAATACGCAGGCCCTTTGTCGATCGCCTTGAGACGCAGGGCGCAGCGGGCATTCACGACGATGTTGTGGTGCCAGCGCTGGTTGACGCCGCCGTCATTCGGTTCGAGCGCGTCATCGTTCATGCGCTCGATCCGATTGTGATGAATCTCCAGGTCGGGATTGTAGACGGACCAGCCGAGACGCTCCGCCGCGGTGGATTTCCACTGCTCCCAATGTCGCGTGGAGATGCCGTCCCAATGATCATGGATGTGGTTGTCGTGGACGCGATGCCCGCCGGGCGTGCGGTCGATCAGGATGGCGCGACTGTCGTAAAATCCATGCCGCTTGTTCGCGATCCACAGATCCCAGGCGACTTTCCATTTCGGGTCGCTGAACTGGCCGGCGGACATGGCGCGATTGACGCCATGGTTCACGCCAAGCGGGTGCTGAGTGATGGTGTTGAAACGAAGGGTGCAGCGGTCGGCGCCGCGCGAAAGAACGATGCCGTCGCGAGTGCGTCCGACACGGCAGCGCTCCACGACCGAACCGAGGCTGTTCCGAATGACAATGCCGACACGGGCGTTGCGCAGCTCGAGGTTGCGCACCACGCAACGGTCAGCCTGATCGATCGTCACCGCCACGCCCGCCGGGCTCGCGGGCGCACAGGCGAACTGCATTTTCCGGGGATCACGACCGTCGCCGAATCGCACCAGCAAATCCTTCTGTTCGCGCCGATACATCGCGACGCCGCCCACGCCTTCCCACCGTTTTTGCACGCCATCGCGGAAAATTTCGCGCCACTGCGGGAGGGCGCCGCCTTTCGGCTCTTCGATCCGGTCTTCGTCCAGCAAGACCACCATCTGCCCGTCGGCGACCACATGCCCCACCTCGAAGGGAACCGGCGTGCCGTAAACATCCCGCCCGACATCCGGCATCGGCCTCCACTCCGGAACAAACGACGTGCTCCCGTCCAGGATCGCCCCGTCCACGCCTTCCAACGTGACCGGACTTCCAAAACGTCCGCCTTGGGTAAACACCACCGGCCCTGCATGAACCCCGGGCAACAGGCGGATCACGTCTCCCGGCATCGCCGCATCCAGCGCCTTCTGGAGGGAACGCCGTGGTGACGACGCATCGCCCGCCGCGGCATCATCCCCGTCGGGCGCGAGATAAAGAACGCGCCCCTCTTTTGACGACGCTTCAAGCGGTTCCGGAGCGGCTGCCGCTTCTGGCACGACGCTTCCCCCCGAGATGACCAACATCGCCCAACAGGCGCACACCATCGACCACGGCTTGATACCTGCGCGCATGCCGTCTGCTTGTTTTGATTTTTTAGAATGCATGGGGAGATCGCCTCCTTGCGGCCGCCGTCAACACGACGCGCCTCGTTCAAAGGAAGGGGATGCTTTCCAGATTTCACAGAAGCACCAAGAGCCGCAATCCGTCCTGCGTTGAACTTATTAAATCATCAGGCGCACCCTAGGGCCGGTCGAGCGTGCCGGTCGAGCGTGCCGGTCGAGCGTGCCGGTCGAGCGTGCCGGCGAGACTCCGGCGGTAGGCGCGAGGCGGACATCCGTTGGCGCGGGAAAACGCCTCGTTGAACCGGCTCAGGGAGCCAAAGCCACTCTCCATCGCCACCTCGAGCACCTTCATGTCCGTCGTGGCCAGCAGCCGGCGGGCGTGAAACAGCCGATGCTCGATCAGATAATCCAGGATGCTCATGCCACAGGTCTCGCGAAACAGCGTCATGCCGTAGTTCGGATGCAGTCCGGTGGGCGCAACGATCTCCGCCACCGTCAACGGCTGCGTGTAATGACGAGCGATGAACTCCGCCATGGCCTGCACTGCCGTCGCTCCGCTTGCGAAGGGGGAGCCCCGCCTCCGCCGAAGATCCGTCCGCGGGCTGCGCAAGAACAGCCGGCGCACGCGCGCCTCCATTTCCAACTGGGCAATGCGCAGTCGCTCCGGGTTTTTTGAATCGATATCCTCGTGCCAGCGCGCCAGCGCGAATTCGTCGTCCGGGACGGTTTCCGGATCGAGGACAAAGCGCCCGTGCAACAACGCCTCCATGAACCCCGGGGCGAGTTTCCATTGCAGCACCCAGGCAAACGGAAGCGTGAACCAATAAAATTGAGCCACCCCGTCCACTGCGATCACTTGGTGCGGCGTCGCCGCCCAAAAAATCGCCAGCCGCCCCGCCGGCACCCGCACGACCTTGCCTCCGACCAGATAAGTGAGCGAACCCGCCGGCAGGTAATTGAGCTCGATCTCCTGATGCAGGTGCGGCTTGCCCATCACCCCCGGCACGTGAAGTCCGCCATCAAAACCGATGACCGCCTCCATGACCTCGCGCACCGGCTTGGGCCCTGACGGCTTCAGATTTTTCATCTTAGAATCCCGGGATAATTAGCCCGAATACCGGGAGAATCAACGTGATTGTCATGTTAGGGTAGGCCCATGAGTTCCTTCACCCCTCCCGTCTCCCACACCCGCCCCTCGGCCGCCACCGGTTCGGGCGCCACCCCGCCCACCTCGTTTCACCTCTCAGCCGAACAAATCCGCTCGTTCGACGAGAATGGTTTTCTAGTCGTGAAGCATCGCATCACCGGATCGTTGCTGACCCGGGTTCAGGAGGCCGGCCACCGCTGGATCGAGCAAGCCAGGGCCGCCGAGGGCCAGGCCAACGCAGGGCAGGCCAAAAACCCCAACCAGGCCGATACCGACTACGCCTTTGCCAAACGACCCGGCGGGAAGACCGTCCCGTTTCGCGTGAACTATCTTCACAACAAGGGCGAGTCCGCGTCGCTGGAACTGCTGGGTTCACCGGAGATTCTGGCGATCGCCGAGAGCCTCGCCGGACCCGACTTCGTGCCCACTTACGAATCGATGGTTTTCAAGATGGCCGGTGACGGCGAAATCATCCCCTGGCACCAGGACGCGGTGTTTCAGCAACGCCGGCACCGCATTTTCAACATCGACATCTACCTCGACCAGGCGAGCCGCGATGGCGGCGCGTTGCGGGTGATTCCGAAGAGCCAGACGGCCATCCATGACGTCTGCAAAATGAACGACGGCACCTATGACTGGATCAACGGCCCGCATGAGATCGTGGCGCTTGAGCCCGGCGACGTCCTCATCCACGACGACATGGTTTTGCATGGCTCTCCCCGCACCTTGCAGAACCAACTGCGTCGCGTGATCTACTTCGAGTTCCGGCCCGCCGCGCAGATTTTTGAGGAAGGCCCATGGGATCGATCGTTCGTCGACCAGCGCCTCCGCCTTCTGCCGCTCGCATTGAAACGTCACCAGGACGCCTTCCCGGAACGCCCTCAATTTCAGTGGAACGCAACACCCTCGCTTCGCCCTCGTGTGGAAGCAGACGAAGCGACCGCGTTGCGCGTGGTGCACACCGTCCACACACCCGGCTCTTATTGCAGCGCCAACAGCAAGTGACCGCCCGGCAGCCCGTGCCTTCCCCGGTCGCAGGACCGGGAGAAAATCCCCCCAGGCTCCTCGTGTATGGAAACGAGTGGGGGCTGGCGGAGCTGCCGCCCCGGCCCGCCGCCGCGTGGAGCTTCGAGGAAATGCTCGACCGCCTGGGTGCCGCCGGTTTTGCCGGACTTCAGGCAGGCGCCGAACGCGGGGCTCGCGTTCGCGCACACGGCCTGCGGTTTGCCGCCGCCGGTCGCATCAACACGTCCGCCGAGGCCGATGATGTGGTCGCGCGCGCCGCAGATGCGGGGGCCGACTTCGTCACCGTTCATTTAGGATGGGGCAACGAGGACGACGCCGGCATCGATGCGTTGATCGACGCCGTGCTCGCCGCGGGCGGGCGGCGACGGCTGCCGGTGTATCCGGAGACGCACCGGGCCACGGTGTTTCAGGACATCTGGCGCACCACCCGGGCGATCGCCCGCCGGCCGGCGCTGCGCTTCAACGGCGATTTTTCCCATTATTACTGCGGACAGGAGATGGGCTACCGCGGCTTTGAGCACACGCGACGTGATCTCGAACCGATCCTCAGCCGGGTCGCATGCCTGCACGGGCGGGTATCCGACGGCCAATGCATGCAGGCGTCCGTGCTCGATCCTTATAACCAACTCCACGTGGAAAACTTCCGATGGCTGTGGAGGGAGACATTCCGCCACTGGCGCCGGCAGGCGCTACCCGGAGCGCTGTTTCCCTTCATTCCCGAGCTCGGACCGCCCTCCTCGGGCTATGCGCTTACGATGCCGGGGGCAGACGGCGCCAGAGTCGAACTGACGGACCGCTGGACCGAAACACTGGCGTTAAAAGCCATCGCCGAAGAGAGTTTCCAGGCGTCAGCCCAACCCTGATTCATCCCCGGCAAATCATCCGCATGCACGTTGATGGCCAAGGTGGACCTGAACGCCGGCTTTCCAATTAGGACACGACCCCGGCAAACCGCGCCTTGACAGCCGTCCTCCCGTTCGGCACTTCAGTCACCTCTTAATCACTTAATAGCATGCAACCCACATTCCGCCCGCACCGCAAAAAGCGCGCCCGCAAGATCGGTTTCTTTGCCCGTAAAGCCACCGTTGGCGGCCGCAAGGTCCTCGCCAACCGTCGCCGCAAGGGCCGTAAGCGGCTGACCGTCGTCTAAGGACGCGGTCGCTTTGCGACTTTCCATTTCGACATGCGTTTCCGCGCCGAGCAACACCTGCGGCGCCAGTTGGATTTCCAGCATGTCCGCACCCACGGGCGCCGCCACGATTGCGGCGCCTTTATGCTTTGGTATGCCCGGCAGGCCGGGCCCGTCGCGCCTGCGCCAAACGCAACACCCGGTGCCGGCGAGCCGGTGCCCAACCCGGCCTCCGCGCCCACGTTGACCTCGAAGTCCGGCGAAAAAAAACCGTCTCCCGCCCGCCTCGGCGTCGTGGCCTCCCGCTCCGCCGTGGGCAACGCCATCCAGCGCGCCCGGGCCAAACGCCGGCTGCGCGAGGCGTTTCGCAACCAGCAACAACGGGTTCCCGCCGGTTACGATGTGCTGCTTGTCGCCCGCAGCTCGCTCAATCGGCTTGAGTATCGCGAGATCGAACAAAGATTCACGGACGCCTGTCGCAAACTTTTCCCGTCCGCCCAAACCTGATGTCCTCCCGCCTGCCCAAGCCGATCATCTTCATCCTGCGCCTCCCGGCGAGGGTGCTGCTCGGCCTTGTGTGGGTTTATCAGCATACGCTGTCGCCCGCGATTCCCGCGGTTTTCGGGCCCGCTTGCGCCTGCCGCTTCCATCCCACCTGCTCGCATTACACGGCCGAGGCGGTCCGCACGCACGGCGCCTTGCACGGCGTCTGGCTTTCGGCCCGCCGGCTGCTCCGCTGCACACCGCTTCACCCGGGCGGGTTCGATCCCGTGCCCCCCGCCCGCCGCTCCACCCGCCCCGTCTGCCTGCGCGGCTGATTTTCCCTTCGTTCGTTCGACCACCGCTCCTCACCTATTTTCATGGATAAAAAGAACACGACCATCGGCGTCCTCCTCCTGCTCGTCGGGTTTGCCAGCCTCTATCTGGCCCCGCGTCCGGAGCCCGTCGCCCCTCCGGCCGCGACTCCCGCCTCAACGCCTGCCACTCCGGCGGTCGAAGGCCAGCCCGCCGGCACCGCAACGATCAGCGCACCGCCCGCGCCCGCCGCCCCCAGCGCCACGTTTGCCGCACTCGTCGGTGAAAACGCCGACGCCACCATCACCACGCTCGCCAACGATCATGTTGAACTGCGCCTCACCGATTTCGGCGGCGCGATCCGCGATGTCGCCTTCAAAAACTACGCGGCCACCCAGGGAAACCCCGAGCCCTTCGTCTTCAATCGCCTCCACGCCGCGCCGATCCTCTCCTTCAACGATTTCCCCGGTCTCGATCACCGCACGCGCTTCACGCTGGTCAGCGCCACCGCCACCGAGGTGATCTACCGCGCGGTGTTTGAAAACCGCCTCGAAGTCACCCGCCGTTATGTGCTGCGCGCCCCCGGCGACACCACGGGCGATCCCTATCGCATCCGTCACGAAACCACGTTTCGCAACCTCACCGGAGAGACCACGGCGCTCCCCCGCACGACGATCAATCTCGGCACCACCAGCCTCATCGATGGCAACGACGCCGGCCAGTATCTCAATGTTGCGACTTATGACGGCGAGGACGCTCATTTCGTCGATCGCAGCGATCTCCAGGGCGGCGGCGTGCTGAGCTCCGTCGGCGTCGGCAATCGCGCCGACCTGCCCTACCTCGAACGCACGGAAAAAACCGTGTGGGCCTCGGTCAAAAACCAGTTTTTCGCCAGCATCTTCACCCCCGAGAATCCCGGCGTCGGCGTGTTCGTCCGCCTCATCAAACTGCCCCCGCTCCCCGGCTCCACGCAAGAGACGATCGGCCTGACCGCCGCCTCGCGCTTCGATCTCCCCGCCCTTGCCCCCTCGGCCTCCACCCTCCTTGCCGGCGAACTCTACGTCGGCCCGAAGGAATACACCCGCCTCGACACCTTCGGCCATCGTGAAGACCTGATCATGCAGTTCAGCCAGGGCATGGGGAAAATTTTCCTCAGCGGCATCGTCGCCCCCACCCTCAACAAGCTGATGAAGTGGACCTACGACTTCGTGGGCAACTGGGGCATCGCGATCATCCTGATGACGATCCTCCTCAAGGTCATCTCACTGCCCTTCACGCTCGCCGCGTCAAAGTCCGCCAAGCGCATGCAGAAGCTCCAGCCGCTCATGCAGGCCGTGCGCGAGAAATACAAGGACAACCCCCAGAAGATGAACCAGGCCACCATGGAGCTCTTCAAGGAGCACAAGGTGAACCCGGCCGGCGGCTGTATCCCGATTCTCATTACAATCCCGCTCTTCATCGGCTTCTTCACGATGCTTCAGGGCACCGCCGAGCTGCGGTTCCAGGGCTTCCTCTGGGCGAAGGACCTCTCCGCGCCGGACACCGTGATGCGCATCTTCGGGCTCCCCCTGAACATCATGCCGCTGCTCATGGGCGTGACCATGTATTTCCAGATGAAGCTCACCCCGTCGCCCACGACGGACAACATGCAGGCGAAGATCTTCAAGTTCATGCCGTTCTTCTTCACGGCGATCTGCTACAACTTCTCCTGCGCGCTCGCCCTCTACTCGACGATCAACGGCCTCTTCACCATCGGCCAGCAGATCGTGGTGAACAAATACACCAAGACCGATCCCACCCCCACCCCGCTCGGCGTCCCCAGTGGCACCGGCAAAGGCGGCAAAAAGATCAAGAACGTCACGCCCCCGAAGAAGAACTAAACGGACGGCCGGAGGGCGGAAGCCGGATGACGGAAATCCGGCGCCCCCGCCCTTCCATTCTCCGGCTTCCTGTCCTCCGGTCCATCCGTCCTCCTCTCCGCCCATGGCTGGCCATTAACAAATGGCCTAAGGTCAAACGCCAGCAGGCCGGCGCAGACGACGTCATCACCACCGACGACCGCGCCGGTGAGTTCCTGCACCACGACGACGTGCAGCAGGTCTTCTCGAACGAGAAGACCGCTTAATCCGTCATCACGGGATTGCCTCACCCGTGGAGGAAACGATCTTCGCCGATACAAACACCAGCAAGGAAACAGGCCTCAAGCTAAGCTGATCCGCCGACACCTTTCCCTGCAACGTGGTCGTGGTATCCCTCACGTTCTCCATCCGTGTGCCGCAGCGGAGCACGACCATCTGCCCGGGCGCCAGCCGCGCAACCGCTGCCTGCACCGCGTGCGTCCTGAATAACGGCATCTTCACCTTCGGCCACGACACCTCGGTTTTTTCCTCATCGTTCGATGCATTATCCTTCCCGGGGGCGACATCCCGCATCTCCTGTTCGATGAAACCCTCAAACCCGGTGATCTGGGGATTCATATCGAGGTCGATGGATCCATCCTCGTTCATCCGTGGCACCACCTCCATCTCCACGCCCATGTTCCGCGTCTGGAATGCCGAAGCAATCCACTCACGGCCTGCCGGATCCTTTTCCCAGTGGGTTGGATAACGGAACTCCTGGCCTACTTGGATCCTCGCCGGGCTGCCCGCGCGCACGCTGACTGCTGGCGTGCTCAATAAATCGGCGCCATGAAGCCCGGCGAGCCGCTTGATCGCGACCGCGGCCTGCGCTTCCGTCAGAACACCTGCGACTACCGCCGTATCCGATCCCTTCCGGCTGGCGCCGTCCAAAAACGCCATCGCCTCCTTCGTCCCCGGCTCCTCGTCCCTGAACTCGACGAACCAGCTTCGGATCTCCACCGACTCGCCCCTTTCAGTCGTCCCCGCCGGCTTGGGTTCGTCCCTCACTGTCACTTGTGAACACCCAACCAGCGCGAGCGCCGCGCACACCGAAGCCGCGGCAATCGTCAAGCCGCGCAACGCACACCGGTCACGCCCCTCGCCAACAATGCCGAGCACGCGGCTCTCCAACGTCGAAGGTTCCGCCATCGCCACCGCTCCGCCGAACCAACTCCGGCCGTTCAAGTCGCGCACGGCGGCCACCAGTTCCATCGCATAGGCCTCGGCACCCACACCCGCCGCGAGCACCCGATCATCGCACGCCTGTTCCTGGGCGAGCCGCGCCCGGCGCGCCGCCAGCCATACCAATGGATTCGGCCAATAAAACGCACACGCCACCTGACTGAAAAATCGCGCGAGGCAATCGCCCCGGCGCACGTGAGCGAGTTCGTGGTGCAATACCAACCCAAGCCGTTCATCCGTCCACGCGAATGCTGCCACCGGCAGCATCACGACCGGCCGCAGCGTCCCCCACGTCATCGCCACGTGGCATTCATCGGATACGCGCAGTTCCACTGTCCGCCTGATTTTGTGGTCGGCAGCGATCCGCTCGCACCACTCCATGATCCGCGTGTCGCAGACCAGTGCGCCCCTCTGCCTCAGCAACCGCAGCCGCACCGCCCCGACCATCCGCCAGCCGAGAAGCGCCGCCACTCCGCCCAGCCAGACGAGCACCAGTCCATCGCGCCACACGGGCACGGACCAGACGCGCTTCGCGACCGGTTGTGATGCTGGCGCGACAACTGGCGGCGGCAGTCCCAAGACGCCCGTCATCACCGGCCCAGCCGGAACCTTGAGCACCAGCATGGCCCCCGCATCGACAGAGCGCACGCCTTCGTCCGGAAGCAGAGTCACCGTCAGCGGCAGCACCAACAGCGCCCCGAACGCCGCCAGCCAGATCATGTGACGGTTGGCCGCGGAAGCGCGGCCCCACATCCGCGCGGCCAGCAGGGCCAACACCAGCACCACGGCGCTTTTCAGCATCAAATCGACGAACAGGGGGAGGTGACTTGAAAGATTCATGGGATAAACGTGCGGTAAAATCGGTTACTTGGACTTGGCTTTCTTGATGATCGCCTCGAGGCGGCGCAGCTCCTCGGGGTCAAGCTTGTCGTCGGCCGAATCCACCAGCGCGGCGACCGCGCTGACCAACGACCCCTCGAAAAACGTGCTCACAACCCGTTTCAATGCCGACCGCCGCGCCTGCTCGGGAGCCTGCGTGGGCAGATAAACATAGCGCGGCCCCTCCTCCCGGTGTTTCAAGACGCCCTTGTCCTCGAGGATACGCAACAGAGCGCGGACGGCCGAGTAGCCCGGAGCGTCGGGCAGCGCCGCCTGCACGTCCGCCGCCGTCGCCTCCCCGCGCCTGTAAATGATGTCCATGATCTGACGCTCCCTCCGGCTAAGATGATCGGGCTTCGGTTTCATGCTAATTTCTTAGCACACCAGCCACGGACCATGTCAATCCTGACGTGCTAATTTTTTAGCATATGTCCTCTGGAGTGATCAACGCGGCAGCCACACCCAATCGCCCTTGGTCGCATGGGCGTTGGAGCCGCTGCCTTTCGGCGCGGACCCGCCGTCATCCACCGCGTCGGCGCCCGTCGCATAAAGAAGGTAGGTCCCGTCGTCGTTGCGCCGGTAACGAAGCGCTTCGCCCGTCGCATAATCACGCAGCCCGGCCACGGTCGCCGGCAGCTCCGCCAGCGTTTGCGGATACGTGCCGTGGGTATTCTTCCAGCGCTCGAGCTCGATCGCGATCCGCGCGAAGTCCACCTGCGTCTGCCCCGCGGCGAAGTTGGCGCCCAAGTTCTGCATCGCCGGCATGAGCATGTCGGCCAGCACACGATACGGCGACCTGCCACGGTTCGTCCGCATCCTCTCATCCAGCGCCTGGAGCCGCGCGAAATCAACACGGCGAGACTTCTCGTCATAGGCCGGCAGAATCTCATCCAGATACAGGTGGGCGACCCGCGTGGCGTTCTGATAGATCCACCCGGATGGAATGCATTGGGGCACCACACGGGAGGCGACACTGGGAGCGGAACCCACCATCGCTACTGCGGTGCCGATCACCTCAGGCTCGCGGACAAACTGCATGAATATCGTCGAAACCCCCGCGAGTTCACCCCGCAACGAGCGCCAGCCGGAACGCACCAGATCCAATCGCGCCAGCTCCACTTCAAGCAACGCCAGGTCCGCGTCCGACCATGCGCCAGTCGCAAGTCCTGCTCCCACGAGCGGCATGGCCTGGACGACGATGGATCGCGCCACGAGCTGGCTGATGAGCGTCGGTTCTTCGTTCACCAGCCTGGCCAGCCGCAACAGGGTGGCCAGGTCACCTGCCGCCTCGCGCGCCAGCCCGGGCTCAAGCCCGCGCTCAAGCCGCGCCTCCGCCCGTAAACGAATGATTCGAGAGATCTTCTGAATCGGTCCGACGTGAGGCAGGCTGGCCGCGAAGCCATCTTCATACCGAATGGGAAACCGCGCATGCGGCCGCAGCGCGGCAGCCGAGATTTCATCAATGTCCGCGGCATAACGGTCCAGGGAGGCCAGCACGTCATCCGTGCCCAGATACGCACGCCAGGCATCGAGCACGCTGACACCCGGGTCTTTCTGCAGGCCGAAGCCGGGCTCCTTTTTGCCATCGGCCGGCTGGGGCAGCGTCCAGCGCTCCGCCGCCGCCTGGGCGATATTTGCATCGGAACTGAATAGCGCCGCGATCACCGGCGCGGCGGCAAAGTTCTCGTCCGCCGGGACCGGCGGGGGCACGAGTGGCGCTATGGAAAGCACCTCGCCGCGGCTGCGCGCCAGCTCATTCACCTCGGCCCAGGCACGGCGCCCGCGCCAGCCCTCGACCACAAACACCGCCACGATGAACGTGACCAGGCATGCGGCGGCAATGAGCGCCCGGCGGGCATTGCGCCAGCTCAAAAGCCACCTGAAAAAACGACGGGGAAACGAGGGACGCACGGGGTTGTTCATAAAAAACGGTGATTAGCACGCACTGCGGGTGGTCGCCGTGACGGACGGCAGATGCGAATGGCCCGGAATCCCCGCCTCGGGCGGCTTCCGCGCAGGCGTGGCGGCGGGGGCCGCCAGCTCCGCAAGCACGCGCCGCCGCTCGACCCACTGCGTCATGGCTGCGGTGATTTCGTTCGCGGAGAACACCGGGGCTTCTCCGCGAGAACGGCCGGTGCCATTGAGCACGAGCAACACCGCCCACACGGCGGCAAGCGTCATCCAGACAGGACGGCAGGGCACGACCAGCTCACGCCAGACCGCGCGCAATGTAGTCAGCAACGAGGCGCGTCGATTCAACGTCGGTTCGACACGGGCCAGGACCGTGGCGCGCAAAACATCAAGGCGGGGTTCCGCCGCACCATGGCGGGCGAGGAGGATATCACGTGGCGAGGGCATCGGGAGGATTGAGTTGGAGGCGTTCGCGCAGGGCGCGCTTGGCGTGGTGGAGGCGGGATTTCACCGTGCCGAGCGGCGCACCGGTGATCCCGGAAATCTCTTCGAGCGAAAATTCCTCGAGCACATGCAACACAAGCACGGCGCGCTGGGGTGGCGGCAACGCGTCCACCAGCGCGAGCAGCGCCTCGCCCTGCTCGGCGCGCAACACCAGGTCGCGCGGATCCGGCACGTTGTCGTCAGGCGTTGCATCGAGCAGATCCCCGAGAGGCTGCTCGCGCCCCGACCGCCGCCAGTGTTGCACGCAAAGCTGGTGGGCGATCCCAAACAACCAGCTCCCAAACCGCACATCGTCGCGCAGCGTGCCGATGTGCCGCACCGCGCGAACGAAGGTCGCCTGCACAAGGTCGAAACTGGTGGCTTCATGACGCACGAGCTCCTGCACAAAAGTAAAAAGCGGCAGTTGATAACGACGCAGCAACCGGTGCCACGCGTCCGAATCACCCGCACGGGCCAGGGCCACCGGAAGGAGCTCGGATTCAGGTGCGGAGGACATACGGGGTGCAAGCGGTCACCCCCAGAGGAATGCCGGTCACCGCAAAAGGTTCAATGGATCAGAAGAATTTCCCGCACCGGCCGGCCGCTCACATCCCCATCTCATACGGAAAATTCACCGCCCCCAGATACTGGAGCTGCAGCCGGTGAATCCGGGCCGTCGTTTGATTGGGATCCAGCCGGTGCTCGTCCATGTAGGCGCGCAGTTGTCCGAGATAAGTCTGCAGGTAGGCGCGCGAAAGTTCCCCGTGCAACGCCACCACCCGCTCCGCCGTCTCCCGCAACCCCATCAAGCCGGTCGACTCCAGCATCCCGCACATCTCCAGGATCCGGTTGAACTCCGCCTGCACGTCGGCGATGCCCAGGCTCTGCATGCGTTCGATTCTCACTTCAAACCCGACCACCGGCACGCGGGGCAACACCGCCGCGGCCTGCGGTGTGTTCAAGATTTCAAGCTGATGCTGGTCGGAGCGGATGTTCACCAGGAGAACCATCTCGTCCAACTCGTGAGCGGCCGTGCGCGCCTTCTGGATCGCCTCGTTGGCGGCGGGCGAAAAGGTGCGCCGCTGCCAGTCGTATCCGGACGACGCCATGTTGCGCGCCATGCCGAGCGCGTGGAGCAACACCGCCAGCTTTTCAGCAAGCTTGTCGAGCAGGCCCGGCCACGCGAGCAGGCTGTTCAGCGCCGACAATCCGCGCAGATACGCGGGTGACGCCGTTCGCACATGGCTTTCCAGTTCATTGCCCAGGTCCACGTCGATCAGTGCATGCAACCTGACCATCGTCTCCTGCGCCGAGGCGGCTTTCGCCAGTTCCTCACGCGCTGATTCCAAGGCGGCCAGTTCATCGGGACGGCCGATCGTGGGCAGGAAACGCGTGCGGGAACTGCAAGACTGCTGGATGGCCTTGGCACGCAGCGAGAGATCGTCGTTGAGCTCCTTGAGCAGCCGAAGCGCACAGCGCACATGGCAATCATCCATGAGCAATTCGTCGAGTTTCGGGGAAACGTGAGCCATTCGCGTTGAACTAAACGCCCGTCCGCTCATCGCCTCAAGCCTGCTTATGCGCAGACCCCGGTCACGTGCCGGTCCTCCCTCGTGGTCCTGAGCGTGAGCCCAGGGAGGTTGAGACCGCCATTCATTCAACCTCCGTCCAATCACGTCATCAGCCTGCCATGCTTCGCCAATCCAAGTTTTCTCAGCGCCCGTTTTTTGCCGGCGCCTGCACCGCCGCCGTTACAAAAATCAACGTAACCGAACTCGCATCACTCGTCGTTTCGGATGGCCGCCCGCCGCCCGCGAGCGGCCACGAAATCTGCTTTTTCGGCCCGCCCTGCAGCACCACCGTGCGCCCCGGGGGCACGCGCACGCCCGCCGTCACCGCGCGTTCGCTGAACAGAGGCGTAAACGGCGGTTTCACCTGCATCGGCTTCCCGTTCAACGTGACGAACGCGGGCCCGTTGTCATCCGCGCCCGCCGCCTCCGCAAATTCGACGAACCCCTCGAACTCCGTGATCTTCGGCTTCACGTCCAGCTCGATGGCCCCGTCCACCTGCACTTGCGGAGTCACGCTCATTTCCACGCCAACCGTCCTGGTCTCGTAATCCGCCGGCAACCAACCGGGGCCTTCCGGATTTTTCTGCCAGCGGATCGGATGGCGCATCTCCTGTCCGATGACCATGCGCGTCGGGTTCCCGGAGCCCACGGTGACCTTGGGCGCATTCATCACCGAGGTTCCCTTGAGTGCCTTCACTCCGGCCAGGACAGCGGCGGTTTCCTCCGACGACAGCACGCCGACCACCGCGCCCGGCGGCTGCTGGACGGCCGTCGCGAGAAAGCCCAGCGCGCCCCCGGCCGGAATCGGCGCCTTGATTTCCACAAAACGCGCTTCAACGACAACCGATACCGACATGTCGGCGAACATCGCAAATTGCTCGTCACGCACCACCGTCTCCCGTGTCGCCGCGTCCGCCCAAGGATCAAATACGAACCGTTCCCCCAAAGCCTTTTTCAATATGCCGGTCACGGCCAGGCGCACCGCCAGGTCGGGATGCAACAGTCCCTCAAAAAGCGCGGACGGCCTCAGTCCGGCCCGCATGGTCAATTGTTTCAGGGCATACTCCCGGGCCTCCGGCCCCCCGCGCGCCGCCAGCTCGAAAATCTGCGCCTTCGTTTTTGCCCAGCCTTCGGTGCCGCCGATGGTCAGCATCTCCGCCAATGCCTGGAGTTCGGCCTGCCGCCTGGCCGCTTCTTTCACCATGCCGGCAGCCCGGATTTTGCCTTCTTCGAGCCAGCTGCAAAACGGGCCCACTTCGGCCGCGCCCACCAACCGGGAGACTTCCTCGCCCCGGGCATTGACCATCACGAAGGCGGGCACGCCGCGGATCTGATAACGGGCCACGAGTTCAGGTTGCTGATCGTAATCGAGTTTGATGCGTCCGAAGGGCGCCAGTTGTAAGTGCACCTTGTCGTTGCTCAGGGTCGTGCGGTCCATCTGGTGACAGTAGCCGCACCACGTCGCCGTGAAATACAGCACCGTGGGCGCCGCCTCGACCGGCGTGTCGGCGCGAAACTCCGGCAGCTTCGCAGACCAGACCGTCTCCACCGCCTCGACCGAAGGCAGCGCTCCGACCCCCGGTGCAGCCGACGAAGCAACCATCAGCGCCACCACCACCCTCGCCCGCCCCCTCTTCGTCTGCACCTGCGCCTGTGCCTGTGCCTGTGCCTGTGCAAAAAATGCGTCCACCCATCCGGACAACTTGTCACTTAATAAGTGACAAAGTGGATTGAGCCGGAGCGCGCCTAGCCGTGTTGTTTTGCAGTGCCGGGTCATCGTTTGGGTTCCTTTCCGTGCTGGATATGCGGCCAGAATTTTTCCCAGTCGAAGGGGCGGCTGAATTCTCCGTGGTGACATTTTAAACAGTCGCCCGGGCCAAGCGGGCGGAAATGCGCGGTGATTTCGCCACCGCTTTGACGTTGCGCGACGTGCGTGCTGCCAGGGCCGTGGCAGCTCTCGCAACCGACATGGGCAAGTTTGGCCGCGCCATATTCACGTCGATAACCCGAAGGCGTTCCAAAGCCCACCGTATGACAGCCGATGCAGGAGGGGTCGGTGTCCGCCCCCTTGGCCACCAGCACCTCAAACGCCTGCGAGTGGGCGCTCCGCTGCCACGCCGCGGCCGCACCGGGGTGGCACATCATGCAGGCTTGGGTGCCGACATAACTCGCCGCCGCGCGCGTGCCCGGCACCTGCCCGGCCATCGCATGATCAAGCGAATCCACCGCCAGCGTCGCCTGTCCCACTTCGCGCTGATAGGCGCGCACCAGCGACAGCACCTTGTCGTGTTCCATGTAGCGTTGATCGAGCAAGGTGATCGCATGCCGCCCGACCCGTGGTTTTCCCTCCGGGGGAAACACCAGCTCAAGCGTGCCAAACGATTTCGCCTCGTTGGCCGTGTAGTAAACATACACCTGTCCCTCGCGCTGCAACGCCTGCGCCGGCTGGCTCACCTTGCCCCCGAGAACGAGGCTGAATTCGTAGAACTGCCGCGCGAGCGCGGTCAGCGTCGCCTCGTCGGTGAACGCCAGCAGCACCAGTGCATCAGCCTCGCGCGTCACCTCCGGCAAAATGCGCCCCAGGCTCGTCGTCATGTCCTCCACGGTCAGCCCCGCCCCCAGCGTGTCCTCCAGCCCGCGCGGATCGACCACTCCGACGAAAGCGATGCGTTTCCCACCTTGCTTGACGATCGTCCAGGCCGGCAGCACCGGCCGGCCGGTGCGGCGATCAAGGAGGTTGGCGCTGACCAGCGGCACGGGCGACGAGGCCGCCACCGCACGCAATGTCTCCGCCGGCAGTCCCGCCTCGCGCTGCCCGGCATTGAGCACGGCGTAATTCATTTCCGAATACGCCTTCAGCACCTGCTTGTATTTCAGCAACTGGTAATCCTCCGGCCCCTCCAGCGCGTCGCCGAGATCGACACCGAAAGCGCCGGAAAACGGTCCGACCGCCACTGCGGTGTGCAACCGGGCGAGCCCGCCGTATTGACCGCTGAAACACCCGCAATGCGTCAGCCGGCCGTGTGTGTTCGAGGTGAAGAAAAGAGGCACGGTCGTCTCTTCGTCCGCGTTGGTGCCAGCCGTTCCGCCCGGACGGCAGCCGCCGAGGAGCAGGGAGAACGCGAGCAGCAGAGTCGCGGCGGCAGCGGTTCCCGCGCAGGGCCTCACCTCGCGTGAGGCCGCGTCGTCTTTCCGGCGGCGCACGCCCAACCGGCTCGACACGAGGTCGAGCCCTGCACGGAGCGAATCGCCCATCCGCTCAATACAGGAGCACATAAGTCAGGATGTTCACGTTCACCGCGGCCGACTTGAGGATCTCGTTGCCGCCGCAGCAGCAGCAGCCCTTGGCGTTGCCGACGTCGTTGAGCCCTTCCTTCGAATGGATCATCACCAGACGTCCGTTGACCTCGAGCCCCTCGAGCAGGGCGGTGTTGCCGTTCTTGCATTTCAGGGTGTCGATTTTGTTGAGCACCGAGAACACCGGGTGCGTCATCGGGATCTTGTTGAGCTTGTATTCGGGAAGCGCGAGCTCGAGCTCCTTGCGAAGCGACTTGTCCCAGGCCTCGTTCGAGCAGCTCGGGCTCGAGAGGAGAAAGCCGCCGTTGAGCAGGTAGTGGCGCAGGTTCTTGCGCTCGCGTTCCGTGAGCGTGAAAGCGTCCTCGCCCGAAAACACGCAGAACGGCAGATCGAAGAGGTTGTCCGCGTCGAGGCGCACGGCCCGGAATCGTTTTTCCACCTTCACCGTGGTGGCTCCCGCGGCATCGGTGAGGAATTTATCGGCGAAACACACCGAACTGCGGTTGCCCGCGTAGATGAGGTTGCCGCACGGAATCATCCCCGGCTCCAGCGGCGCATTGGAGGGCACGACCGGCGGGGGGTTCTCAGGCTTCTTGTTCGTCCCGGCGGTGACAACGGAAACCACGCAGGCGAGAAAAACCAGGACGAGGCTGAAGGGGCGAAACGTGTTCATGGTCGCGTGATTTTTTTGAAGTATTCGTCCACAAGGGCGCGGTATTCGTCGATCGAGCTTTCCCCCGGCACGGCGTCGGACTGCCGGTCGGTGGGGTTGAGTCCTTTCATCACATCGGGCTTGTCCATTTGCAACGCGGGCGAGGAGCCCTCGGACTTCCCCGTGGATTGCCCGTCCTGGCCGGTGACTCGTTGCGCGGAGGAATCGCCTTTCGGGCTCGCCTCGTTGCCAAGCACCGGCGGCTGCTGACCCGAACTCATCGAATAACCCGAGCCGCTGCCCTGCGCGTCGCCGCGTCCGAGGCGGGGAAACCCATTACCCATCTCGCCCTTGCGACTCTTCCGCATCTGCTCGAACGACTGTTTTTTGCCGCTGCCCAGCTTGAGCTTGAGGTAGTCGTCGAGTTCGTCGCTCGCCTCTCCCTGGCCGCCTTCGCAGTGGCCGAACAGCTTTGCCATGTCCTGCTCCAGCCGGCGGGCGAGCAACGCGCCCTGGGCTCCGTCGCCTTCAAGCATGCGGCCGGTCGCGGCGCCGGCGGAAGCCGCCAGCCGGCCTTTTTCGATCGCGTCGGCCAGCGCGCTGGCGCTCGAGCACGCCTTTGGAAACTCCTTCTTCCCGGCCTCCGCTTTTTCACGAAGGCGCGAGGGCAGCTGCTCCAAGGCTTCCCGCACGGCCTGCTGTTGCGCGGCCAGGTCTTTCAACGCGAGCTGATCCTCGCGGTTGAGCGGGCCCTTGTCCTCATAGGCGCGGGCCTGCTCGGCGAGCGACTGTTGCGCCTGATAGAGGCGTTCGAACTGGCTGAGGGCGTTGATCACATCGTGCAGGCGGCTGAGATCCTGCAACGGTTTTTCGACGCCGTCGGCGAGCGGTTGCTCACGCGCCCCCAGGCGTTTCGCGTGCTCCTTCGCCTCACGCTCCATCTGCTGGAACGTCTCCGGCGACAGCGAGCGTTTGCCGTCCGGCCGCACGCTGGCTTCCGCAAGGTCACCGACGGCGGCATTATTGCGCTCGGTTTCCTTCAGGATTTCGCCGGCTTCACGGGTCAGTTGTTCCTGAAGATCCTTCTCGAAATCGTAGAGCGGATCCTTGCGCACGAATTTTTGCATGCGCTCGGCCTGCTGCTTGAGGCGCTGGTTGAGCTCGCCCTGCTTCGCGGTGAGCGTGTCGAACTCGGCGGCTGCGGCGGCGGCCTGCTCGGGAGTCTTTATGCGCTCGCGCGCCGCGGCGGACTCCTCGGCGAGCTTCACCTGCTCCGCAAGCAGCTCCTGAAAATTGCCGACGAGGTCCCGGTATTTCTCGGAGAGGTCGCGCACGTCGGTCGCCTCGCGGAGGAAGTCGTTGTATTCCTCCTCGGAGATAATCGTCATCGTGACCGTCTGGCTGCGGGACAACTTCGGCTCGGGTGCGTTGTCGATCGCCTCGGCAAACAGGCTCAACTGGTCGCCCGAGCGAACGCCAAGCGCGACAAAATCAAATACCAGCGCCTCCGCCACATGGCGTTGCGCACCCTGATATGTGATCACCTTCGGATCGGAATACACGCCGTTCAACGCGCGGTGGATGCGCACCATGCTCACGCCATAGTCGTCCGAGGCCTCGAAACGGGCGTTGAGCTTGAAGTCGCGGCTCACATAGCCGTTCTGCAACGGCTCGGCCACGCGCACCACCGGGGACAGGTCGTGCGTGGCGGAGACAAGCGCCTCGGGTTGATCGTCGGACGGCAGGCCATCGACATCAGTCACGCGAAATTTCAGCCGCACGTTGTCGCGCAGGACGATTGTGCCGGCCACCTCGTTCGTGCCGCGAAGCACCAACGGAACACGTTCGACGCGCCCATCGTCGGCGGTGACCTCCACCACGCCCTCGCGCAACGGCCGGTTGGATTGCAAACGGAAGCGAAGGGAGCTGCCCACCAGGGCGCTGGCGGACTTGAATGCAAACGGTCGCTCCTCGGCTTTGATCTCCGTGTAGGCCGGCGGCGCAATTTCGAGGAACGCCCGGTCGATCTTCGGCGTGAGCAGCACGCGCACGTTGCGCCCCTGGCTGTAGAACGAGCGAGTGCGCGAATGCGCGACCAGCACGAGATCGGTGCGCACGTCGGCAATCTCCTGCGAAAACCCTTCCTCGCCCTCACGGATCATCGGCAACGTCACGACCTCGGCGGGCTTGCCCGGAGGATGCGCGGAGAGGAACAGTTCGCGGGGTTCATGACCGTTCCAGCGCACCTTGACCGTCAGCTTGCCGCCATAAATCACGTCGGCGCCAGCCTCGCCCGGGTCCACGATCTCGACGCGCGTGAAGGCATAGGGCGGATGGTCGCCGAGCGGGGCGAGGAAGCGCGGCAGCACGATCTTCTTCACCTGATAAAACGCCGCGAGCAACCCCGCGAACGCCAGCAACGCCCAGCCCGCATGGCCGCGACGGCGGCGCGCCTCACCGGTGATCGCGAGACGTGGCAGATCCGTCTTCGCCAGCTCGGTGTCGTAACGTCCCACCGCCTGCGTCGCGAGCGAACGCGTGAGCGGCGGAAGACTCGCGTCGTCGGCCTGACCGGCGAGTTGAAGCGCGTTGATCAGCTTCGAGCCGAGTTCGGCATCACGGGCCTCCAGGAAACGCGCGGTGCGTTCGGGCGGATTGCGGTGGAGCCAGCCGATCCGCAGGCAAACCACCATCAGCAGAAACCCGGAGGCAAAACCCGTGCCGAGGCACGCGAGCCGTGCATTCGTCCCGAGCTGCAGAAATGCGTCCGCGACCACGGCCGCCAGCGCGACGACCAACAACGCCGGCATCAGGCGCCAGGCGAGCGCACGCGCCTTCTCCCGCTGCCAGGCACGGTCGGCCTCGGCGAGGCGGCGAAGGAGAGCTTGAGTTTCGCGCGTGGTGTTCATCAGCAAAGCCCCCAGCGGCGGCGCAGATACCAGTCCGCGCCGAACAATGCACCGATCAGCCAAAAGATCCATGCGCGATCCCAGGCGGTGATCTTGCGGATGCGCGGCGCATCCTCGGCGGGCGTGACCTTCGCCTCGGCCAAGACGCGGGCAAACTCCTCCGGCTTGAGCACGCGCCCGCCGCTCGCCTCGCTCAACCGGCGGAGGTAGGTGAGATCCGCCGCGACATCGGTCTCCTCGACGTTGTCGTCGTAAGTGCTGAAACGCACGGTCTGCCGGGTGGCGTCGGGAAGGGTGACCTCGGCGCGATAACGACCGGTTTTTTCCGGAATAAATTCCGCCTCGAGCCGCTGGGAGGATGAACCGGCCGGCGCGGCGCAGGTCAGGCGCGCGATTTCACGATCGTCGTTAAAAAGGGTGATGGACACCGAACGCGTGGTTTCGCCCGTGTCACGCGACACGATGCGGAATCGGATTTTTTCACCGAGCAGCACGTTGCCGGTGTCGGCGCGGAACGTGAATCGCGTGTCGGGCATGACGTCGCGTCCGCGCATCAGCCAGAGCACCGTCTGGTCCCAAAATCGGTCGAACACCGTGTTCGCCTGCTCGGCCTTGGCGTTGAACGCCCAGCGCCAGAGTCCGTCCACCCCGATGCTCAACACCTGGCCCGCGCCCTGCCGGCGGTGGACCATCGCGGGGAACTCGGCGCCGCCATCCAATTCCGCCAGCGTGGCGGCGAGGGGCTTGCGGTCGCTCGCCTCGTAGGAACCGACGAGCGCGGGCATGGCCGCATCCGAGCCGGCGGCCTCGGCCGCGTCCGCCAGCAACCGGAAGGGCGCCACGCCGCGGCCTTCGCGCCCGACGCGCAACGGCACGCGCTGGGTGATCGCGCGACCCCAGGTCACCGGCTGCAACGCCCCGCCTAAATCGCGTCCCGAAAAAGCGTCGCCGCGACTGAACACCACCACGCCGCCCTGCTGGTCGACAAAGGCCTGCAACGCCTCCGCCTGCGCCGGGGTGAGCAGCGTGTCGATGCCCTGCCCGAGGATGACAAGATCATAGGCGTTCCATTCCGACGCGGCGGACGGGATGCGAAACGGTTCCTTGCGCTCCTCGGTTCGAAGCACGCGCCAGCGGTCCTTCGCGTAGGATACCACGCTGTCGAGCTCGAGCTTGTCATTGCGGCGCAGCGAACGCTGGAGAAACGTCGTGTCCCAATACGGCCGGCCTTCCAGCACGAGCACGCGGATCTTTTTGTCGATGATGTTGACGTAGGTGAACGCGCGGTTGTTCGCCGTGTCGACCTCGCCCGCCAGCGGGTCCACGCGAATCTCGTATTCGAACTGGCCGGCCTTCTCCTCGGTGACGTCGAACGACAACGGCACCAGCGCCTCCTCGCGCACCACCACCGAGCGCGACTGCACCGCGCGTCCCTCCCGCAGCAAGGTGACCTTGACCGTCTCATACGGGCAGCCGAGCGGACGCAGCGCGGCGCCCAGGCGGACCGTTTGCTTCGCGTAGTGAAACGGTTGATACGAAGTGATGCGCATCGACACGTCGCGCACCGCGCCTTCACCGCCAAACGGCACGACGTAGATCGGCACCTGCCGGTTGCGGGCGGCCACCGCGGTCTGCGCCGGATTCACGAGTTCAAAGTCGTGACCGTCGGTAAAAAGGAACAAGGCGTGCGCGCCTTCACCCGCTCCCAACGAACCGAGCATGGTCTGGACCGAGGTGTGGATCTGGGTGGTCGTGGCTTCCGGCCGCAGTTCCGCCAAGGGCCGTGAAAGCGGCGCGGCGTTTTCCCCGAAGGTAAAGAGGCGCATCTGCCAGGGAAGATTCGCGTCGACGCCGGGGCGCGGCGCGACCCCCGCATCCCACAGAACCTCGCGTGCGGCGTCGAAGCGCGTGAGCTTGCCCGCGTCGGGCTGGCGCATGCTGCGCGAAGCATCGAGGGCGATCAGCGTGACCTTTTCCTTTGTCTGCACCGGCAGCGGTTCGATCCGGGAGGGTTGAAGCAGGATGAAGAGCACCAGCGCGCAGGCCAGCAGGCGAAACCCCAGCAACACCAGGCTGCGTGCAACCGACAGGTGCCGCGCGGTCTGCCGGTAAATCCAGATCGTCAGCGCGGCAAGCGCGAGCGCCAGCAGCGCGATGAACGGGACCGGCACGAGCGGATCGAACACCAGGTCACTGAAGGAGGCGCCGTTCATCGGGCGAGCCTCCGGAAAACAAGTTGAAGGACGAGTTCGAGCAGCAAGACGCCCACCGCCGCGAGCAGGAACCACGGGACCAGCGAACGTCCGTGCGCGATCTCGTCGTAGTCGCCCTGGCCGCCGGCAAAACCCGACTCCTGCCCGGCGGTCAGCTGGGCGGGAAGATGGGCCTTGTCCACGACGCGCAAATCGGACTCCTCGGGATCGGCGTTGACGGCGAAGGCGTATTTTAGACGGCCGTCGGCGAGGGTGTAGAAACCGATTTCCTCGGCGGGAAAACTCACGCCGGCCCGTTCGCCGAGCGGCTCCTGGTGCACGTCGATCACGCGGCCCGACGGGCTGGTGAACGGCTGGCGGCGCAGGTCGTCGCGCCACACTTCGCCGGTCACGAGCTGGCCGGCGGCGAACGCGAGCGGCACGGGTTCGCGCGCGTCGAGTTGTTTCACGAGATCCTGCACCCACGCGGGGAAAATGCGCTGGCGCGCCAGATTGCTGGAAAATTCCCCGACGGAAAAATTCATCAGCACGAGCGTGCCCAGCCCGTGGCCGGTCATCGCCATCGCGGGCGTCTCGTCGCCGAAGCGCAACAGCACCTTGCCCGAGCCGGTCGCGCTGGCGGCGTGAAAGTCGTAAAATTCCAGCAGGCCGAGGTCCTGGCGCAGGTTGCCGCGAAAGAGGCGCAGAATGCGCGCCTTGAAATCGCCGGTGACGATTTGCTGCGCCCCCGAACCCACGTTGTCGGTCTTGCGCAACGGACCCACGCGCAGGGGCAGCGGCGTCGTCGCCATGGCTTTCTCGAGTCGCTGGAGGTTGGCCGCGTCGGTCTCGCTGTCGAGGAACCAGACAATGCCTCCGCCACGATGAAGAAACTTCGCCAGGGCATCGGCGGCGGCATCGTCGAGCGGACCGCAGCGCGTGACGAAAAGTTTGCTCGAACCGGCGAGCCGGGTCGCATCAAGCGATGCCGAGGCCAGGTGGCGCGGCAGAAGCGAGCCGGCCTGGTTCGGATAGGGATTGAGCGCGGCATGAAGGTAGCGCACCGGGTCTTTGCCCGCGTCGCCATCCGATGAAAGCGTGACGATCTCCTCTTTTTCGAGGACGGGCAGCACCAGCGTCCAACGATTGTCGGCCGCGAGGTTGTCGCGCGGCAGGGTGATCTCGCACAGATGGAGGCCCGGCGTGGTCGCGGGCACCGGCACGGTCACGCGCACCGAGGACCACGGACCGGCGGCGACCGGTTGCTGCACCTGATGGCGCTGATCGACCCGCACGGTGATCACGTCGTCGAGCGGCGCGGAGGAGAAGTTGCCGATCGTGATCTCCAGCGGCACGGTGTCGCCCGCAAGCACCTGCGACTGGTTCAATTCCGCGCCGAGAATCGCGCGGTTTTCGGGCGACTCGGCGCCGACATCGACGAAAAATAATTTCGCGCGGTCGGCAAGCGGCGCAAAATCAACCAGCGCCCAGTTGCGCCGCTGAAAGTCGGACAGGTAATACACCTCGACGCGGTTTTTTGTCGCGGCGAGAAGCCGCGCGGCGGCGGCGTTCGCCTGGGTGAAATCGGCGCGGGTCACCCCGGACGGAAGCGTCTGCAGGAATCGGCGCGCCTCGGCGAAATTGCGCGTGAACGAGCCGAAGCAGATGGCCGGCGCGTGGGAGACGGCGATCACATTGACCTCATCTTCGTCGCCGAGGGTGCCGAGGATCTTGCCTGCCTCGATCACGGCGCGCTGGCGGGAGGTGAGCCCGGCCTGCTGATATTCCATGCTCAGGGAATGATCAACGATGAGCAGCACCTGCCGGCGCACCGGGCCGGTTTGCGCGTTAGCGCCGAAGCGATCGAGGACGGGCTTCAGGAAGACAAACAGCAGCAGCAGCAGAAACAGCGTGCGAACGAGCGTAAGGATGCGATGGCGCCACTTGTAGATGCGGGCGCGCTCGGCGGCGGATTTTTTAAGGTGGTCGACCGACGAAAACAAAAAGCGCTGCGGAAACCGCTTGTTGAGCAGATGGATCACCAACGGCAACGCGAGCAGCCCGGCGAGCGACCAAAGAAGCGGGGCGTTGAGAAAAATCATGATGCGCGCCCCGCTTAACGGACCGGCCCGCGGAAGCCGAGATAGGCCTCCAGCACGCGGGTGTAGGCCTCACCGGTGTTCACTTGCTGATACTCGATTCCGCGCGCGGACGCCTCGCGGGCGAGCGTGTCGATCGCGACGCGGATGTTCTGGCGGTAGAGCGCGCGCAGGTCCTCGGCGTCCACTTCGATCTCCTCGGCGGTTTCAAGGTCGACGTAACGCGCCACGCGGTGGGCCGGCAGCTCGATCTCGTCAGGGTCGAGCACCTGAAGAAGGAGGATTTTGAAGCCGCGGTGCTGAAACTGGGCGAGCGCGTCGAAGAGCACCACCGGGTCGGCGAAAAAATCCGAAAGCACGACAAGCCGGCCGCGCTTGCGGCAGGCCTCGGCCGCCTGGCGCAACGCGGCGGGCAGGTCGGTGGCCCGGTCGGGCTGCACGCGCTCTAAGGCGGTGGTCATCTCATGCAGGTGTCGGCGGGTGCCGCCGGGCGGAAGCCAGGTTTTGAGCGTGTCGGCGAAGAGCCCGAGCGCCGCCTTGTCGCCCTGTTTCGTCATGAGGTAGGCGAGCGCGGCGGCGATCCGGGCGGCATGATGAAACTTGGGGGCGCGGGCCTCGCCGGAAAAGCGCATCGAGCCACTCGTATCCACCAACAAATACGCAACCATGTCCGTCTCGTCCTCGTAGCGGCGGACGAACAGCCGCCGGGTGCGACCATAGGCGCGCCAGTCGATCCGGTCGAGGGAGTCGCCCGCCACGTAGTCCTTGTAATCGCGAAACTCCGCGGAAGAACCGGGATGTGGCGAGCGGTGCCGGCCGGCGAAAAACCCGTCGACCGTGGTCTGCGCAAAAAGCAGGAGGTTTTTAAAGCGGTCGAGTTCGTCCGGAGAAAGCAGAGACCCTGCGTAGCGCGATTTCGCGCCGGATGACGGCTGTCCGGGAAGTGGCGGGGGACGAATAAGGGAAGAGGCCATCGCGATCGCGGCAGGCGGGCGCTCAGTAGGCTTTTTCCGGCACGGACTTCACGAGGGCGGCGACGACATCGCGCGCCTTTTTGCCGGCGCCGGTGGCACGGTAGTTGGTGATGACGCGGTGTTGCAGCACCGGGCCGGCCACCTCGCGAACATCCTCGGTCTCGGGGGTGAGCCGTCCCTTGAGAAGGGCCAGGGCCTTGGCCCCGAGGATGAGATACTGGGACGCGCGCGGGCCGGCGCCCCACTCGACAAAATCCTTGGTGACCTGCGGTGCCTGTGCCCCGGCGGGGCGCGTGGCGGACGCGAGTGCGACCGCGTAATCGATCACGTGATCGGATACCGGCGCGGCACGCACGAAGTGTTGCACCGCGAGAATCTGCTCGCGATTGGCCACGGGCGACAGCGTCACCGGCTCCTGCAAGGTCGTGCGACGCACCACTTCGCTCTCCTCGGCGCGCGAAGGGTAGTCGAGGTGCAGCGAAAACATAAAACGGTCGAGTTGAGCCTCGGGCAGCGGGTAGGTGCCTTCCTGCTCGATGGGGTTCTGCGTGGCGATGACGGTGAACGGTTCGGGAAGCTTGCGGGTGTCGTGGCCGACCGTGACCGCGCGTTCCTGCATGGCTTCGAGAAGAGCGGACTGGGTTTTCGGAGGCGTGCGGTTGATTTCGTCCGCCAGCAGAAGATTCGTGAAGATCGGGCCGGCCTGGTATTCGAACTCGAGACGGCGGTCCTTTTCTTGGAGGAGTTCCGAGCCGATGATGTCGCTCGGCATGAGGTCCGGGGTGAACTGAATGCGTTTGAACGAGAGGTCGAGCGACTCGGCCAGCGATTTGACGAGGAGGGTCTTCGCGAGGCCCGGCACACCGATGAGCAGGCAGTGGCCGCGGGAGAACAGGCTGACCAGCAGCAATCGCACGATCTCATCCTGGCCGACGATCACCTTGCCGAGTTCGGCGCGGATGCGTTGATAAACCTCCTGAACCGTCGCGGGCGTTAAGTCACTCATCGGTTGCCCTTTGTCGGCGCAACCCCGCCAGGCCTCCAGCTCAAAGTCCGCGACGTTGCATGTTTTTTGATTTTACCGGACGGGAAGAGGCGGGAACGCCGCCGATGATGCCCCCGCCAGCAGGCTCCTTTCTTGCCATTTGCAGGCGCGACCCGTTGTTTGCGTAACCGTATCCATGAACGACGCCGACGACGACCTGAACGCTTCCGCCCCCTCCGAGCCCGGAGAGGTCGGGCTCGTCGAGCCGCGTGACTTTGTGACGACCGAGCCGTTCACCTTTGACAACGGCCAGTCGCTTCCCGGCTTCACCTTGCGCTACGAAACTTACGGTCGTCTCAACGCCGCGCGCGACAACGCCGTTCTCATCTGCCACGCCCTCTCCGGCGACCACCACTGCGCCGGCATTCATTCCCTCAACGACAAAAAGCCCGGCTGGTGGAACAATCTCATCGGCCCCGGCAAGGCGGTGGATACCAACAAGTTTTTCGTCCTCTGCGCCAATGTCATCGGCGGCTGCCAGGGCTCCAGCGGCCCGTCCTCAACCGACCCCCGCACCAGCCGCCCTTACGGCATCACGTTTCCCTCGGTCACCATCCGCGACATGGTGCGGACCCAAAAACTCTGGCTCGACTCCCTCGGCGTCGCCTCGCTCTACGCCGTCATCGGCGGCTCCATGGGCGGCATGCAGGTGCTCCAGTGGTCCCTCGAATACCCCGCCTTCGTCAAACGCGCCCTCGCGATGGCCACCACCGCCCGCGAAGGCGCGCAGGCCATCGCCTTCAACGAGGTTGGCCGCCAAGCGATCCTTCAGGACCCCGAATGGAATCATGGCTATTATCCGAAGAGCGGCGGTCCCCGTGTCGGCCTGGCGATCGCGCGCATGATGGCGCACATCACCTACCTCTCGGACGCCTCGATGGATCGCAAATTCGGGCGCAAGGCCGTCTCCGCCCGCCGCAAGTCCGCCCCGGCCACGCCTTCCGAGGACGTCTCCGAACTCTCCATGGAGGGTATCGATCCCGTCGCGCCCGCCGCCACCTTCGACGTGCGCTTCGAGGTCGAGAGCTACCTGCGCTACCAAGGCCAGAGCTTCATCAACCGTTTCGACGCCAACTCGTATCTCTACATCACCCGCGCCCTCGACCAGTTCGACCTCGCGGCCACCCATGGTTCGCTCGAAAAGGCGTTCGCCGAAGTGCAGGCCGCCACGCTCGTCGTCGGGTTCACCAGCGACTGGCTGTTCCCCCCGGACCAGAATCGCGCCATCGCCCTCGCCCTCCTGCGCGCCGGCAAACGCGTGAGCTACGCCGAGCTGTCCACGGACCTCGGCCACGATTCCTTCCTTCTGGAATCGCCTCAACTCTACGACCTCGTTCGCGGGTTTCTCAACTGACCCCGCGCCACGCACCCGTCATGACCAGGCCTTCCACCATCAAGCGCAGCGTCGACATGCAGATCATCGCCGACTGGGTCGAACCCGGCGCACGCGTGCTCGACCTCGGCTGCGGACGCGGCGTGCTCCTCGATTATCTTGTTCAAACCAAGCAGGTGCATGCGGTCGGCGTGGACCTCGATTTCGACAAGATTTCCGCCTGCGTGCGTCGCGGCCTCACCGCCTACCAGGGCGACATGATGGCCCTCATGCGCGCGCTGCCCGAAAACCATTTCGATCGCGTGATCTGCTCGCGCACCCTGGAGGAACTGCCCGACCCCGGCGCAATCATCGAGCAGGCGCTGCGGATTGGCCGCACCATCACCGTGGGCTTCGTGAACCACGGTTACTGGAAGAACCGGACCGCCGCGTTCTTCCTCGGACGCAAACCCCGCAACGCCGTCTACACCACCGCGTGGTTCGAGAGCCGTCCCACCAATCCCGCGAGCATCGCCGACTTCGAGGACTTCTGCGCCTTGCGAAAACTCAAGATCGCCCGCCGCGCCCATCTCGGCGGCGACTGGAAGACCGCCAGCAGCCTGTTCCCCAATCTCCTCGCCGGCTACGCGCTCTACGACCTGACCCGCTGAGCCGCCCGTCCCAATCCAGTTTGTCACTTAATAAGTGACAAACTGAGTCGTCCCATCGCCGTTTTTCCATGTCCTCCGAAGATCCTCTTTCCTCCGACCTGATCCCCGCTCCGCTGCGCGACGCCCTGCGCCTTTCCCCCGACAACGCCCCGCTGCTTCTCCACATCGCGGAAACCGTCCTCAAACTCGGCGGCTTCTCCGAGGCCGAAACGCTCTTCAAGCGCGCCCTCGCCCTTTCTCCCGACAATCTCACCGCCAAACTCGGACTCGCCTCGGCTTTTTATCACCTCGGCAAACGCAGCGCCGCCCTTGTCATCGTCGAGGCAATCACACCCGCCGACACCGCGCCTGCCACCGCCCTCGTGCTCCACGCACGCCTGGCCTTGCAAGCCGGCGAAACCCGCTTCGCCGCCCGTCTCTATCAACGCGCCCGCACCGCCACTCCGCCGCTCACCGATCCGTCCCTCGAAGAGGAACTCGCCCCCCACCTTTCCGCCGCGCCCGCGCCTGCCCGGCCTTCCGCAAAACCACCGGCTCCGCTGAACGAGATCTCCGCCTCCCCGCCCGAAGAGTCCTGGCGCGGCACCTCCGACAACGACGCCGATGACGCCGGCCGTGAACGCCTGCCCGCCGGTGATTTGCCGGACGACATCGCCCCCGGCGAACTGGAGCGGCCGTCCATCTCCTTTGCCGACGTCGGCGGCATGGATCATGTGAAGGAGGAGGTCCGCATGAAGATCATCCTGCCGCTCCAGCAGCCCGATCTCTTCAAGGCCTACGGCAAAAAAGCGGGCGGCGGCATCCTCATGTATGGCCCGCCCGGCTGCGGAAAAACCTTCCTCGCCCGCGCCACCGCCGGCGAGGTCAAGGCCGGGTTTCTCGCGATCGGCATCAACGACGTGCTCGATATGTGGATCGGCCAGAGCGAAAAAAACCTCCACGCCCTGTTCGAGCAGGCCCGCGCCAACCGCCCTTGCGTGCTCTTTTTCGACGAGGTGGACGCCCTCGGAGCCAACCGCACCGATCTCCTCAAAAGCGGCGGCCGCCAGCTCATCAACCAGTTTCTCTCCGAACTCGACGGCGTCACCGCCTCCAATGAGGGCGTGCTGATCCTCGCCGCCACCAACGCCCCCTGGCACCTCGATCCCGCATTCCGTCGCCCGGGACGGTTCGACCGCATCCTTTTTGTCCCGCCGCCCGACCTGCCCGCGCGCGCCTCGATTCTGCGCCTCCTCCTGAAGGGAAAGCCCGTCGAACCGATCGACTTCGACGCCCTCGCCAAAAAAACCGATGGCTACTCCGGCGCCGATTTGCAGGCCGTGGTCGAAACCGCGGTCGAGGCCAAGCTCCGCGAAGCCATGAAGTCCGGCGGGCTCAAACCGCTCGGCAACCGCGACCTCCTCGACGCCGCCAAACGCCACAAGCCCACCGTGCGCGACTGGTTCGAGACGAGCCGCAACTACGCGCTCTACGCCAATCAAAGCGGCCTCTACGACGACATCCTCGAGTATCTGAAGCTGAAAAAATGAGCGTCCACCTTCAACGCGCCGAACTTCTCCTCGCCCAGTCGCGTCCCGCCGATGCCGAGCGCGAAGTGAAACAGGCCTTGCTCGCGGGGCCCGACGACCCGTCCGCCCACGGCCTGCTCGCCCTCTGCCTCGCCGCCCAAAACAAGCTCGCCGATTCCCTCGAGGCCGCCCGCGCCGCCGTCGGCCTCGCGCCCGACTCCGGTTATTTTCACTACGTCCACGCCCATGTGCTGCATCGGCTCGATCGCGACCGCGACGCCCTTGAAGCGGTCCGCGAAGCCATCCGGCTGGATCCCGGCTCCGAGGACAACTTTGCGCTGCTCAGTTCCATTCACCTCGCGCAACGCGACTGGAACGCCGCCCTCGAAGCCGCCGAACGCGGACTCGCCCTCAATCCCGAGCACACCCTCTCGGCCAATCTCCGCGCGATGTCCCTCGTGCGCCTGGGCCGCAACAGCGAGGCGACGGACACGGTCGACTACGCCTTGGAACGCGCGCCCGAAAGCGCCTTTTCCCACGCCAACCAAGGATGGAACTGCCTTCACCGAAACGACCCGCGCCGGGCGCAGGACCATTTCCGCGAAGCCTTGCGCCTGCAGCCCGACCTCGAATACGCGCGCCAGGGCATGCTTGAGTCGCTCAAGGCGCGCAACCCGGTCTACCGCGGCATGCTCGCCTACTTTCTCTGGATGGGCCGCCTCAGCACCAAGCTCCAGTGGGCGTTCGTCATCGTCACGTTTTTCGGCGTCCGGGCGGTGCGCGGGCTGGCGGACTCGCAGCCGCAACTCGGGTGGGTGCTGGTGCCCCTGCTGGTGCTGTTCTACCTCTTCATCTACCTGTCGTGGACGGCCGGGCCGATGTTCAACCTCCTGCTGCGACTCAACCCATTCGGCCGGCTGGTGCTTTCACGCGACGAGCGCGTGGCGAGCAATTGGTTCGGGACCGTCTTCATCCTGGCACTGGGCACCGCGATCGCCTGGCCGCTGGGCGGAGGCGTGGTCGCGATGCTCCTGGCCATCATGCTCGCCATGCTCTCCGTCTGCGTGGCCGCCGTCTTCGGCAAACAAGGCCGCTCCCGCGCGATCCTCGCGACAGCGACGGGCGTGCTCGCCTTGCTCGGACTCGGCTCGTTCGCGCTTGGCCTGCTCGGACATGAAAAAGCACTGGCGATGCTGCCGTTGTTTTTCTTCGGCTTCCTCGGCTTCCAAATCCTCGCCAGCACGCTGAAGCGCTGATCCAGGCCCGATGTAGGGCCCTCAACCCTTCCACGCCTTCAGGCGCGCCGCCTGGATCAGGCACACGCAATTGCACCCGTCGGCCGTGTGCATCCAGTAGAGGTCGAGCGCGGCGAACTCCTTGTCCATCGCCTGCTGCAAGCCGCCCACCTCGATCAACACCACGCCATGCGGCTGCAGCCGGTCGCGCGCCTGGCGGAGGAGCTTGCGAATGATGTCCAGCCCGTCCTTGCCGCCATCGAGCGCCATCAGCGGCTCATGATTGAACTCCGGCGGGAGCGCCTTGCAATGCGCGCTCGGCTCATACGGCGGATTGCTGAGGATCACGTCGTATTTCGCCTTCGGCACCGCGTCAAAAACATCGCTTTCGTGAAGCGTCACCCGGCGCGTGAGCTTGTGGTTCTTCACATTGATGCGCGCCACGTCGAGCGCATCGGGCGACAGGTCGATCGCATCGACGCGCGCCGTCGGAAAATGATGGGCGAGCAGGATCGCGAGGCAGCCCGAACCGGTGCACACGTCGACAACGCGCTTCACCTTCGCGGGATCCGGCAGCCAGGCGTTGAGCTGCTGCGGGATGATCTCCAAAAAATAGCTGCGCGGGATGATCACGCGCTCGTCGACGTAGAACCGGTATTCACCGAGGAACGCCTCGCGCGTGAGGTAGGCCGCCGGAATGCGTTTCACCAGGCGGCGGCACAGCATGTTTTCAACCGCCATGACCTCCGCGGCCGTGAGCTTGCGCTTGAGCACCGAAGGTTTGCTGTCGAGCGGCAGGGCCAGGGTGCGCAGGAGCAGGTAAAGCGCCTCGTCATGCGCATTGGTCGCAACCTGGCCGAGCGCGGCGCCCGTTTCCTTGTAACGCGCGATCGCGTGCTTCAACCAGTCGCCGAGGGTGACGGGGCGCGCGCTTTTTTTCTTCGCGGCAGAAACCCGGCGGGACGTGGTTTTTTTTGAAGAGTTGGCCACAAATTCGTTAATTCGGCGTAAAAGCGCCCTTACTGACAGGGCATACTTTTCCTCACGTCAACACTCGGTAAAGCGCTTCGAACGGAAGTGCCCCCATGTTGTAAATCGTCCGCAAAAGCGCCCGCCCGTCCCTCAAGTTAATAATCAAAATCAACACCAGCGGACCCCACTTGGAAAAACGCACATAGGTCTCCTCCCGCATCCCGCACCAATACATCAGGAACTTCGACCCGTCCAGCGGCGGGATCGGCAGCATGTTGAACACCATCAGGCCGATGTTCACCGACATCGCCAGGCGGAGCAGCGGCGTCAGGGAAGGCAGGAACCGGTGGGACAACGCGGCCAGCACGGTCGCCACCACCGCGAGGATGAGATTTATCCCCGGGCCCGCCAGCGTCACCATCATCGAATCGTGATTGCGCCTCCTGAAATAGGAGGGGTTGGTCCAGACCGGCTTGGCCCAGCCGATCATGCCGAGCCCGCCAAAAAACCCGATCGCCCCCAGAAACGGAATTATGATCGTGCCGAGCACGTCGATGTGCGGCCAGGGATTGAGCGTCACCCGCCCCTGCGAACGCGGAGTCGGGTCGCCCAGCCGGTCCGCGGTATAGGCGTGACCCCACTCGTGCAGAGCCAGGCTGGCGACGATCACGATGAGATAAATGAGCGCCTCGCGGAGCTCCGCGAGACCGATGCCAGTATTCATGACCGGCTACTGTGCGGACTGCGCCGGGAGCTGTGCAACCAGCTTTTGCTTCTGGGCCTGCAACGCCGGCGCGGTGACCGTGGCGAGCACGCCGCGCGCCTCCGCGAATTTCTCCTGATGGATCAGCACGTTCGCCTGGTGCAGGCGAACGGTTTCCTTTTCCACCGGCGCGGTGACCTTGTCCTCGAACGCGCGCCAGAACGTCAGCGCCGCCGACCACTCGGGCCGCTCCAGATCGTAGAACGATTCGCCATAACGATAGGCATACGCCGCGTTGCCCGGCGCCAGCATCGACGCCTGCTCAAAGGCATCCTGCATCGCCTGGTCGATCGTGGCCCGCGTCCACGCACCGCTCTTGATAAAATCCTCCCGCGCCTCCGTGAGCAGCACGCCGATCTGGTAGTGATAAAGCGGTTCCTCCGGCGCGAGCTTCACCGCCGCAAGGTAATAGTTGAGCGCGTCCAGCGGCTTGCCCTCCTCGGCCAGGTAGTTGCCAAGCTGGTTTTTGACGAGCGGAAGGTTGGGATCGAGCTTGTTGGCCTTCAACAACAGCACCGCCGCGCGCTTGCGCTCATCAAGCACCGGCTGGCCGAGCAACAACGCATAACTGACGTAGCCCGCCGCCACCTCCGGGTATTTCCTGAGGTAGTCGTCATAGCTGAAGACCAGCTCCTGAAACTCCGTGCGCAGGTCCTCCATTTCGACGAGCGCGGTTTTCTGGGCGGCCTTGGCCACCAGCTCACGCTGACGCTCGACCAGTTTTTTCAACGTCTCCACGGCCGCCGCCGGCGCAGGCTTCTCCTCCGCACGCACCGCCGTCGCCGGCAACCAGCACACCATCAGCACAAGATACGCAAAAAACTTCATGGAGACGAAAGCCGACACTCTGCGTCGTCCCCGGTGCCGCGCAAACTCTTAGCGGTCTTCCGTCAGCCAGACGCATCGCCGGCACTCAACGCCGACCGGCGAAATATTCCGCCGCCAGCCCGCGCGTCATCAAGCGCTTGGCGAACTGCGCGTCCACGCGCCTTGCAGGACATCCACCCACCCGCACCTTTCCCGCATGGACGCGTCCGATCACCTTCGCACCCCGCCCTCCGCGATTCTCGGACGCGGCACGGGGCTGTCGGTGCCCAACCGTTTCGAACGTCTCCACCTCGAGCCCGACCCGGAGGCCGGCCCTGGCCCTGACGACGGCGAAACGCCCCATCCCCGCACACAGTTTTACGACGACGCCAGCGAAACGATTCTCAACCCGATCGACAGCCCCGACCTGTCGTTGAGCATGGGCCTCAACCCCTACCGCGGTTGCGAACATGGCTGCGCCTACTGCTACGCCCGCCCCACCCACGACTACCTTGGCTGGGACGGCGGCCTCGCCTTTGAAACCAAAATCATGGTCAAACGCCGCGCGCCCGAACTGCTCCGCGCCGCGTTCAACTCAAAGAAATGGCGCCCGCAACCCGTTGCGATGAGCGGCGTGACCGATTGCTACCAGCCCGCCGAACGCCGCTTCCGCCTCACGCGAGGTTGCCTCGAAGTGTTCGCCGAGTTCCGCAACCCCGTTTCAATCATCACCAAGAACGCGCTGATCACCCGGGACATCGACGTGCTCGCCGACTTGGCACGCCATCAGTGCGTCGAGGTTTACCTGAGCGTGACGACCCTTGATGCGTCGCTCGCCGGCAAGCTCGAGCCACGCGCCGCCCGCCCCGAACACCGCCTGCGCGCCCTCCGCCGGCTTGCCGACGCCGGCATCCCCGTCGGCGTGATGGTCGCGCCGGTCATCCCCGGCCTCACCGATGCGGAACTGCCCGCAATCCTCGATGCCGCCGCGCAAGCCGGCGCCCGGTCCGCCGGCTACGTGCTCCTGCGCCTTCCACACGCGGTGAAAGACGTGTTCAGCCAGTGGCTCGACGACCACGCCCCGGGAAAAAAGGCGCGCATCCTCGACCGCCTCCGCGACCTGCGCGGCGGAAAACTCAACGACCCGTCCTGGGGCGCCCGGCTGGAAGGCCAGGGAGTATTCGCAACCCAACTACGTGACCTGTTTCAGATCACCGCCCGGCGCGCCGGACTCAACCGCGAACGCCTTGAATTGAGCACCGCGCATTTCAGGCGGCCGGAAAGCGGCGGGCAGTTGAGCCTCTTCGACACCTGACTTGCACCCGGCTTCGGCACCGCGTCTGCTGGGTGCACCGCCTTATGCCTTCCCGCGAACTTGTGATCGCCTTCGATGCCGACGACACCCTGTGGCACAACGAGAATATCTTTGAAGACGTCCACGAACGCTACCGCGCCATGCTTTCGCGTTTTCACGATGCCGAAGCCGTCGAACAGGCGCTTTACGCCACCGAAATCCGCAACCTCGACCTCTATGGTTATGGCGTGAAAGGCTTCACGCTCTCCGCCATCGAGACCGCCATCCAGCTCACCGAAGGAAAAATCAGCGCCGACGAAATCCGCCAGTTGATCGACCTCGGGCGCGACATGCTGGCGCATCCCGTTGAACTGCTGGACGGTGTCGCCGAAACGCTCGCCGCACTCGCCCCGGCCCACCGCCTCCTCGTCATCACCAAGGGCGACTTGCACCACCAGGAACGGAAACTCTCCATGTCCGGACTCGCCGGGTATTTTCAGGGCGTCGAGATCGTCTCCGAAAAAGACGAGGCCACCTATGCCGCCATTCTGAAGCGTCATAACATCGCCCCCGCCAATTTCCTCATGGTCGGCAACTCCCTCAAATCCGACATTTTCCCGGTCCTCGCCCTAGGTGCCTCCGCGGTGCACATGCCCTATCACCTCACGTGGAAACACGAACGCAGCGATGTGGTCCCGCTTGAGAACAACCACTTCTTCACCTTGGCGAATCTCCGTGACCTGCCCCCGCTGGTGGCCACCTTGCCGGCCGAGCCCTGAGGGCTCTTTCTTTAGTGTCATGCCGACGCGGTTCCCCCTCTCCGATCACTCCGACGGGCGACGCTTCTTCAACCCGCGGCACCATCAAGACCGTTCGTTGCTCGATGTGTGGCGGTGGAAACGCGCCTCCCGCGCCGTGCCTTGGCCGCTCCAGCCGGCGCCTGCCCGCGTTCATCCTGCGCCGCTCACCGGCGACCGGCTGGCGGCGACCTGGATCGGCCAGTCGACGTTCCTTCTCCAGACGCGCGCCGGCAACCTCCTCACCGACCCCGTTTACAGCGACCGCATCGGTCCGGGCAACCTCGTCGGCCCTCGCCGCGCGCGTGCCCCCGGCATCGCATTTGACGACCTGCCCACCATCGACGTCGTCCTGCTCAGTCACGACCACTACGACCATTGCGATCTCGCGACACTGCGCCGCCTCTGGAAACAACACACCCCGCTCGCGATCACCCCGCTGGGCAATGGTGTTTACTTTCGCTCCGCCGGTTTCGCCCCCGAACGCATCATCGAACTCGACTGGTGGCAGACGCACACCGCTGCGCCCGGCCTCGGCGTTACCCTCACGCCCGCCCGCCATTGGAGCAATCGTTTGCTCGGTGCGCGCAACGGGCGCCTCTGGGGCGGCTTTGCCATCGACGCACCCGCGGCGTCCGTCTTTTTCGCCGGCGACACCGCCTACGATGACATGATGTTCCGCGACATACGCACGCACCTCGGCGCGCCCAATCTCGCGTTGCTCCCGATCGGCGCCTACCTCCCGCGCTGGTTTATGGCCGGGCAACACTGCGACCCCGCCGAAGCCGTGCAAATCCACCGCGACCTGGGCGCGCGCACCAGCCTCGGCATGCACTGGGGAACGTTTCCCCTCACCGACGATGGCTTCGACGATCCGCCACGCGAACTCGCCAGGGCACTCGCCGCCGCCGGCCTCCCGCCGGACACCTTTCGCACCTGCGCCCCTGGCGAAACCGTGCGAATACCCGGCCAGAAAAAACCGGGCTGACATCGCCACACCACCCAACCCCAATTTGTCACTTAATAAGTGACAACCTTTCCGTCCGGCGTGGCGCGATGCGCAGGACCTCCGCGCTTGCCTCGCGCGGGCGCACGCGGCCACAGTTTTCACCCATGTCCGCCGCCAAGCCGTTTATCTTTGTTTGCGGAGCCGATGACTATCTCGTCAACCGGGCGGGCAAGGCGCGTTACGACGAGTTGACCAAGGACGTCACCGACGAGTTCGCCCGCGAGGTCATCAGCGGCTTCGCCAACAACGTCGGCGAGGTCGAAAGCGCGATCAATCGCTTCCGCGAAAGCGTGCAAACCGTCTCCATGTTCGGCGGCAAACGCGTCGTGTGGTTCAAGGACGTCAATTTCCTCTCCGACACCGTCACCGGCCGGGCCGAAAGCACGCTCAAGCTCGTCGAGGATCTGCAAGAACTCCTCGCCAAGATCGACCCCGAACAAGTCGCCGCCGTCATCACCGCCGCTCCCATTGACCGCCGCCGGTCCTTTCCCAAGTGGTGCGAAAAAAACGGCGACTTCACCCTCGTGGGTGGCGATGGCGACGGTGCCGCCGAGTCGCTCGCCGGCGTGATTCTCGCCGAGGCCCGCGAACTGGGCGTCACCTTCGGCGAAGGCGCCGCACAACTCCTCCTCGCCAAGGTCGGCGCCAACACCCGCCTGCTCATCGAAGAGACGCGCAAGCTCGCCACCTTCGCCGGCGGCGCCGATGGCAAGGGCGCCGTCATCGAGGAAGCCCACGTCGCCGAACTCACCGCCAATACCGCCGAGGGCGACTTCTTCGAGGCGGCCGAGGCGTTTTTCAGCGGCAACCTTCAGTGGACCCTCCGCGCGCTCCACCATCACTTCTTCACGGGAGGCGACGCCCGCCCGATCATCAGCGCGATGCAAAACCGCAATCGCATCCTCATTCAGGTGCGCGCGCTCGCCGACTCCGGCGAAGTTCGCGTCGGCCCGCGCGGACTCGATGGCCTGCCCAAGGCCGCGCCCGCCTACGCCCACCATTTCGCCGGCGTGACCGAGAAGAGCTCCTACAATCTTTTCAGCCAGAACGCCTGGTATGTCGGCAAACTCGCCGGCAGCGCAAAGCTGCCGACCCTCCGCCGCCTGATCGACAACCAGCAGGAGTTCATCCGCGCCTTCGAAAAGATCGTCCAACGCCCCAACGAACAAGAGGAAGTCCTCCGCGAAATGGCGGTGCGCTGCCTCTCCGCCGCGTGATCACTTCACACGACATGGACAACGCACCCACGTCCGCCGGCCATCGTCGCGGACTGGTGTTCTGCCTTCTTGCGGCTTCGCTCGCGTGCAACATCGCGGCGCTGCTCACGCCGTTCATGGATCTGCGCGTCGGATTCAGCTCCTCCCCGTATTCGTTGCTCAACTCCGTCGACATGTTGTGGGGCAAGGGACTCTACGTGCTCGCGGGGCTGGTCGTTGCGTTCTCGGTGGTTTTCCCCTTCGCCAAGCTCGTGATTCTCGCGTGCATCACGGCCGGCAGGGAAATCGGCCCGCACCGGCGACGCTGGCTTTCCGCGGTCGAACGCCTGGGCAAATGGTCGATGCTCGATGTGTTTCTCGTGTGTTTGATTCTCACGCTCACCTCGGGCCAGTTGTTGGTGGGCGCGGCTCCGCTGATCGGCATCCCGCTGTTTGTCGTGGCGGTCCTGCTCAGCATGATCAGCGGAGAATTGCTCACCGCCAGCCTCGGCCACGCCAGGGAGGAGGCCCACATGCGCCCGCCCGCGAGCGCGGGCTTCTGGCTGCTCCTCTGCGCGCTCGCCCTGGCTGGCGCCCTGGGCGCGCCGTTTCTTCGCATCGATGACTGGAAGCTCGCCAACCAGGCTTACAGCGTCCTCACCATCGTCCCCACGCTGTGGAAGGAAGACTCGATTCTGTCCGCCGTCATCGTCGCCCTGTTCCTGATCATCGCACCCGTGGGGGCGTGGCTCACCTCCGCCCGCTGGTGGTGGTGCCGCCGCGCCGACCTGCCCGCCCCGCTCAGCCACGCTCACGCCAAGCTCATGCGCCGCTGGAGCATGCTTGATGTCTTCGGCCTCGCACTGGCCATCTTTCTCGTCGAAGGCGAATACCTCATGAAGACCGAGGTCCGCTGGGGCGCACTGTTCCTCGTGGCGCTGCTCGGATTGCAAAAGGCCTTTCAATTCGCCCTCGACCGCGCGCTGACCAGGCCGGCGTAAGCGTGAAGACCTCACCACGTGCCGCTCACACGGGTGACATGCGCCGGTATTTCAACGGCGTGGTGGCAAATCGCTTTTGAAAGATGCGGTGAAAATGCGACATGTCCCTGAATCCGCTGTTGAGGCATACCTCGGTCACCGACAATGCGCTCTCGCGCAACAGGGATGCCGCCGTGCGCAACCGGAGTTCGTTGAGCAATTGCACGTAACTGCACCCAAAAATCTCCTTCACGAGATGCGAGGTGCGGCTCTCTCCCAGATTCAACGCACGGGCCAGCTCCTTCAGACCCGCCGTCCCGGTATGATGCGCGTGGAGAAAACTTTGAATCAGCCGCCGCCGGTCCGCCAGGTCCGTCAAACCGCCCGCCTCTGGCATGCGGGTGTTTTTCAGCAACGCGGAAACCTGCCCATGCCACTCCAACAATCGCGCGCGCAACTGACGCAGCGCTTCGAGGATCGCCTCGGCCGCAGGCTCGCCGGTTCCGCGCAGACCCTTCGTTTGCGCCGCGTCGACCCGCGTGCTGCGGATATCTTGAAAGAGGTGCCGGTAATCGCCCGCCGCACGGTGCTGACCCGCAAATAAAATCCATGCAAGCCGCCCCTTGATGAAGACCGGCACGACCCACTCCATGAATCCCGCGTGACACCGGTGATAACGGCCTTCGGGAAAGCCCGGCAGTTCCTCTCGCAACCGCGTGATCTCAAAATCCACACACGCCCAGTCGTGCCGCGCCTTCACCGCGATGCAGCAGGGCGAGCGGTGCTGAAACCGTTCCGGCTGCAAAAACACCCCGAGCGTCGCGCTCAAATCGTGCACGATCACCCGGAGGTCGTTTTGTTTTTCAAACACCTGGATCGCCCACTCCGGAACTTCCATAAGGCTGGGTTGGTGCATCGCGCTTTAGCGGAAAAAGCCATGATTTAAGCTGCCCATGCAACGAAAACCGCCGCCGTTTTGTGCAAAAATAGCGGCTTATGAAATCCACCCCCGTTCCTTCCCTTCAGTCCCTCGTCGGCTCCAAAACCCACGGATACACCGACGGAAGTTACCGCCTCGACCGCACCATTCGCGCCGAGTCCGGTTACGATCTGGTCGTGGCCGGCGGCGGACCCGCCGGCGCCGCAGCCGCCATTTGTGCAGGCCGGCTTGGCGCCAAAGTGCTTCTGGTCGAGTCCACCGGCTGCCTCGGCGGCATGGGATCCTCCGGGCTGGTCACCGCCTTCGATCCGATGGCCAACGGCGAACAAACCCTGGTCGGCGGCTTCATGCTCGAACTCGTGGAGGCGATGTATGCGCGCGGCTTCATGTCCCCGGGCATTGACCCCGATCGCTGGCGGAAAAAATTCCACTGCTGGTCTCCTTTCAAAGTCGAAGGGCTGAAACTGATGCTCGACGAATTCGCCCTGGGCGCCGGCGTGGAGGTTCGCTTCTTCACGCGCGTGATCGACGCGGATGCCGACGCCGGCAACGGACGCGTCAACGGGGTCGTGCTGACCAATGTCGAAGGCTACACGTATGTGAAGGCGCGCACCTTTATCGATGCCACCGGCGATGCCATCCTCGCCGATCTGTGCGGTGTCGCCTGCCGTGAAGCCGGGCGAGACACGCCCCGGATCATGCCGTCCACATTGCCTTCGCTGTTCACCGGCGTGGATTGGTCCGTCCCGCGCGACTACGAGGAAAACGCCTACCTTCCCCGGGCCCTTGAGGACGGCCATTTCACCCAATACGACCGCCATCTGCCCGGCATGAGCAAGGTCGGCCATCAGGTCGGTTACCTCAACGGCGGGCATCTCTTCAACCTCAACGCCCTGCGCTGCCGCGACCTCAGTGATGGTGTGATCTGGGGTCGAAAACTCGCGCTCGAATACATGGAGTTCTATCGGAAGTATGTTCCCGGCTGCGCCAGCATCGAGCACGTGACCACGGCCTCGCTGCTGGGCATCCGCGAATCACGGCGCATCGTCGGCGAATACGAACTCAATATTCACGACTATCTGGCACGGCGGGAATTCCCGGACCAGATCGGCGTCTTCAACAAGTTCGTCGATATCCACCCTTACGATTGCTCCAGGGAGGAATACGAGCGCTTGTGCCGGGAGATACGCCACACCGGCCGGCTGAATCCGGGCGAGTGGTTCGGAATTCCCTACGGCATTCTGGTGCCCAAGGGCTGGAAAAACCTCTGGGTCGCGGGCCGTTGCGCCTCCAGCGACGTGCAGGTGCACGGGTCGATCCGTGTGCAACCGGCCGCCTCCATGATGGGCCAGGCCGCCGGCACCGCCGCGGTGCAAAGCCTGCGCTCCGGCCGCCCCGCCGCCGAAATCGACACGGAGGAACTGGTGAACACGTTGCGTGCCCGCGGCGCCACTCTCCCGCAACAAAACCTCTCTCGCACGCGCACCACCCAATGACCAACGCCGGACCTTGTATTTACTCACCAATACACACCACCCGCCGATATTCCCCGACTCAAAACTCGTAGCCAAAGGTGGTGAGGTCGTCCCTGAAAAGTTCCTCGGCGAGTGCGCGGGTTTTCGCGTTGAAATACGTGCGATAATCACGGTTGCGCGTGGTCGTGTTGACCACAGGCAGGATCATCCGGGGCTTTTCAATGATATCACAGACGTGGTCGTAGCCCGCCTGCAGGTCTTCATAGCGAATTACGAAATCAACGATGAGCCGGCCCTCTCCGTTCACCACAATGGCCGTTTGCTGGCGCGTGAGATGACGAAAGTCACGCCCTTCGCGCGGAGGGTCGTGCAAAACGTCCTCAAGGGGCCGGTCGCGCGTGGCGGCCAGGAATTTCCAGCCGGAGACGAACCGATCGAAGGGATTTCGGACCGTTGTGAATTTGTAATACCAGGAAAGGGTATCGTTGAGGGCGTCATATTCCGGGCTGAGGTGTCCGTCGTTGAGCAGGTGCCAGTCCGGATCCTTCCGATTTAAATCGAAGGAGCTGATGATCGAAAGGCCGGCGGTCTTTCGTTGGTGGATGTAAATGCACTTGAACTTATGGGAAATCATCGCGCGGAGGGTCGCTTGAAAGTGCGAGCAACCGTTCCATACGGGAACAAAATAACACGCATTAGCCACGGCTTCCCCCGGACGTCGATCTTGGGTCAATCCAGGGGCAGGCCGGGACCTACAAGTTCCGTCGCCGTTAAAACCCCAGCGTTGCGCCCGCCTTTCCCGCCCGCTTGCCTCTCGTTTTTCACCATGTCCGCCATTCCCAACGTCCTCGCCGAACGCTACGCCTCTCCTCTCATCAAAGACATCTGGTCGCCCACCGGACGCATCACCATCGAGCGCGATTACTGGATCGCCGTCATGAAGGCCCAGCGCGACCTCGGCCTGCCGATCCCCGCCGCCGCGATCGCCGACTACGAAAAGGTCAAAACCCAGATCGACCTCGCCGACATCGACGCCCGCGAACGCGTGACTCTCCACGACGTGAAGGCCCGCATCGAGGCCTTCAACGCCCTCGCCGGCCGTGAATCCATCCACCTCGGCCTCACCTCGCGTGACCTCACCGAAAACGTCGAGCAACTCCAGATCGCCCGCTCGCTCGACGTCGTGCGCATGAAGGCCGCCGCCGCGCTCCTGAAGCTCGGCAAGCGTGCCAGACAATACCGCGCGCTCATGCTCACCGGCCGCACGCATAACGTGCCCGCCCAGCCGACCACCCTCGGCAAGCGTTTCGCCATGTTCGGCCAGGAGTTGCTCGCCGCCTTCACCGGCCTCGACGAAATCACCGCGCGTTATCCGGTCCGCGGGCTCAAGGGTGCCGTCGGCACCCAGCTCGACCAGCTCACGCTTTTCAACGACGCCAAAAAAGTCGCCACCCTCGAAGCCCGCATCCTCAAGCACCTCGGCTTCAAGGTGTCGCTCTTCGCCGTCGGCCAAGTCTACCCGCGCTCGCTTGATTTCGAAGTCGTCTCCGCCCTCCACCAGGTCGGCGCCGCCGCCGCGAGTTTTGCCACCACCCTGCGCCTCATGGCCGGCCAGGGCCTGCTCACCGAGGGCTTCCAAAAAGGCCAGGTCGGCTCCTCCGCGATGCCGCACAAGGTCAACGCCCGCAACTGCGAGCGCATCTGCGGCTTTTCGACCATTCTCTCCGGCTACGTGACGATGACCGGCGCGCTCTCCGGCCACCAGTGGAACGAAGGCGATGTCTCCTGCTCGGTCGTCCGCCGCGTCGCGTTGCCCGACGCCTTCTACGCGATCGACGGGCTCCTCGAAACCCTCCTCGCCGTGCTTAACCAGATGGACGTCTTCGAGGCCGCCATCGGCGCCGAGAACCAGCGCCAGCTCCCCTTCCTCGCCACCACGACGATCCTCATGGAAGCCGTGAAAGCCGGCGTGGGCCGCGAAACCGCGCACCTCGCCATCAAGGAAAACGCCCTCGCCGCCGCCAAGGCGATCCGCACGGGTGAAGGTTCGTCCGACCTCGTCGCGCTCCTCGCCGCCGACGCCCGCCTCGGCCTCTCCGAAAAATCCCTGCGCGCGATCCTCGCCGACGCCAAACGCTTCGTCGGCGCCGCCCCGCAGCAAGTCGACACCTTCGTGAAAACGGTCGCCCCGCTCGCCAAAAAAGTAAAAGGCGCCGCCAGCTACGAGCCGGGCAAGCTGCTGTAAGTGTCCCACATGACCAACCTCCCCGCCCAATCGCCTGTCCTGCTCTCGGGCGAACGCACCCTGCGTGACCTCGACTGCGGTTGCCGCATCGGATTTCTCGTGTTGACGCTGATCCTCGGCTACATCGCCGTGCGGCTCTCCTGGTCGTTCTCCGCGGGTTCCGCGCATTTGCTTTTTACCGGAATGCTCAAAGGCGCTCCGATCCCTCTCAGCCTGAAAATCGCCCAAGCGTGCAACTCACTGCTCACCACGCTGGGCGTAACTCTCCCCGGCATCGCGATCACTGCGGCATTTACAGTGCGCCGGCCGCTCACCGCGTTACTCATCATCGCCGGCTGCAACTTGGCCCTCGCCGTGATTTCGATTCTCCTTGTCACCGCCCTCCTGGACACCTTCGGCCAGATCATGGAATCGCTCGTCTGACCGCGGCAAACGCATCCCGTCGACGAACGGCCTGTTCTCCCCGAACTTTGGGTTTGCCAGTGCCGCCCGCCCACCGACACCCTGCCCGTTCACGTTCTCCCTTTCCCCACACATTTTAACCAATACACACAACCATGGCCGAAGAACTCGTAGGTAATGCACTGGTGGGCCAGTCCGGTGGCCCCACCGCCGTCATCAACGCCAGCGTCGCCGGCGTCATCGCCGAAGCGCTCAACAATAACGAAATCGAAGAGATCTACGGCACCCTCAACGGTGTCCTCGGCATCCTCCAGGAAGACTTCATCGACCTCGCCTCCGAGTCCCAGCAAGCCATCCGCGCCCTCAAGCACTCCCCCGGCGCCGCCCTCGGCACCTGCCGCTATAAGCTCAAGAAGCAGGCCGACTTCGAACGCGTCCTTGAAGTTTTCAAGGCCCACAACATCCGCTATTTCTTCTACGCCGGCGGCAACGATTCCCAGGACACCGCCGACAAGATCTCCAAGCTCGCCCAAGCCCAAGGCTACGACCTCCGCGTCATCGGCATTCCGAAGACCATCGATAACGATCTCCCCGTCACCGACCACTGCCCCGGCTACGGCTCCGTCATCAAATACATCTCGACCACCGTCCGCGAAATCGCCTGCGACAACGAGGCCATGGGCCAGCACGACCTCGTGCAGATCGTCGAAGTCATGGGCCGCAACGCCGGCTGGATCGCCGCCGGCGCCTCCCTCGCCAAGCGCAAAGACCACCCGCACGACGCCCCCCACCTCATCCTCCTGCCCGAAGTCGCCTTCTCACAGGAAAAGTTCATCGCCGACGTCCAGCGCGTCCTCAAACGCGAGAAATCCTGCATGATCGTCGTCGGCGAAGGCCTCATCGATGCCGATGGCAACTACGTTTCCGCCGCCGAGGCCACCGACGCCTTCGGCCACGCCCAGCTCGGCGGTGCCGCCGATTTCCTCCAGGGCCTCATCGAGCAAAACCTCCCCGGCATCAAGGCCCGCACCGTCAAGCTCGGCATGGCCCAGCGCGCCGCCGTCCACGCCGGTTCGAAGACCGATGCCGATGAAGCCTACCTCGCCGGCCAGGCCGCCGTGAAGGCCGCCATCAATGGCGAAACCGACAAGATGGTCACCCTCCTCCGCGGCGACCAGGACCACTACACCGTCGAGACCGGCCTCGCGCCCCTCACCGACATTGCCAATGGCGTGAAGAAGCTCCCCCGCGAATGGATCAACGAGGACGGCGTCAGCATGAACCACCAGTTCCTCCGCTACGCCCAGCCCCTCATTCAGGGCGAGACGGTTGTCCCCTACGACAACGGCCTCCCGGTTTTCGCCAAGCTGGAGAAGGTCCGCGTGGACAAGCAGCTCCCCGCCTACGAACTCTGAGGCTGACGCCTTGTCTGCCCACGCCGGCCCCTTCACTGGGTGCCGGCTTTTTTTTGAAAACACGCTTCCCCCCGCGGCCCCTGCAAGTAGATTTATTGCAATAACCCCTTCATGCGCTGGCTGATCCTGACTTCCTCCACTGGCACCGGCCATAACATGCGGGCCGACTCGCTGCGCCAGTGGGCGGAATGCGTGTTTGGAGCCTCCGTCGAGGTGCGCATTCATCACGTGTTGGAGAAAACCCACCCGATCTACAGTCTGGGGGTCGGTCTCTACAATACGATCCAGCGCTGGTGCCCGCGCATGCACCATCTCTACTTCAACTACCTGGAACTCGCCTCGCTCCATCGCAGCAGCGCGAAAATCCTCGGACGGGACTCCTTCGTCAAACTCGTCACCGAGTGGGCCCCCGACCGCATCATCAGCGTCCACCCCCACACCAACCACGGCTTCTTCGACCTCGCCCGGCGGGCCCTTCCCAACCGTCGAACCCGTTGCATCACCTACTGCGGCGAACTCTCCGGCGGTTACGGCCTGAGCCGCCATTGGGTCAACCCCCGCGCCGATGGTTTCATCGGCGCCACCGACGAAATCTGCGCCGCCTCCCGCTCCGTCGGCATGCCGGAAAAACGCATTTTCAACGGCGGCTTTCTCCTCCGCTCGTCCTTCTACGGCGCCGAGGCTCGCCGTGAACGCGAGGCCGAGATCATGGCCCGCGAACTCGGTTTCGAGCGCTCCGTCTTCACCATACTCCTTAGCTCAGGGCTCGCCGGCGCCCACAACCACATCGAGATTCTCCGCGAGATCGCCGCCCTCGGCCACCCCCTCCAGGTCGTCGCCCTCTGCGGCCATCGCGCAAACACCCGTCGGAAAGTCGAGGCCTTTGCCCGCAAGCACCCGCACCTCAAGGTCCGTGCGCTCGCGCACACCGACCGCATGCTCGCCCTCAAGCGCCTCACCTCCGTCGTTGTCGCCCGCCCCGGCACCGGAGCCACCAGCGAAGCCATCCAGCTTGGCGTGCCTCTGATCCACAATGGCATCGGTGGCGTCATGCCCCAGGAACTCATCACGGTAAGATATTGCCGCATCCATGCCTGCGCCTACTTCGGCGCCACCGCGGAGGAAATCGTCCGCCACATCCGGCGCATGATCCAGGAGCCCGCCACCCTGAATCGCCTGCGCAAGAACCTCGCGGCCGCCCGTCCCGCCGGCCGCCCCGAACAGATCGTGCATTGGATTCACGACTGCCCATGACCGACACCGCGCTGCAGGCCGCACTCTATCTTGAAGCCGTGCTGCCGGCGCTACCGCTGCTCGCCTCCCACGATGATGCCTTGGCCGTCGCCCTCGCCGGCCCCGACGTCTCCCTCTTCCTGTCCTGCCCCGGCGACCTCCGCGCCCGCCTCGCCATCGTCCAAAACGTCGCCACGGTCACCCGTGATCCTCAACCCGGCGACGTGCACCTCTGGTTTCCCTTTACCGGGCAACTCGTCCGCGCTTTCGACGGCTCCGGTCGCACCGCGCTCGCCCTCCCCTTGCGCGGCTTCACCCGCTTGGGACGCGCCCGCCGCCTCATCGCCGCCGGCAAGCGTCTCGAAGTCCTTCTCAACACACGAGCCGACCCCCACCTTGCCCTCCACGCCTGGGGCAGCCTGCTAGTTGGTATCCATGCAGCGACTACCTGGCTGCGCCATCATTCCGACGGCCCCGCCACCCGCGCCCGCCTCGGCACCGGCGCGGTGGTATTCAGCTGCCCGGCATTCCCCGCTCCGCTCTGGCTTGATCTCGCCATGCTCTCCGCCGGCACCGGTGAACCGCCCTCCGCCGTCATGGCCTGCATCGAATTCACCGACCTCGCCACCGTCCTCGCCGAACTCGATCATCAGCTCGACGCCCCCGCCGCCCTCGGCCTCGGCACCCTCCGCATCCGCGGCCATCTCCCCCTCGCCGAAAATCTGGGCCAGGTCATGCTCAAGGCCGGCAACCTGCTCAAACCGGTCAATCACTGATGAACACTCATCATCACTTATTCCGGAATAATCCGTCGGATCGAATCAGTGTTCATCAGTGCCCATCAGTGGTTAAAAAACTCCGTCTCCGTTCCGTTTGAATTTCGCCAACTCCCAGTCCCTCTTCCGCCGCGCCGCCGCCGTGATCCCCGGCGGCATCCCCGGGCACACGACCCCTGCCGCCACCGTGCCAGGCTCGGTTCCTTATTTCGCCGCTGAAGGCCGTGGCTGCCGTTACCGTGACGTGGATGGCAACGACTTCATCGACTTCATGGGTGGCTATGGCCCCCTTGTCCTCGGCTACCACCATCCCGAAGTCGAAGCCGCCGCCACCGCCGCCCGCGCCCGCGGCGCCGTCTTCAACCACCCCACCTCGCTGATGGTGGAACTCGCCGAAAAACTTACCTCTCTCATCGACTTCGCCGATTGGGCCGTTTTCGGTAAAAATGGCGCCGACCTCACCACCTGGTCCATCATGGTTGCCCGTGAAGTGACCGGCCGCCCCAAGATCCTCAAGATTCGCGGCGCCTACCACGGCACCGCCGCCTGGTGCACCCCCGGCCACGGGGGACTCATCCCCGAGGACCGCGCGCACATCCACGACTTCCCCTTCAACGACGTCCCCGCCCTCGAAGCCCTCTTCGCGCAACACCACGGCCAGGTCGCCGGCCTCATCCTCACGCCCTTCCATCACCCTGCGTTCGCCGACTCGCAACTTCCCACGCCCGAGTTCGTCGCCGCCTGCAACCGCCTTTGCCAGCAACACGGCGCGTTGCAAATCCTCGATGACGTTCGCTGCGGTTTCCGCCTTTCGACCGACGGCTCGCATTCGGTTTACGGATACAAACCCGATCTCGCCGTTTACTGCAAAGCCCTCGCCAACGGCCATCCCATCTCCGCCTGCGTCGGCCGCACAGCCCACAAGGCCGCCGCCAGCCGCGTCTTCCTCACCGGCAGCTACTGGAACGATCCCGCTCCCATGGCCGCGGCGCTCGCCACCCTCGACATCATCGTCCGTGACAACATCCCCGCCCGCCTGACCGCCCTCGGCGAACGCTTCGTCACCGGCTTCCTTTCCCTCGGCGAGAAACATGGCCTGCCCCTCGTCGCCAGCGGCCCTCCCGCGATGCCCTACGTCCGCGTGGGCGATGACCCGTCCTTTATGCGCACCCAGCAGCTCTGCGCCGCAGCCGTCGCCCACGGGGTTTTTCTCCACCCGCACCACAACTGGTTCATCAGCGCCGCCCACGCCGAAGCCGATATCGACGAGGCACTCCACCGACTCGACCGAGCGATTCATCAACTCAAGAGCCTCCATCGCTAGTCCGCCGTGGCCCTGAGCGTGAGTTCAGGGTTTTGGGCCCGCAACGCGCTCAATTACCAGCCACCCCTGCTCGAAACCTCGGAAGGACAACACCCCCATCCTTTTGGCATAATGCACCTTGACCTGCGTCCACTGATTACAGCAATTTCTGGAATTGCTGCACTCAATGGAGGCCGAATCCACTTCTTCGTTTCCCCCTGATCCCGCGCTTGAAGAGCCCGTTGACACACCTGCGCAACCGCTCACCCCGGCCAAGCTCCGGATGATCGAACACTGGGTGCAACTGGCAGACTCCCTCGGATTGCCCAAGTCCCTGGCCCAGCTTTACGGGTTTATTTTCACCTCCAAAAAACCGGTCAGTGCACAGGACTGCGTGGACGCGCTGAAGATCAGCCGCAGTTCGGCGGGGCAAGGATTGAAGGCATTGCGCGACATCGGCGCCATCCGGTCCGCCTTCGAACTGGGCGCCCGGCGTGAAGCCTTCGTGATCGAGCCCGATTTAGGCGTGGTGATTCAAGGCATGCTCAACGGCCGGGTCGTGCCCGCCTTCGATATTTTTTTCACCCAGATTGCCTCGATCGAGCAGTCCCTTGATCCGCACAAGGATCACTTCCTCACCAACCGTGTTCAGAAGCTCCACCGCTGGCGGACCAAGCTCGGCCGCATCAAGAAGTGGCTGCTTCGGTAATTATCATGGCGGCTATATCCAAACAAACCTCGTGGGAAATTCAGAAGTCGGTGGTGTTCGCCCTCTTTCTTCGTGAGCTCAATGCCCGCTTCGGTCGCTTTACGCTGGGCTACCTGTGGGCCTTGTTAGAGCCTCTCTTTTTCGTCTTGGTGCTTTCGTTCGTGCGCGGTCACTTTACGGGAGCCCCTATCGCCGGCCTCCCACCTGCGGTGTTTTTTGCTTCGGGTGTGATCCCCTTCATTCTTTTTCGCAATATCGTCATCAGCGCAATCGCCGCCGTTGATGCCAATCAGGGCTTGTTCAATTACCAACGCGTCAAATCAGCCGATGTCTTCGCCGCGCGCCTTTTAGTGGAATCACTGAGTATCGCCGCAGTTTCACTGCTGATTTTTCCCACGCTCCGCCTGCTCAAACAAGAGTTCGCTTATAACAGTGTCCTGCAGGTTTTGGCGGTGTTGGTTCTCTTGTTAATGTTTACCACGGGAATCGGGCTCATTTTTACCGTGCTGGGGCCGCTGTGGATCGAGGCGAAGAAGGTCCTGCCCCTGGCGTTGCGGCCGCTTTTTTTCATTTCGGGACTCTTCTTTCCCATCTCCAGCATTCCGCCCGGAGTGCGCGCTTATTTTTTGTGGAACCCGCTTCTCCACGGGCTCGAGCTTCTGCGAGGCGCCGCCTTTGTCGGCTACCGCTCCACAGAGGCAAGTTGGACCTACCTGTTTTGGTGCTCCACGCTCACCTTCGCCGTCGGCCTGGCCGTCTATCGGCTTTATCGCATCCGGATCGTGTCCTCCGGCTCCAGCCGCTGATCCACCATGATTCAGGTTCAAAACCTCACCAAGTCTTACCGCATCGAAGGCGGGCGCCACTATGTATTTCGCGATATCAACGCCGTGTTTCCCGAAGATGCCAATATTGGCATCATAGGGCCCAATGGCGGCGGCAAATCCACCTTCCTGCGCCTGCTCGGCGGGATCGACCACCCGGATAGCGGCCGCATCATCAGCAATAAAAGCTTTTCGTGGCCCTTGGGCCTGAAAGGCGGCTTCGTCACTCACATGAGCGGCCGTGAAAACTGCCGCATGGTCTGTAACCTTTACGGACTCCCGCCCGGGGTGATCAAACGCAAGCTGGAGGAAATCAAAGAACTCTCCGGCATCGGAAAATACTTCGAAGAGCCGGTCGAATACTACTCGTCCGGCATGGGCGGACGCGTGGGCTTCGCCCTGAGCATGGCCTTCGATTTTGATTACTTCCTGATCGATGAAGTCACCTCGGTCGGCGATGCCCAGTTCAAGGCAATGGCCAAACAGGCCTTGGAGGAAAAAGCCAAACGCTCCCGTGTCATCATGGTTTCCCACAACATGGGGGACCTCAAAAGATTCTGCGACATGGCCGTGCTCGTTTCAAATGGCGGATTCCGCTTCTTTGACAACCTCGACGACGCGATCCGCGCCTATCTCCCCCAATCACAGGAATCGAAGAAAGAAGTCGGCGAAATCATCCAGCAAGCCGCCGTCGAGGAAATCCGCCTCGACGATGTCAAATTGCCCGAAACCGTTACCGACCACCTCGGCGTCGTTGAGACGGCGCTCGCCTCCATCGAACGAAAGCTTGCCCTCCCCAACCTTCGCCTGCCGTCCAATGAAGCCCGGTTTTTTTATGCCCTCGCCACCGCCTATGAAAAACTGGGCGATCAGGTCAAAGCGCGTGATTGCTGCCAACGCGCGGTGCGGCACGACCCCTATCACCTTAAAAGCCATTTGAAGCTCGCCAGCATGGCGGCTCACGATCGGGACACCGCCGCTTTGCAAAAGGCCGTGGATGCCGCCGAGGCAATCGACCCGGCCCATCCCGAAGTGCTCACTCACCGCATGCGTTTACACCTCCGCGCCGGGGCATCCGCCCTCGCTTTGGAAAAAAACGATGCGGCACTTCACATCCGTCCCCAAGACCCCGACATCTGGCATCTCCGTGCACAAATTCTTACGCGTATCAACCGCACCAAGGAGGCGATCGAAGCCCAGCTCCGGGCCGTGCATTACGACCTCAAAAATCCCGCTCGCTACACTTATCTTGCATCCCTCCTCGCTACCGACGGGAACTTGAAAACCTCGCAGCTCGCCGCCCACAAAGCACGACTGCTCCAGGCCGCTTCTTCGCCGTCCCATCCCGACCCGTCGCTCGAAAAGGTCGCCCATCAACTCCAACAACTTGACGCGTCCATGCATGCCTGACGCGCCTCATCCCTCTTTGCACCTATGAAACCCGGCTTCTTCCGCTCCTTGTTTTCCCCGAAACGACGATTTCACGTCTGCGTGGGATTTCCCACCTTGCTGGCATTGCTTTATCTCCTCTTTTTCGCCGCCTCAACCTATCGGACCGAGACGCGTCTCATCGTCCGGGAAAGCAGCGAAGAGACGACGAACATCATCCCTGGGCTGGCCGCTAATCTGCTGGGCGGCGGAATCAAAAGCTCGATTGAGGACGCCTACATCCTCGTCGATTACTTGCAAAGCAGCGCCCTTATCGAGCAAGTCGACGCGCAACTCGATTTGCGCGCGCACTACTCCGCGCCCCGCCTGGATTTTATCCGCCGCCTGGCGTCCGACGCACCCGCGGAAACCCTCCACGACTACTACCGCCGTCACGTCACCATCTCCGTCGCGCCCGAGTCCAGCATTGTTACCCTGCAGGTGGATGCCTTCGACCCGGTGTTCACCCAAAAATTCGCGCAATCCTTGGTGACCGCGAGCGAACAAGCCATCAACCAGCTCAACAGCCGCATGGTTGGCGCACAAACCGCCCTGGCCGAGAAAGAGCTGGCCCGAACCCGCGCCGAACTCACCGCCGCCCGGCGCCGCCTGCTCGATTTCCAGGTCGCCCACAACATCGTGGATCCCGCGGGTGAAATCGGGAGCCGCCTTGGCAGCCTCGCCGTGCTCGATGAACGCCTGGTTGAAAAACGCGCCGAACTCCGCACCAAGGAGCAATTCCTCCGCGAAGACGCCTTCGAGCTCCGCACCCTTCGACAGGAAATCACCGCCTTGGAGGCCCAGCGTAACCAGGAAAACCAGCGTCTGATCAACCCGGACAACCACGGCATGACCGTCGCTGCCGCCGCTTATGAGGAGGTGAAGCTCGGAGCCGAATTTGCCCTCCATGCCTACACCGCTGCTCTCGCACTTGACGAAAAAGCCAAATTGAGTGCCGCCCGTCAGGAGAAGTTTCTCCTGCCTATTGCCGTTCCTCTCCAGCCCGAAGAACCGGTCTTCCCGGCCCCCTTCGTGGGAACGCTCACCGCCTTCATTCTGTTTTCCCTGCTCTATGGTATCATCCGCCTGATCATCGCCACCATCCGCGACCACACCCTTTAAAACCACCATGATCTCCAAGTTCATCGCTTCGCTGTTGCTTTGCCTCGCCGTGGCAGGCGCGTCGGTCCGTTCCGCGTCAGTGAGCGAGCCGATTTTCGCCGGCTCCCAACCTGCTGCCACCCCGCCAGCCCAAGCCCCAGCCCCCTCGCCCGCCCCGCTTCCTTCCTCCCCCGTGGCGGCACCCGCCGCCCCGCACTCCGGCTACCGCGTCACCCTTAAAGGGATTCCCATCTTCGGCTCGCAACTTTTCCAAGGGGATTTCAAAGAAACCTCCTTCACCGGCTTCAATCCGAACTACCAGGTCGGGATCGGTGACATCGTCCAGATCATGATTTGGGGCGCAATGGAATCAGCCCTCGACCTCCCCGTCGACGCCAAGGGCAACATCTTCATCCCCAAGGTCGGTCCCATCCCGGTCGCCGGCGTGCGCAACGATGAACTGAACAAGGTCATCACCGCACGCATCCGCCAGGTCTACAAAGACAATGTCGAAAGCTACGCCCATCTGCGCTCCACCCAGACCGTCAAAGTCTTCGTCAGTGGCTTCGTGGCGCAGCCTGGCCTTTACCAAGGGTTTTCCTCCGACTCGGTGCTCTTCTTCCTCGATCGCGCCGGCGGCATCGATCCGGAACGTGGCAGCTACCTCAACGTCGCCCTCCTCCGCGCCAACGAAGTTGTCTCCCGTGCCAATCTCTACGATTTCCTTGGCAAGGGCACCCTTCCGCTCACCCAGTTCCGCGACGGTGACGTCATTCTGGTCGAACCCCGTGGCCACACGGTCGTGGTAAAAGGCGAGGTCGTGAACCCCGGTCGCTTTGAGTTCCTTGGCGATACCACGCCGCTCGATCGCATCCTCGCGCTGGCTTCTCCCGCCTCAGGGTCGACCATGGTGAGCGTTCGCCGCGCCGGTGGCGGCAACGCCCATGTGATCGTCGTTCCGCTCGATCAAGTCTCGACCATTAATCTTGAGCCCGGCGATCAGGTGGAGATCACCGGTCGCAACGTTTCCCGCAATCTTCTGATCAGCTATACCGGCGAACACGACGGACCCGCTAACATTGTCCTCCCCAACGGGACGCAGCTCCGCGAAGCCCTGAGCCGCATCGTGCCCACCCAGTTCTCCGACACCAAATCGGTGCAAATCTTCCGCCGCTCCGTCGCCGAACGGCAAAAAGCCCTGCTCATGCAGTCGCTCGATAATCTTGAACGCAGTGTGTTGAACGCCTCATCCGTGTCACTCGAGGAGGCGCAGCTCCGCCAAGCCGAGGCCGAGACGATTTTCGCCTTCATCAAACGTGCCCGCGAGGTCGAACCCAAGGGCCAGATCATGCTCGAAAGCCTGAAGGACGCCGAAGCCCTCTCACTGGAAGACGGCGACACGATCCACATTCCGCCCCTGAGCAGTCTCGTGACCGTTCACGGCGAAGTGAAATATCCCAACACCCAGACCTACCGCGAAGGCGACTCCGTCAAACACTACGTCAAACGTGCCGGCGGCCTTAGCGACAATGCCGACAAATCCGAGATCATTGTCATGCGCCCCAATGGCGTGATCGACTCCGTCGGCAACGGTCGCGGCGCCGACATTGGCCCCGGTGATGAAATCATCGTCATGCCGAAGCCGGACTCCAAGAAGCTCCTGTTTGCCAAGGAAATCACCACGATCATTTACCAGATCGCCCTCGGCGCCCGCGTCGCCATCGGCCTGTAATGATCCAGTCCGGCCCAGCACTTCAGCCAATATGATTTCGATCGAGAAGGCCCTCCTCATCAATCTCTCCAGCGGCCTCTCCCTCGGATCCGCCTGGCGCGGCCTGAAGACGGAGCCTATCCCTGCGGAAAAAATCCCCAACACACTCGTCCTCAATGGACATCATGTAGCTGAACTCCGGCAACTCTGGGAACGCCGGGCCGAGCCCGTGATCGCAGCGCTCGAGGCCCTCTCCGCTCAAGCGGATCGCCTGCTGGATCAAGGCCCATGGTCGGTGGTGGACAAAACCAACCTCCCCAACGGGCAGGATCCGCATGATTACCGCAGCCTCGCCAAGTATTGGTGGCCCGACCCCGCCAAGCCGGATGGTATTCCCTACTTTCGCCGCGATGGAGATGTAAATCCCGCCTGCTATTCCTCCGATTACGACCTCCTCCGCCTTGAAAGCCTGAGCGACAGCACCGTCGCCCTTGCCCTCTCCGCCTTTATCACCGGCAATGTCGCACATCGCGCCCGTGCGATCGAGCTCCTGCGCGTCTGGTTTATTGATCCCCTGACGAGGCAAAACCCCTCTTTTGCCCAGGCCCAGCACATCCCCGGTGACACCTCCATCCGCTCCGCAGGGCTCATCGAATCGCGTCGCCTCATCTATATAGTCGAGGCGATCCGGCTCCTCTCCGCCACCGGGGAACTGCCTGAAACGATCACCCAAG
>JAQSWS010000101.1 GCA_029266495.1 Rariglobus sp. | reverse complement strand
TTGATCGCCCGCGAAGGGTGGATTTATCAAGATATCAAAGAAGAGGGCACCACCATCTTTCAGGACGGCAACGCCAACTACGACACCACCCGCTTTAATATCGAACTCGACCAGCCGCTCTACGACCCGACGATCAACCCCCAGATCGACGCCGCCAAAGCCCGGCGCCGCCAGGCGCTGAGCCGCGGCCACTATACCTCCGAAGTCCGCACTCGCCAGGTGGTCGAAGGTTTCCTGCGCGCCGTTCGCTTTAACGGCATGGTTCAGTCCACCGACCGCGTGATTGCCCGTCTTGAAAAAGAATCCGCCAAGGTCACCCAGAGTCATGACGTGAAAATCGCCACGGTAAGCGATGTTCAAAACATCCGCCTGGCTCTCGTCGCCGCGAGACGCGAACGCAACAACTACCTCCAGCAGCTCCATCGCGAACTGGCCTCCCTGAGCGTGAGCGCAGACGTGCTGAAAGACGGCTGGATCAAGCTCGACCCCGCTGCCGGTCCGTGGGTGATCGCGTCGACCACCCAGGAAGCCACTCCGGCCACGGTGACCGCGGGCGGCACGCCCGAAACCGAAGGCCTTCAGGCGGAGATCGACGAGGTCGCCCACCAGGCCACCGTATCACGTCGCCGCTCCTGGCCCGTGCTGAGCCTCTACACCCAATACGCCCTCGACAACGCCGGCGGCTCGGTCTTCGGCGGCTCGCGCGAGCTGCAAAACTACGAAGTCGGTGTCGCGGTGAAGTGGGATATTTTTGATCGCGGCATCAATCGCTCCGAAGCGAAGGAGTTTACCTTCCGCCAACGCGCCAAGGAAGCCGAGCTGAAGGCGCTGCAAGGCGATCTCCAAAAAGCCGAAGTTCACAGCCGCCAGTATCTCGACCAAGCCACCGCGAGCGTCGGCGAACTCGCCGAACTCGTGAAGCAATACGAGGCGCTCAAGGATACGTCCGTCCGTTCCTACGAGGCCGGAAAAGAATCCTACATGAACTCGATCACGGCCTACCTTGCGTATGAGTCCGCCGCCCGCGAGTGGGCCGGCGCACAGCACGACCAATTGCTGCAGCAGGTGGTTTACGAAGCGCAGGTCACCGGCTGGGACGCCGGCCTTGTCGACAAAGTCGACGCGCTGTTTGTAGCGAAAAAATAACTACGCACGTTCGCGCTCCGGCGACTGGTTCCGGGGCGCGGGCTTGAGGCGGAGAATGGGCATTGGTGCCTAGTAAGGTGCGGCGATCGGGGTGAACTGCATGCCGTTAAAATCGTGGAGGATCCTCTCGTTCGCGAGACCGGATGTTTTGAGACGTGCGGTGTGCAGGCACCCGCCGGAGGCCCAGACGAGGCGTTTGCCGTCGAGGTCGGCCCATTCCTAGTCGGGCTTGTTCAGGATTTCGGCGGAGCCGGTGCGCACGAGGGCGTGGCGGTCGTAATAGACGCCTTTGCCTTCGGGGTGGTCGAGATCGGCGTAGCAGTATTTGAGGAGAAGCCAGCCGGAGCCGACGGACTTTTCGAACACGTCAGGAGCGCCGGAGTCCGAGGTTGAATCGGGGCGGTGGGTCCAGCCGTCGCGTTGGAGGCGGTTGTAGTAAACGTGGAGGCATTCGCCGCCGTAGTTCACGGGAGGCTGCCAGCTCATGTCGCGGGTGATGAACGAGGAGACGCGGAGCGGCTTGTGTCCGTAGCCGTCGTTGAGCCAGTAGATGCGATTGTTGAGAAAGAGGCCGCCACCGTGCCAGCAGTCGCCTTTGCCGAGGAGGGTGATGGCTTTCAGGTAGGGCGCTTTGGAGACGGCGGTCCAGGAGCCTTTGGTCTCAGAGGTCCAGCGGCCGTTCATGGCGAAATAGATCAGGTGTCTGCCGTCGGGCGAGATATCGGAGCGACGTTCGTAGATGCGCCCACGCAACCACTGTCCAGTGGTGAAGGTGTCCGAGCGGCGATCCCAGCCGATGGAGCAGGTTGTTTTGCTCGGCCCGCGCCGGAGAATGACGGCGTGAGGCGTGTCACGCGCGAAAAGCACATGGAGGCGAGGCGGGAATTTCGCGGGCATCCAGGTATAGTTATTCGACGGTCAATTTGGGGCGGGTGGCTCTCCCAGAGGAAAAAGTGGCGCGACTACTCTTTGCCCCGCTTCGCTTCTACCTCAGAGCCATCGGATGTTTTTACTCGGAGAGAACTGAAGCCCTGAAGCAACATGTCCGCAGCGGTCTTTGGATGTGCTTCGGAATCAGAGGGAGACCCTTCGTAAGAGAAAAGATTTTTTGAAAGCTCCTTTAGCAGCTCAGGCGGCAGTGTCTGATTGTGGTCCTGTGCATCCCGGACGGCTTCGAAAAGCCAAGCGGAGCGGCCAATATCCACTACCCTGGAGCGGTTTCTGAATTCTTCGTCAGCGTGGAGAGTTGCCCAAGCAGACTGCCAGCGGATGAAGTAAACCAAGAGCGTGGTGAACACGCCAAATGGCAGCACAGATTTCAATCCAATCACCAGCCATTGCCACCATGGAAGCTCAGCTACACCGGGACCCGAAAGTAGCTTGTAGTTTAAGATCGTAAAAACGGCGGTCACCGTAAGTGAAATGACCATTCCGACAACATAGCCACTAGCGATCGGCCAGCGTTTTTTAGAGGTAGAAGCTGTCAGTCCCCACTCCTTCAGGTCGCTCTTAAGATCTGTGGCAAGCTGGTTGGATTGTTGCCGAGCGACATAACGAGATTCTTTTGTATTAAATTGTTCGATACGTTTACCCAACGCAGTCTCACGCTCCTCCAAGAGTTGCTTGGCTCGCTCCGTCTCTGAACGGATCGCTTCCCTCTCTTTTGCGATTTCCGACTGAAGCACAGATTCGAGTTCTTTGTATCGTTCTTGCCGCGCCCGGTCCTGCGCTAGGTTGTTCTGTGCTGTTTCAACAAGGAGATGCTGGGTGGTTGCCTGAAGGCTGCTGAGTAATTCTCGCTGTTGCGCCACATACAGTCCGTAGTCTGTTGTCGTTTGGCCGGGGTCTGAGTTGATGAGGTTGCCGCGTAGTTCTCGGCGTAAAACTGCGACTATTTCGATGACCGTTATTGAGCGCGCAGCCTCGTCTGGGAAATGCTCCCACCAGTCATCAGGTGCTACTGTTACCGCATCAGAGCTGTCTTGATTTTTTCTGGTGATGATAGCTACGGCACGATTTCGCCTTTGCGGATCTTTCAGAATATAGCGGGGTGAGATGAAGGAGTCCTTTTCCAGAACAACTGCTAGGTTTGGTGCGCTTTCAGGCGGTATCGTTTCCACCCGCATATCACTCTCCCCATCTATACGGTTGAGGTAAATGTGCAGGGGTAAGACCTTCTCGAGAGCTGTTACTATGCGACCTAGTGCGGTTACGATTTCTCGGTCGGTCTGTTTGGGTATACCAAAGTGAATATTGGGCACTTTTTACGAGTAAGTGACTGGTTATTAGCAGTCAAATACAGGTTGGGTAGGCTCGGGCCCGCACTGTTAAAAATACAGCGATAAACGGGTCTTTCGAAAAACGAGCAACGAGAGTGATCAGGCGAGGATGCGTTTGAGGCTGTCGAGGTCCATTACGGTCGCGAGGGACTCTTCTTGGACGACGGCGGACGCTAATGCGGCTTTTTCGCGTTGGAGGAGACGGATTTTTTCTTCGACGGTGCCTTCGGCGAGCAGGCGGTAGGCGATGACCGGTTTCGTCTGGCCGATGCGGTGGATGCGGTCGATGGCTTGCGCCTCGGCGGCCGGATTCCACCACGGGTCGTAGAGGATCGCGTAGCTCGCGGCGGTCAGGTTGAGGCCGAAGCCGGCGGCTTTGAGCGAGAGCAGGAAAACCGTCTTGGTCGGATCGGTCTGGAAGGTTTCGACCAGCTCGGCGCGGTTTTCCGTCGCCCCGGTGAGGATGAGGTGGCCGATGCCGCTCGCGGCGAGGCGGTCGCGGATGATTTCGAGCATCCCGACGAACTGGCTGAAAACGAGAACCTGATGACCTTCTTCGGCGAGTTCCTCGACCCGTTCCAGGAGCGCCTCGAGCTTCGCGCTGGGCAACGTGGCATGCGCCGGATCGACGAGGGCGGGATGACAGCAGATCTGGCGCAGGCGGAGCAGGCTCGCGAGGACGTGGAAACGCACCGCGTCGAGGGCGCTTTTTGTATCCACGCCAAGGAGGTGGGCGCGGGCACGTTTGAGTTCGGCGTCGTAGAGACGGCGTTGTCCGCCTTCGAGTTCGACAATGATCTCGTCCTCGGTGCGCGAAGGCAGGTCGGGGGCGGCCTGGGCCTTGGTGCGGCGCAGGAGGAAGTGCCGCACGCGGCGGTGCAGGCGCGCGAGCGCGGCCGGGTCGGCTTCGTTATACTGGCGGCGAAAGCTGGCCTGGTCGCCGAGCAGGCCGGGCTGGGCGAAGGCGAACAGGCTCCAGAGGTCGGCGAGGCGGTTTTCGATGGGCGTGCCCGTCAGGACAACCCGGTGCCCGGCGCGTAGTGAGCGAGCGGATACGGCCACCTGGCTGCCGGGGTTTTTGATGAACTGGCCCTCGTCGAGGACGACCGCGTCCCAGGCCACGGTGCGGAAGGCGGATGCGTTGATGCGGAGCTGCGTGTAGTTGGCCACGAGCAGGTGCGGGCCCCGTGCGATGGCCGCGGTCGCGGAGTGGGCGTCGGTGTTGAATGCGGCGATGCCGAGGCCGGGGGTGAAGCGCGCGGCTTCGACCAGCCAGCCGTGGGTGACGCTTTTCGGGCAGACGATCAGGGCGCGGAATGGCGGTGCGTCCAGCGGACGCGGAGCGGAGGCGAGGTGCAGCAGCCAGGCAAGGGTCTGCACGGTTTTTCCGAGCCCCATGTCGTCGGCAAGGACACCGCCGAAACCTTGCGCGGAAAGGTGGGAGAGGAATTGGAACCCTTCGGTTTGATACGGGCGCAGCGTGGCGCGCAGGCCGGCGGGAAGCGTCGCGGGCGGCAGGGCGGCGATGCGGGCGGCGCGATCCTTGAGAACGTGAACCAGCAATGCGTCACGTTCGGCGAGGGCCTCGGCCTCGAGGGCGAGTTGCAGCACGTGCAACCGGTGCTTGGCGGGGCGTCCGCCGGCGAGCACGTCGTCGACGCCGAGGCCGAGGCGGTCGAGCGCGGCGGCGGCCGAGGAGTCGAGGTCGGCCTGGGTTTCCACGCGGCGCCAGCCATGGCGCGGCAGGTTGACCCATTTGCCTCGGGCTTTGAGGAGCAGGGCAACCTCATCGGGGCTCAGGCTGGTGTCCTCGACCCGAAGGCCGACGGTGAGGTCGAACCAGTCCTGGTCGGAACCGGGCGCGGCGGAGACGGAAACGTCGACATGGGCGCGCAAAGGCGCGCCGAACAGGCTGGCGAGTTCGGGCGAGAGTTCGACGGCGAGGTCGGGTGGCAGCGAGGCGTGCCAGGCGAGAAACTCGTCCGGAAACGAATTCGTCACGGGCCGGGTCCATGCGTCCGCCCAGCCGTCCCACACGAGGCGGAAGCCATCGAAGCGCGCGCTGGCGGCACGGGCGGGCGCGAGGTCGAATTCCAGCACGGGTTCGCCGGCGATGCGTGGCGGAGGCGCGGCGTTTTTGCTCCAATGCCAGGCGGCGGGGGCGCCGGCCCAGTGTTGTTCACACGGCGGATTTTCAGAGCGAGCGAGGAGCTGCGCATGAAAGGCGCGTTCGTCGCCCTCAAAGGCCGGCGAGAGCCAGCAACGCAGTTGCGGGCGCAGTGTGACTGTGCGCACTTCGGCGGCGAGACCCGCGGGGAGGCGCAGGCCGGCGGCGCGCAAGCGCGGCAGCAGGCGCGAATCGGTGAGCGCGGCGACCGGCAGGCGCGCGGAAGGCGTGGGAGGCGGACCGCGCCAGATGCGCCCGTCGAAAAAATAAAGCGGCTCGGGTTTTGCGGCGACAAGCGTGGCGGCGTCGGCGACGCGCCCGTCGGGCGCGACGAGGCGGAGGTCGAGTTGATCGGGCTTGGTGGCGGAGGCGGTGGCCTCGGGCACAAGCGGCGCGGGCTCGACGACGAGCGGACTGCCGTCGGGCATTGCCAGCGCGGGACGGGCGGCCTGGGTGCGCAGGAGGCCGGCGATGGCGGAGGCGGGGAGGTTTTTAGGGGATAGCCGGATGGGCGAGAGCCGGTATTCCGCGGCGAGCGCGGCGGCGAGCGCGGCCTCGGCGGGCGGAAGGTTCTCGAAATCGGCGGGGCGTAATGCCGCGAGGTCGGTCAGCCATTTTTGGGTCGGTGACTTCCACGGTTTATCCGCGGACGGGCGCGTCTCGATCTGCCAGCTGCCCGACGCGTCGAGACGGACGCGCAGGCCGGCGAGGCCGGCGAAGAAGCCCGGTCCCTCGGCGAAGGCTTTTTCCTCGGGCGAGGGCAGGGCGCGGAGCCAGCCGGCGAGCTCGGATTCGAGGACATGCGAGCCGGAGGAGGATGCGGGTGGGTCGGAGCGGCGGGAAAAACTGGAGACCAGGGTTTCGGCCATCGGTGAAGCTTCCGCGGGGTTGCGCCCGTCGCGGGCGCCGGATTCGACGGAGGCGATCCACGCGAGACTGGCGGCGCAGGCGTGTTTGCAGTTGCGACCAACCGGACAGCTGCAGCGGGATGTCCAGGTGCCGCGGGTGAGGAAGAAGAGGACGTCGTAGCGCTTCGCCTCACCGTTGACCTCGGCTTTGACGAGATGGTCGGCTTCGGACCATACGGTGCTGACGGCGCCTTTTTTAAAGTAATCCTCGCCGCGCTGGCGGGTGCCGGAGTCGAAGCCGTCGAGCCACAGGCGCATCGCATCGAGCGCCTCGGGCGTGCGGACGCTGCGCAGGATGGGCGGACGTGGACGCGGTGGCATGCTCGGAGGGCGGAAGGTTAAGTTTTAACGCAACGACGCCGGGGCGCAAAGGCCGCAAGGAAAGGCACGAAGCCGGGATTTCTTTGCGACCCTTGCGCCTTGGCTTGGCGCCTATGCGTTAAATAAGCCGGAACGCGGAATTAGTAAACCTGCTCTTCGAGCAGGGCGAAGAGCTCGGCCTCGGTGATGCGTTTCTGCGCCATCGAGTCGCGTTCGCGGAGGGTGAAGGTGTCGCCTTCTTTTTCGATGGTGTCGAAGTCGATGGTGACGCACCACGGCGTGCCGATCTCGTCCTGGCGGCGGTAGCGACGGCCGACGGCGCCGGCTTCGTCGTAGAAACACGGATACTTGCGCTTGAGCTTCTTGTAGAGCGCCTGGGCGCGGGCGACGAGCTGCTCCTTGTTTTTGAGGAGCGGGAGAACGGCGACCTTGACCGGGGCGATGCGGGGGCTGAGGCGGAGGACGGTGCGGGTCTCGACGTTGCCTTTTTCGTCGGTGACCTGCTCCTCGGCGTAGCACGAGGCGAGGACGGCGAGGAAAATGCGGTCGAGGCCGACGGCGGGCTCGATCACGTGGGGGACGAACTTCTTCTTGGTGGCCTCGTCGAAGATTTCCTGCGGCTTGCCGGACGCGTTGGCGTGTTGCGTGAGGTCGTAGTTGCCGCGCGCGGCGATGCCCCAGAGTTCCTGCACGCCAAAGGGGAACTTGAACATGATGTCCGTCGTGCCCTTGGAGTAGAACGCGAGCTTCTCCTTGAGGTGATCGTATTCAGAAAGATGTGACGCGGGCAGGCCGATGGAGAGGAGCCAGTCCTTGCACCAGTTGATCCAGTAGCGGTGCCACTTGGCCCAGTCATCGTCCTCGTGGATGAAGAATTCCATCTCCATCTGCTCGAACTCACGGGAGCGGAAGATGAAGTTGCGCGGGGTGATCTCGTTGCGGAAGGATTTGCCGGTTTGGGCGATGCCGAAGGGAAGCTTCACGCGGCCGGTGTCCACGACGTTCTTGAAGTCGACGAACATGCCCTGGGCGGTCTCGGGGCGCAGGTAGGCGACGGACGAGGCGTCCGTCATGGCGCCGACGTTCGTCTGGAACATCATGTTGAAGGCGCGCGGGGGGGTGAGGTCGGGGTTGCCGGTGGCGGGGGAGGGGATCTGGCCGATTTCCTCGGGTTTGGCCTCGGTGAAGTCGCGAGGCTGGACGGGGGCGAGGGCGCCCTGGATGGCCTTCTTGCGCTTGAAGAGCTCGGCGGCGGCCTGGAGTTCCTCGGTGGTTTTTTCGCTTTCAAGGGCCGAGACGTAGCCGTGGGTGACGCCGTCGATGATGACGGGGGCGAAGAAGAGCTGGTCGGCGCGGTAGCGGTTTTTGGAGACTTTGCAGTCGACGAGGGGGTCGCTGAAGCCGGCGACGTGGCCGGAGGCTTCCCAGACCTTCGGGTGCATGATGATGGAGGTCTCGATGCCGACGATGTCGTCGCGGCGGCGGACCATGTCGTTCCACCAGCAGTCGCGGATGTTCTTTTTGAGCTCCACGCCGAGGGGGCCGTAGTCGAAGAAACCGTTGAGGCCGCCGTAAATTTCGGAGGACTGGAAAACGAAGCCGCGGCGTTTCGCGAGGGAGACGATGGCTTCCATGAGGTTGGCGGGCTCGGGCTGCGTGGACATAAGGGCCGAGAATTAGGCGAGCGAGGCCCCGGAGGTCAATCATGCGGGGGCGGGGGGATGATTTGTCCGGGCGCGGCTTCAGGGGAGAAGGCCCCGGAGTCTGGAATGCGGCGTTGGTGAGAGGCGGGCAAAACCATCGCGGGAATAAACCCGTGGCGCGGCGGTTCTCAATTGCTGAGCCCGCTTGCATTTGCAGCCGGGCTGATTCTGTTCCGTCTGAAACCCTAACCTCACTAACTCATGAAAAAACTGATCCTTCCCCTGCTCGCCTGCTTCGCCTTTGTGACCGCCGCGTTCGCCGGCTCCGACAAAGTCGCCGACATTTCCCACGATGACCTGAAGGCCGCCATTGCGTCCGGCAAAGTCGCGATCATCGACGTCAACGGCACAGACACTTACAAGGAAGGCCACATTCCCGGTGCGATCGATTTTGATGCCAGTGAAGCCAAGCTCGCCTCGCTCTTGCCCGCCGACAAGTCCACGCTCGTGGTCGCCTACTGCGGTAACGAAAAATGCGGCGCCTACAAAGCGGGCGCCAAGGCTGCCGAAAAACTGGGCTACACCAACGTAAAGCACTACTCGAAGGGGATCGCGGGCTGGAAGAAGGCCGGCGAACCCACCGAAAAAGGCAGCTGAGCGACAGCGTCTTTGTCTTGATGCGAACCCGGCCGGACTTGTCCGCCGGGTTTTTTTGCGCCTGCGTTTGATGGAGTCGCGGCCGGCGCAAATCCATTCCCGCTTGCGCGCGCACGACTGTCGGATGCAGTGAAAGGCATGAAGGTCATGTTCACCCCGAAGGAATTCGCCCGCCTGCTTGAACTCGTGCATTTGGGCATGCGCATGGTGGAAGGTCGCCAGGGGGAGGAAGCTCCCCACGTGCAACGCTACGCTGAACTTGAACAAAAACTCTACGAACTGGCCACCCCCCTGGGTTGCGCCGATCTTGTCGACGTGGGTGACACCGGCCAGCTGGTGCCTTCGGAAAAGCTCCTGGAGGACGAGCGCCTCGCCAAAATCGCCGGCGATTATGACAACGACACGTTCTGGCACGAACTCGTGACCCGTCTCTCCGATCGTGATCTTGCCGCCGAGCAGGCGCGGCAGTCGGTGCTGGGTGTCGGCGGACCCTCGATCGATAGCGACGCCCGTCTTCACAAGCTGGAGGACGCCTATTGGGACGAGTTTGAGAAGAACGATCTGGCCAACGTGATTCTCCTGCGCGGCGGGCGGGGTTGAGCCCAGGGCTGGGACGCGGAAAAAGGGGCGAAAAGCGGCGGGAAATTAAGGGTTGCTGCCTAGGGTGGTTACCTCAGTCTCGTGACTTAGGTGAAAGCTCTTTGCCGTAATCTTATTTTGTTGGCCGTCGGGTTCATACCGATGGCTGCACAGACGATTACGGAAACATTCACCGGTTCCACGGCTCCCGGATGGGTGCTGGGCGGCAACAGTTATACTCCCGTGCTGACGTCGGGCGGTATTGATCCGGTGGACGATGGCTGGCTGCGGCTCACGGACAATGCCAACAACCGGGCGACTTACGCCTACTACGACACGGCGGTTTCATCGGCCAACCGGACGGTGTTCACGAGCTTCGACTACGCGAGTTACAATGGCACCGGCGCCGATGGCATCACGTTTTTCCTGTTTGATGGCGCGGTGGACTTCTCTGAGGGGGCGTTTGGCGGCTCGATGGGCTATGCGCCCAAGACGATCGCCGGCGGCGGCGAGGTGGACAAAGAAGGTCTGGCCGGTGGCTACCTCGCGATCTCGCTCGATGATTTCGGTAACTTTTCCAACCCGACCGAAGGCCGCACTGGCGGTCCGGGTTCGCGACCCAACGCGGTGGCCGTGCGCGGGCCGGGCGATGGTTTCGATGGTTACGAATTCATTGCCGGCACGGGTGACGGCACGACCGCGGCGCTCACCCAGCAGCTTGATTTCCCGGGCTCCACGACACGGCCGGACCAGACAGGCGTCGATTACCGCCATGTGGAGATCCTCATCACTCCCACGAACCAGCTCACCGTGTGGTTGCAATTTGGCACGGACGGCGCCCTGACCAAGGTGCTGGAGGCCGATCTTTCCGGCTACCTTCGCCCGGAGACGTTGAAATTCGGTTTCACGTCCGGCACCGGCGGATCCACCGAGATCCACGAACTTCGCGCTCTCACCGTGGCCACGCTGGTCGCCAATCTTTGGGACAACGGCGCCAACGGCGGCAGCAGTGCGACCGGTGACTGGGGAACCGCGGTCAACTGGAACCCCGACGTTCCCGCCACGGGTGACGACATCCTGTTCGACAACACTTATGTCTCGAGCGACCAGACGGTGAACGTCGGAACGGGAACGACCCGGACGATTCGCTCCATCCAGATCGACGCTCCGTTCAGTTATACGCTCAACAACGGCACCCTTGAATTCGACGACGTGGGTCTGCCGGGATTTTTGGGCATTTCCGTCACGCAGACCAATGGTGTTTCCGCCACCGGCAACACCATCCAGTCGGCCATCTCGCTCGCCGCGGCCACCACCGTTCGCAACGCCACCACCTCGACCCTCGTGCTCACCGGCGCCATTGCCAATGGAGGCAATGCCCTGACGTTTGATGGCGCGGGCAACACCACCGCGAGCGGCGTCATCTCCGGCACCGGCGCGCTGGTGAAAGAGCAGGCCGGCAATCTTACGCTTAGCGGAAGCAACACCTATTCGGGCGGCACCTCGGTGAGCGGAGGCACCGTCACCGTCGGGCATAACAACGCCCTCGGCTCCGGTGCGGTCACCCTGACCGGCGGCACGCTTGCCGGATCCGGAACCCCGACGATCGCCAACACCGTTTCGCTTCAGGGCAACGCCGGCCTGGCCGACCTCACTGTTTCCGGAGCGGTTTCCCAGACCGGGGGCGACCGCACGCTTACGCTCGGTGGCGCCACGATTTCCGGCGGCGTGACGCTCGCCGAGAACAACCAGACGCGGACGCTCACGACCTACGTCACCGCCGACTCCACGATTTCCGGTGTCATTGCCGATGGCGCGGGCAGCGGTGCCGACGGCCTTGTCAAAACCGGTTCCGCCACGCTCACACTCTCGGGGGCCAACACCTACACCGGAGGCACCACGATCAACGAGGGCTCGATCAAGCTTGGGGCCGCCGACCGTCTGGCGGACGCCGGTGCCGTTACGATCGGCGCCTCCGGCACGCTTGATCTGAACGGTTTTTCAGAGCGCATCGGCAATTTCACGGCTTCCGAGGGCGGTGCCACCCTTGATTTTGGAACCGCCGGCGGGTCCAACACCTTTCTCTTCGACACCTTTACCGCGCCCGCCAGCGGGGTGCTGGTCGTGAACAATTGGGAGGAGAGCTCGGATAACCTCGCCACCACCATCAACAGCCAGGCGAGTATCGGCAGCATCTACGTTTCAGGCTACGGGGTCGTCGGCTACAACGGCACCGCCACGCTTTACGGCGGGGTTCGCTACCTCCTGAAGCCTGTCACCGCCACGGAAAAAGAATGGGACGGCACCGATGACGCCACTTGGAACGACAAAGACAACTGGACCACCACCACCAAGCCGAGCAGCACGCAGATCGCCCTCTTCGATGACCTCGGTATTCTCCGGCCGAACGTCACGCTCGACGGTAACAACACCATAGCCGGCGTCACTTTTGGAGCTCTCGGATCGGTGAGCTATAACATCACCGGCACCCGCACGCTGACCCTCACCGGCGTGGTCCCCTACATCCAGCAGCAGAATGCCAATGACCAGACGCTGGCCATGACCACGCTCGAACTTGATGGCAACACCGTGGCTGACATCACGGGCGCGGGAGACCTTGTCATCACCGCCGCCATCACCCAGCTCGGCGGCACGCGCAGTCTCATCAAAGACGGCATCGGCGACGGCAAACTCATTTTGGGCGGCACCGGCGCCAACACGTATGCGGGCGGACTCTTTATCAACAACGGCATCGTCGAGGCGCGCAAATCGTCCGCCCTTGGCACGGGTGCCGCCACGATCGGGTCGGGCGCCACGCTGGAGCTCTCCGGCGGCATCACCCCCACCAACGCGATCACTCTCGGCGGCGCGGGCGTCGGCGGGAACGGCGCGGTCCGCAATCTCTCCGGCAACAACACCCTCTCGGGCAACCTCACCCTGTCCAACGACACCCGCTTTCAGTCCGATGCGGGCACGTTGACCCTCTCCGGTGCCAACGCCCTCGATGATGCCGGCCGCAACCTTGTGTTTGGCGGCGCGGGCGACCTTGTCGTCAGCAAGGTCATTGCCACTACCACCGGCACGCTTGCCAAGGACGGGGCCGGCACCCTCACGCTCTCCGGCACCACCGCCAACACCTACACCGGCACGACCAGCGTCAATGGCGGCACGCTCCTCCTCTCCAAGACAGCCGGCATTAATGCCGTGGCCGGCAACCTGGTGATCGGCGACGGTGCCGGCACCGACACGGTCACGCTCGGTGCCGGCAACCAGATCGCCGACACCGCCACCGTGACCCTCAATGCGGGCGGCATCTTTAACCTGAACGGCAGTTCCGAGTCCGTGGCCGGGCTCAACTCGGCGGCTTCCACCGCGCAGGTTCAACTCGGAGCCGGCACCCTCACGATCAATAACTCCACCGCCAATACCTACGCCGGCACCCTCTCCGGTGCGGGCACGCTCACCAAGACCGGGGTGGGCCGGCTCACGCTTTCCGGTTCCAGCGGCTCCTATTCCGGGGCGACCAACGTCAACGCCGGCATCGTTGCGGTGCAGACGGCGACCGCGCTCGGGACCGGAACGGTCAACGTCGCCTCGGGCGGCAACGTGGAGATTCAGGGCAACAATACCTTCGCCAATGCCTTTTCGATCCAAGGCGACGGCACGGGCGCCAGCGATGGCGCGATCGAAAATTTCTCCGGCGCCAACACGCTTTCGGGCAACATCACCCTCGCGAACAACGCCCGCCTCGGTTCCAGCAGCGGCACGCTTACCCTCGGCAACACCGGCACGCTCACCGGCACGAATCGCAATCTCACGATCAGCGGCGCGGGCAACACCATCGTCAACCGCAACATCAACACCGGCAGCGGCACGCTCACCAAGGAGGGTTCGGGCACGCTCACGCTCAACACCGCCAATGCCTACACCGGGGCGACCACCATTGCGGCGGGACGTATCACCGCAGGCACCACGGGGATCTTCAGCGACACCGCCGCGCTCACCGTCAGCACCGCCGCGGTCTACGACATGGCGGGTAACAACGAAACCATCGGCAGCCTTCTAGGCGGCGGTGCCGGAGACGGCGGCTCCATCAATTTCGGCGGAGCCATCCTGACGCTGGACGGCGGAGCGAGCAGCTTCGGGGGAGACTTCGGCTTCAGCAACGGAACGATCGTGATCAACGCCGGCCAGTCGCTGACGCTCACCGACTCGTTCAACGCAGGAAACATCAA
>JAQSWS010000100.1 GCA_029266495.1 Rariglobus sp. | reverse complement strand
TCTGGGCGCCGACGTAGGTGAGCTGCGCGCCGGGGCCGGCGTGGAGGTCGTTGACACCGGAAGCGAGGTGGCGGGCGGGCGGAAGCTGAGAGCTGAGAGCTGAGAGCTGAGAGCCGGAAACGGAGGCGGAAGCTGGGGCGGAGACGAAGAACTCGACCAGGGTGGCCTTGGCGTTGTCGGCGAGCACGATGATCGTGTGGGGGAACGTGGCTTTGTTGGCACCGGAGAGCGTGTGCTGGACGACGAAGGGTTCGGTGATCTCCACACCTTTGGGGACGAAGAGGAAGGCGCCGGCGCCGGTGAAGGCGGTGTTGAGCGCGACGAATTTTTCGCTGCCGAGGTTGGCGGGAAGCTTTTGGAAATACTGGCGGACGAGGTCGCCGTGCTGGGTGAGGGCTTCGTCGAGGGGGGAGAAGATCACGCCCTTGGCAACCAAGTCAGCGGGGAGGGTGCTGCGGGCGATGAGCTGGCGGTTGGAGAAGATGATCTCGGCGGCGTGCGGGAAGTCCGAGAGGTTCGGGATGTGCTGCGAGGCGTCCTCGGGGAGTTCAAAGCCGGCGAGGTCGAGCGTCTGGATGTTGCTGAAGCGCCAGGTCTCGTCGGTGCGGGCGGGATCGGGCAGGGCGTTGAACTGGTTCCACGCGGCCTTTTTGGCTTCGAGCCACCAAGCGGGCAGGTAGCTGCGTTGGGAGAGGTGCTGCGCGAAGCGGGCGGAATCGAGACCGGTGGAGGCGGCGGTGGGGGCGAGAGCGGAAGTGGACATGCTGGTGATCGCTGAATGACGAATGACTAATGACGAATGTCGAATGAACGGACCAGTGACCGAAGCCCGCCGACTCATTGGTCATTGGGCATTCGTCATTGGTCATTTCGGTCGGCTTAGCCGACCGACCCTTCCATTTCGAGGTCGATGAGGCGCTTGAGTTCGACGCTGTATTCCATGGGGAACTGGCGGACGAGGTCGTTTACGAAGCCGTTCACCGCGAGGCTCATCGCCTGCGCTTCGGTGAGGCCGCGCTGCTGCATGTAGAAGATCTGCTCTTCGTTGACCTTCGACACGCTGGCCTCGTGCTGCACGGCGTGGGTGTCGCCGCGCACGGTGATGGCGGGATACGTGTCGGTGCGGCTGTTGGAATTGATCAGCAACGCGTCGCACTCGGTGTTGTTTTTGCAACCCTTGAGGTGCTTCGGGATGTGGACCTGGCCGCGGTAGGTGGAGCGGCCCTGGCCGACGGAGATGGACTTGGCCACGATCACCGAGGTGGTGTCGTCGGCGGCGTGGATCATCTTGGCACCGGTGTCCTGGTGCTGGCCGTCGTTGGCGAGGGCGATGGAGATGACTTCGCCGCGGGCGCGTTTGCCCTTCAGGACGACGCCGGGGTATTTCATGGTGAGGCGGCTGCCGATGTTGCAGTCGATCCACTTGATCTCGGCGTCTTCGTGGGCGACGCCACGCTTGGTGACGAGGTTGAACACGTTGTTGGCCCAGTTCTGGACGGTGATGTATTGGATCTTGGCGCCTTTGAGTGCGACGAGCTCGACCACGGCGGAGTGGAGCGTGGAGGTGGAGAACTTGGGGGCGGTGCAGCCTTCCATGTAGACGACCTCGGAGCCCTCGTCGGCGATGATGAGGGTGCGCTCGAACTGGCCGAAGTTTTCGGCGTTGATGCGGAAGTAGGCCTGGAGCGGCTGGGCGACCTTCACGCCGGGCGGCACGTAGATAAAGGAGCCGCCGGAGAAGACCGCGCTGTTGAGGGCGGAGAACTTGTTGTCACCGGTGGGGATGACCTTTCCGAAGAATTTCTTGAAGATCTCGGGGTGTTCGCGAAGGGCCTCGGTGGAGTTGCAGAAGATGACGCCCTGCTTGGCGACGATGTCCTTGATGTTTGAATACGCGGCCTCGGAATCGAACTGGGCCTCGACGCCGGCGAGAAACTTGCGCTCCTGCTCGGGGATGCCAAGGCGTTCAAAGGTCTTCTTGATGTCGTCGGGCACCTCGTCCCACGTGCGCTTGGGCTTCTGGCCCTGCGACAGGTAGTAGCGGATTTTGGAGAAATCGATGTTGTTGAGGTCCGTCGTGGCCCAGTGCGTGGGCATGGGTTTTTCGAGGAACGTCTTGAGGGCCTTGAGGCGGAACTCGAGGATCCACGGCGCCTCTTTTTTCACCGAGCTGATGTAGCGGACGGTGTTCTCGTTGAGACCGGTGCCGGCGTCGAACTCGTAGTTTACGTCGTATTGGAAGTCGCCGACGGCCTGGTCGATGCCGCCGACAGGATTGACGGCGGTTTCGTCGGCGGGAGGAAGTGTGTCGATGTCGGACATGGGCGGGAAAAGTTGAGAGTTGAGGGCTGAGAGTTGAGAGACGGGCTCTGCCAATTCTCGAATCAGGCGGTGGCGAGGTCGGTTTTGACCCAGTCGTAGCCCTTGGCCTCGAGTTCGAGGGCGAGGTTTTTGTCGCCGGATTTCACGATGCGGCCGTCATACATGACGTGGACGAAATCGGGGACGATGTAATCCAGCAGGCGCTGGTAGTGGGTGATGAGGAGGACGCCGAGCTTCTCGCCGCGCATGGCGTTGACGCCTTCGGCGACGATCTTGAGGGCGTCGATGTCGAGGCCGGAGTCGGTCTCGTCCATCAGGGAGAAGGCGGGTTCGAGCATGGCCATCTGAAGGATCTCGCAGCGTTTCTTTTCGCCGCCGGAGAAGCCTTCGTTGACGGAGCGGGAGGTGAACTTCCGGTCGATCTTGAGGAGGTCCATCTTGGAATAGAGCTTCTTGTAATAGCCGGTGGCATCGAGTTCCTCGCCCTCGGCCATGCGGGCCTGGACGGCGGCGCGGAGGAAGTTGGCGATGGAGACGCCGGGGATCTCGGACGGGTATTGGAAGGCGAGGAAGAGGCCGGCGCGGGCGCGTTCGTCGGGTTCCATTTCGAGGATGGACTTGCCGTCGAGGAGGACGTCGCCGCCGGTGATGGTGTAGTCGGGATGGCCGGCGATGGCTTTGGAAAGCGTGGACTTGCCGGTGCCGTTGGGCCCCATGATGGCGTGCACTTCGCCGGTTTTGATCGTCAGGTTGAGGCCTTTGACGATGGGCTTTTCGGGGGTCGCGGTGAGGGCGACGACGAGGTCACGGATTTCGAGGGAGGACATGGTTTGTTGGAAAGTAGTGAGTAGCGAGTAGCGGGTAGTGAGTAGTCGGAGGCTCGAGCTTTAGCGGGTGGCGGGGAGTTTGCCGCGGAAGGTGAGCTCGATGACGTCGGCGTTGTAGCCGGGGGGGAGGACGGCCTTGATTTCGGCGAGGAGGCTGGCGGGCAGTTCGATGTCGTGGGTGGCGCCGGTGGTCTCGTCGTGAAAGTGGGCGTGCGGATGTAGATTGGGGCAGTAGCGGGTGGGGGCGCGCTCGAAGTTCACGGCCCGGACGAGGTCGCACTGGACGAGGGTTTCGAGGCAGTTGTAAACCGTGGCAAGCGAGATGCCGGGAAGCTGGGTTTTGACGCGGGCGTAAACTTCGTCGGCGGTGGGGTGGTCGCGCTTCGTGAGGAGGGCGTCATACACAAACTCGCGCTGGGGAGTGTTGCGCAGGCCGCTGTCAGCGAGCTTTTGCGCAAGGGCGTCGGAGTGGATTGCGTGGGTGGACATGATGGTGGGCGGACAAAAGAAAGAAGCGGGCTGGATAACCAATTGGAATGATTCTAAGGCGCAAGTTGAAATTGGAATAATTCTAAAGAAGGATGTGGGAGCTGACATTAGATGTTTCACAACTTGTCAGCGGCGGAAGGCTTACGCACGGGGCGTAGCGATTTAATCTTCTAGCTGATTATCCTTATTATGGTCCGGAGTGCGGATTGAGGCAACCCGGCACCAAGCTGAAGGAGGGGGAGGTTGCGGGAGACCCCGGAGCTCACGCTCCGGGCCACGCAGGAGGAGGCACTTGCAGCGGGGCGCTGGTTTTAGGGGCGCAGGACGTCGCGGAGCGTGATGAGGAGCGTCTCGGCGGTGTAGGGCTTCGGAAGGAAGTGGGTCACGCCGGCGCCGGCGGCCTTGGCGACACGCCCGTTGGAATTGAGTCCGCTCGCGGCAATGATGAGCACCCGCGGGTTGATGCGCATGAGGGCGTTGATGGTGGCGGGGCCGTCCATGATGGGCATGACCATGTCGGTGACAACGACGGCGATGGTGTCGCGGTGCTGGGCGTAGAGCGCGACGGCCTCGGCACCGTCGCGGGCGACGATCACGCGGTAGCCGAATGTCTCCAGGGTTTGCTGGGTGATGGTGAGAATGGAGGTCTCGTCATCGATCACCAGGATGGTCTCACCCTGGCCGCGAGGCAGGTCGCCCAAGGAAGGCGCGGCGGTTTCGGATGCGCGCAGGCTGGGATCGGCGGGGAGGTAGACTTTGAAAACGCTGCCTTTGTTGGGCTCGCTGTAGACAGTGATGAAACCGTTGTGCGCCCCGACGATGGCATGGGCGGTGGAGAGGCCGAGGCCGGTGCCCTTGCCGACTTCCTTGGTGGTGAAAAAGGGCTCAAAAATCCGATCAATCTCGTCGGTGGGAATGCCGCAGCCGGTGTCGGCGATGGTGGAGCAAAGGTAGACGCCGGGTTTGGCGTCACGGCTGGTGGCGGCGTATTGTTCGTCGATGGTGACGTTTTCGGCGGAGAGGGTGAGCGTGCCGCCGTCGGGCATGGCGTCGCGGGCATTGACCACGAAATTCAGCAGCACCTGGTGGAGCTGGGTGGCGTCGCCGGTGACGGCCCACAAGTCGCGGCCCAACTGGACCTGGGTTTGGATGGAGCGGGGGAACGTCTCGGTGGCGATGCGAGCAACGTCCTTGAGCAGGTGGTCGACCTTGATGGCGACGCGGCGACCGCCGTCGATGCCACGCGCAAAGGTGAGGACCTGGCGCACCAGGTCGGCTCCGCGACGCGCGCTTTGTTCGACGGTGTTGATGAGCTTGTGGGAGTTGGGATCGGCTGCGGTGAGGCGCAGGAGCTCGACGGACATCAGGATGGGCGCGAGGACGTTGTTAAGGTCATGGGCGATGCCGCCGGCGAGCGTGCCGATGCTCTCCATGCGTTGGGCGCGCAGGTATTGATTGAGCAGTTTCTTGTGGTCGGTGATGTCAGTCATGCCACCGACCATGCGGATGCTTTTGCCGGCGGTGTCGTGAATGACGTGACCGCGATCCTGCACGACCGCGTAGGTGCCATCCTTGCGAAGATAGCGGTATTCCTCGCTCCAGAGCGCGGGGGTGGGCGTGTCTTTCGCGCGATGAATGGAGGTGTAAACCCGTTCACGATCGTCGGGGTGAATACGCTCGGCCCACCAGGAGACCTCCGGGGAGATCTCGGCACGGGGGTATCCAAAAAGGGTGCAAAACCCGTCACTCCACCAGAGTTGGTTGGCGACAAGATCCCAGTCCCAGACGGCATCGCTGGTGGCGCGTGAGACGAGTTGAAAGCGTTCCTCGCTGCGGCGGAGATTTTCCTCGGCGACGGTGCGGGCGGTGATGTCAATCGCGACGACGAGTCGTGCCTGGCGTCCGTCGTAGACGATGCCATGGGAAAAAACCTCCATCATCATTTCGCCGCCGTCTTTCTTGCGATGGGTCCAGACCGCGGCGGCGGCGTCATCGTGGGAAACGCTGGCGATGTAGGTGTCGAGGGCGGGCCATTCGCGGGACGGGCGGATGTCGCGGATGGTCAGTCCGAGAAACTCGTCGCGTGTGTAGCCGTAAGTGCGGATGGCGGATTGATTGACGGCGAGAAAGGCGAGGGTCTCCGGATCGTAAATCCAGCTGGGAAGTGGATTGTTGTCGAAGAGCATGCGCTGCTGTTCCTCGGTGGAATGCAGCGCCGCCTTCAAGCGTTCGCATTCGGTGACGAGCGCGGCGAGTTCGGCGGAAGAGGAAGGCTCGGCCATGGCGCGATCCCATCGGGAACGTGCTTGGGGTGAAAGCCTAAAGCTTGGACCACGGAACTCCTTCGCCGCATCAACTCCGCGTGCTGGCGCTCATCGTTATGGGCGCGAGCCCGCGGGAATTGGCCGGCATGTCCGGCTTATCCGCCGTGTTCGGCGAGCCAGCGTTCGGCTTCAATGGCGGCCTGGCAGCCGAGGCCGGCGGCGGTGATCGCCTGGCGATAGACGTGGTCCGAGCAATCGCCCGCGACGTAAACGCCCTCGACATTGCTCCGCACTTGCGAGCCGGCGGCGGGCTTGAAGTAGCCGCCTTCGTCCACATCGAGCGCGGGCGTGAACGGGCCGGTGTTGGGCACGTGGCCGATCGCGACGAAGATGCCTTTGACGGGGAGCACGGACTCGACGCCGGTCTTGACGTTTTTGACTTTGAGTCCGCTGACGGAGCCCTCCGGCACGCCGAGCACCTCGACGGGAACGCTGTCCCAGACCATCTGGATTTTTTCGTGGGCGACGGCGCGGTCGGCCATGATTTTGGACGCGCGCAGGCTGTCGCGACGATGAACGAGGTAAACCTTGCTCGCGAAACGGGTGAGGAAGAGCGCCTCTTCGGCCGCGCTGTCGCCGCCGCCGAGCACGGCGACTTCCATTTTGCGGTAGAACGCGCCGTCGCAGGTTGCGCAGGTGGTCACGCCTTTGCCGCCGTAGAGTTCCTTTTCGCCGGGGATGCCGGTCATGCGCGGCGAGGCGCCGGTGGCGATGATGACGGACTTCGCGAAGATGACGCGGTCACCGAGCACGAGCTTGCGGGGATGAACCGAAAAATCGACCGAGGTGACGAGCGCCTGCTCAAAGCGCGTGCCGAAACGCAGGGCCTGTTCGCGCATGTTTTGCGTGAGCTGGAAGCCGTCGACGCCGTGAGGGAAACCCGGGAAGTTTTCGACTTCGCTGGTCGTGGTGAGCTGGCCGCCCGGAAGCGAGCCCTCGAGCACCAGCGGGTTGAGGTTGGCGCGGGCAGTGTAGATGGCGGCGGTGAGGCCGGCGCAACCGGTGCCGACAATGACGACGTTTTCGACGGAAGTGGACATGGAGTGGAAGCGGGAAAGATGGAAAGGTTAGACGAAGCGTCAAATGCGCGGACCGGACAAGGTGATTTGTGGGAACGGATGACGGAGGCAGTTTGTCACTTATTAAGTGACAAACGGGATCGGGAGGTGCGAGTGGCCCGGAGGTGGCGTATGCGATGGTTTGCCTCGGGTTTGGGGCGACCACGCGAGCCCGATGCCTGCTCACCAGCCGAATTGACGTTTGATGCGGAGCGGTTCGTAGAGGTCGGTCGAAAGCTCGGTGATGAACCGGCTGGGCGTGAGGAGCAGTCCGCCGGGACCCGCGCGGGTGGCGACCTTGGGATAACAAATATAGAGTTCGTTTTTCGCGCGGGTCACCGCGACGTAGAACAGGCGGCGCTCCTCCTCGACGTCGTCGGCCTCGATCGCGCGGCGTCCGGGGAACATGCCGTCGGCGACACCGATCACGAAGACCACGTCGAACTCAAGGCCCTTGGACTGGTGGACGGTCGTGAGCTTTACGGTGTCGGGCGGCAGATCGACGTGGCGCTCGCTCGTCTCGCCGTTCATCAACGCGACCTGGGCGAGCATTTCGGCCATGTCGTCGAAGCGGCTGGCGAAGCCGATCAGCGCCTTTAACTCCTCGAGGCGGTCGATGTAGTCAGCGTAGGCGCCCTTCAGGTAGTCGCCATACCAGCCGTCGATGGCGGTCGCGACGACCGACTCGGGTTTGCCGGTGCGCATGACGTCGGAGACCTGCTTGAGCGAGGCGCAGAAGCTGGACCAGTCTTCCTTCGCGTCCTTGGCGACCTTGCTTTTCACGTCGTCGGTGGCGAGGGCGTCGATGAAGTCGCGCTGCATGAGCTTCGCGTGGTCGAAGGCGGCGGCGTGGATTTTTTGCGCGCCTTTTTCGCCGACCTTGGGAAGGAGCACGGCGATGCGCTGCCAGGCGGACTCGTTGCGCGGATTGGCGACAAACTGGACGAAGGCGATCAGGTCGCGCACGTGCTGGCGTTCGAAGAACTTCACGCCGCTGGTGATCTGGTAGGGGATGCCGGCGCGGGAGAATGCGAGCTGCACCTCGAGCGAATGGAAATGTGAGCGGTAGAGAACGGCGATTTCGCCGGGCGACACGCCGTCCTCCTCGATGAGGTTGCGGGTGCGCTTGAGGATGAAGTCGGCCTGTTCGCGGTCGTCCATCGCCTGGATGACGAGGGGCTTTTGGGAGTTCTTGCGGGAGGCGCGCAGTTCCTTGTCGAAGTGACGGCCCTTGGGCTGGGCTTCGAGCACGCCGTTGGCGAGGGCGAGGATCTGCGGCGTGGAGCGGTAGTTGGTCTCGATGCGATGGATGACCGTGCCGGGGTGGCGGTCTTCGAACGTCATGATGTTTTCGAAGTCGGCGCCGCGCCAGGAGTAGATGCATTGCGCGTCGTCGCCGACCGCCATCACGCGATGGTGCGGGGCGAGGGCGTCGACGATCTGGGACTGAATGGTGTTGGTGTCCTGATATTCGTCGACGAGCACGTGGCGGAAGCGCTGGGCGAAATACGCGGCGACATCGGGGGCCTTGCGCAGGAGGTCGAGCCAGAGTTCGAGGAGATCGTCGTAGTCGAGGACGTGCTGCGCGCGCTTCTTTTCCGCGTAGGCGGCGGCGAAGGGCGGGAGCATGTGCTTGATCTCGGAGTATTGGGGGAAGTAGCGCTCGACGGTCTCGGCGAGGGATTTCTGGGTGTTGCGGGCGAGGGAGAGGACGTTGAAGAGCGGGCCGGGCTTGGGGTTGGTTTTATCCTTAAAGAAAATTTTATTTTCGGTTTCGACGACCTGTTTGAGGAGCGATTCGGATTCGTCGGCGTCGAGAATGGTGAAGTTTTTGGGGAGGCCGATGGCTTCGCCGTAGATGCGGAGGGCGCGGTTGCCGATGGAGTGGAAGGTGCCGCCCCAGAAACGGCCGGGCTCGACGCCGGTGAGATCCTGCACGCGATGAAGCATCTCCTTGGCGGCCTTGTTGGTGAAGGTGAGCAGGAGGATCTCGGCGGGGCGGACGCCTTGGGACAACAGGTAGGCGACGCGGTAGGTGAGCGTGCGGGTCTTGCCGGAACCGGCGCCGGCGAGGATGAGGAGGGGGCCAGGCTCGGCGGTGACGGCGGCGAATTGCTCGTCGTTGAGGGAGGCCCGGAAATCGATGGGCGGGACGCCGGGGTGGGCGGGACGGTCGTTGTTATCGAGAAAAATCTCCATGCGGAAGCTGCGAAGGCTCGCGCAAAGGCGCGCGGGCGCAAAGCGAAAGTGCGGCGGGGGGCGGCCCGGGGTATTCGCACGCGAAAGAAGCGGGTGCTTTGTAACGAGAAACGGTTTTACGTGGCGCGGGACGGGCGGTTGGCTTTCGCGCATGGAAAAACGCGTTAAACCCAGTCTGGGCTGTGGATATGCCGTGGCGGGAGCGGTGGTGCTCGGAGGCGTCGCGCTGGCGGTGTTCGCCGAAGAGGCGGGCGCGCGCATCGTGGGTGGCGTGCTGATCGTCGTGGCGGCTGTCTATGCCGGGTTCGCGCGGCGGGTGGTGGCGGCGTCGGAGGCGGAGGAGCGGAAACGGGCGGAGTATGCGAACGAGCCGTGGAAATGGCGCAAGGAATGGCTGGGACCGGCGATCGCGTCGGATGACCACAAGGGCATCTGGATGATGGGCGTGTTCGCGCTTTTTTGGAATGCGATCAGCCTGCCGGCGGCGTGGCAGGTGTTTTCGCAGCCGCGCCCGGAGAAGGCGGCGTATCTGGTGGCGATTTTCCCGCTCGTGGGCCTCGGGCTGCTGACGGCGGCGGTTTACAAGATCGTGCAGCGGCGGAAATTTGGCCGGGCGCGTTTTGTGCCCTCGAGCCTGCCCGGGGTGATCGGCGGGTATCTGGGAGGCGTGATCGAGGTGCCGGCGCGGGTGGTGCTGGAGGCGGATGCCCGGGTGGCGCTGAGGTGTATCCGCAAGACGGTTACGGGTTCAGGCAAGCAACGCCGCACGGTGGAGACGGTGCTGTGGGAGCGCGAAGAGCGCATCCCTGCGGACAAGTGGCAGACCGGCGCGGGGCGCACGGACATTCCGGTGTTGTTTTATATTCCTTCCGGGCAGCCGCAGACGGACATGGACAATTCGAGCAACCAGGTGATCTGGCGGCTTGCGGCGGAGGCGGCGGTGCCGGGGGTGGATTTTGAGGTGACGTTTTCGGTGCCGGTTTTTGCGACGGGCGAAACCGCGCCGCCGCCACCGGAGCAGGAGCCGTTGCTGGAGGTATATCGGACGGACCGGCTGGATGACGCGGAGTTAAGACGCGCGGGGATCTCAGGCCGGCCGGATGGGTTTGCCTTCGGGACATCGCATCTGTGGGTGGCGAGAGGCGTCTTTACGCTGCTGAGCATGGTCTTGGTGGGCATGCTGGGAATATTTGCGATGAACGACGTGCACTGGATCGCCTGGGTGGTGACGGGCTTTTTCGCCTTTTTTATGCTGGTCGCCGGGGTGGACCTCTGGAACGGGCGGTTTGAGTTGCAGGTCGTGGGTGACGATGTGGTCGTGCGGCAGCCGGGAGGGAAGGAATTGCGGGTGCCGCGGGCGCATGTGGCGTCGGTGCGTTCCGAATCCGGGATGACCATCGGCTCAAAACGGTATCATCATCTGGTGTTGGTCGGACGGCCGGGGGTCGACCCGGAGAATGCCCACCCCGCGGAGACGTTCAAAGCGCGCAAGCTGCGCCAGCAGTTACGGCAGAGCCAGAGCGGAGCGGGGGACCTTCGCGCACAGCTGACGCAGACGCCGGAGTTCGAGATTGTTTTTGCGAAACATGTCCCGGGGCCGGCAATGGTGGCAGAAGTCAAAGGCCGGGTGGAGTCGCTGATTCATGGACGGAGGTGAGTTGCGCCGGCTGGCGTTTCACACAATCACGATTATGAAGGGAAGGGTATCGTCGTGGTGCTGTCTCAGTGAAACCTCTTCCTATGAAACCTTACCCTCTGCTTTTCGCCGCGCTCGTCGCGTCCTCTCTGTCGTTGGCGGCCGGCCCGGCGCTGACGATCTATAATCAAAATTTCGCGGTGGTGCGTGAAACGGTTCCCTTTGATTTGAAGGCGGGGACCAATCTCGTGAACTTCGCCGGAGTGACCACGCAGGTCGAACCGGATTCGGTGGTGTTGCGCGATGCATCCGGCAAGGTGGCGTTGCGGATCCTTGAGCAAAGTTATCGCGCTGACGCCGCCTCGGACGGGTTGCTGCTTTCGATGAACGAGGGGAAGGAAATCGACTTCCTTGTGAAGGACCAGGATGCGAAGGAATACGTGGTCAAGGGGCGGGTGATTCGCAGTGGTTACAAGACCGGAGACGAGCCCCTGTCACCCATCATCGAGGTGGGCGGCAAGTTGAGGTTCTCACTGCCTGGCGAGCCGATCTTTTCCTCGCTCGGCGATGACGGGATTCTCCTGCCGACGCTTTCCTGGCAGGTGAACGTTGAAAAAGCGGCCAAGCTTGATGCTGAACTGGGCTATATCACCGGGGGAATGAGCTGGCAGGCGGCCTATAATTTCATCGCCCCGGAGAAGGGCGATCAGGTTGACATCGTGGGCTGGGTCACGGTGAAAAACGAGACGGGCAAGACGTTCACCGATGCGTCGATCAAGCTCATGGCGGGGGATGTGAACCGGGTGAGGCCGGAAGTCATGGCGGACCCTTTTGCAGCCCCGGCTGTCAGAGCGACGGTGCTTCGGGTGCCCGAGGTCACCGAAAAGGCGTTCGACGAGTTTCATCTTTATTCACTGCCGCGCAACGTGACGCTTCGCGATCGAGAGACGAAGCAGGTCGAGTTTCTTCGCGCGACGGGTGTGACCGCGCCACAGCTCTACATCTACGATCAACAGAAATACGGCGCGAAGGTCGCGACGGTGCGCGAGTTCAAAAACACCAAGGAAAATGGCGGGCTGGGCCTGCCGCTGCCGAAGGGGCGGACGCGGTTTTATCGTCAGGACTCCGCCGATGGCCGCCTGGAGTTTGTCGGTGAAAACAACATCGACCACACCGCAAAAAACGAGACGGTGCGCATTTATACGGGCGACGTGTTCGACATCGCGGTCGAGCGCAAGGCAACCGAATCGCAGATGAGCAGCCGGGACGATTTTCGCGAGGAGACGTTCGAGGTGACGTTGCGCAACCGCAAGGCCGGCACCGTCGAAGTGCGCGTAGTGGAGCATTTTTACAACGGACCGAACTGGAAGCTCGTCCAGCAATCCGATCCCTCCGATAAGACCGACGCGCAAACTGCGGAGTTTCGCGTGACACTCAAGCCGGACGAGGAGAAAAAGATCACGTATCGCGTTCGCTACGACTGGAAATAAAGAGATCCGCCAATCCCATGAAAATCCACTGGTTTCAGCACGTGCCCTTTGAGGGCCTCGGGTCGATCGAAAGCTGGCTGCTGGCGCGTGGCCATACCTTGACGTGCACGCGCTTTTACGCGGGCGAAGCCGCTCCCGCCACGGTCGATGAGTTTGACTGGCTGATCATCATGGGCGGGCCGATGAACATCTACCAATACCGCGATCATCCCTGGTTGCGTGCGGAGAAGCGCGTCATTCGTGAGGCGGCGGCGGCGAACAAACGTGTGCTCGGCGTGTGCCTGGGGGCCCAGCTCATTGCGGACGCGCTGGGTGGGAAGGTCTATCAAAACACAGAAAAGGAGATTGGCTGGTTTCCGGTCACGGCGGTGCCGGAGGGGACCGGTTCGCCCTTTATGTTTCCGGACGAAACGACGGTGTTCCACTGGCACGGCGATACGTTTTCGCTTCCTCCCGGCGGCGTCTGGCTGGCGCGCAGCGAGGCGTGCGAGCATCAGGCTTTCGCGATCGGCTCGCGCGTGCTCGGCTTGCAATTCCACCTGGAGATGACTGCGGGCGACGTGGAACGCATCACGGCGGAGTGCGCGGATGAACTCACGCCGGCGCCCCACGTGCAGAGCGCCGCGGAGATCCTGGCGCGTTCGTCCACGGAGGGAGAAGCGGCCGCGGCGTTGCTTGATCGGTTGCTGGGGCTGTTGGAGAGCGAGTGACGGGAGTCAGCAGGAACCGCTGCCCGGGGCGGGGGACAGTGTGGGGATTGCCATGTCACGTTCATCCGCAGTCCGGTCCAGGGCAGGGGCAGGCGCTCCCGCGGCCTACCTCACCCCCATGAAGGCGTTGGGTTCCGAGCAGGTGCCCGCGGGCCACTGGCGTTGCGAGATCAAGTTCGATGGATATCGGGCGGTCGCGGTGTTGAACGGCGGCAAGGTCGAACTCTGGTCGCGCAACCACAAGCCGCTTGATGCGGATTATCCGGAAGTGGTCGCGGCATTGGCGCGGGTGAAATGCCGGAACGCCGTGCTTGATGGTGAAATTGTGGCGTTGGATTCCGCCGGCCGCTCGCGTTTCCAACTGCTGCAGGGGCGGGATCTCGGTGAGCGGCCGAAGATCGTATTTTATATTTTTGATCTCATGCACCTCGACGGCCGGGCGACGGTGGACCTGCCGCTGGAAGAACGGCAAAAGCTGATGTCCGGGCTGCTAAAGAAGCCGAGGATTCCGCTGCAGGTGTCACCTTGGTTCGACGACGTGGAGCCGGTGGAATTCCTGAAGGCCGCACGTGCGCAAGGGTTGGAAGGCATTATCCTGAAACGGCCGGGATCGCTCTACGAGTCCGACCGCCGGAGCGGGGCATGGTTGAAGTGCAAGGTGCACGGTGAGCAGGAATTCGTGATCGGCGGCTTTACCCCGCCCCAGCGCAGCCGGCCGCATTTTGGCGCGATTCTCATCGGCTATTACCAACGCGGAAAACTTCTCTACGCGGGCAAGGTGGGCACGGGATTCAACCACCGTTTGCTCACGTCGCTGCATGGTGAGTTTTTAAAACGCCAGCGTGCGGAGTGTCCGTTTTCGAATCTGCCGATGGAGCGGAAGCCCCGGTTCGGAAACGGGATGACCCGGAGTGAAATGAAGAAGGTCACCTGGATTAAGCCCGAGTTGGTGGCGCAGATTAAATTCGCCGAGTGGACGAACGATGGAATTCTCCGGCAGCCGGTGTTTCTTGGACTCAGAGCGGACAAAGCGGCGAAGAACGTGAGGCGTGAAGCGGGTGCGGCGGACTGATGCCGCCCGGCGCCGCGCCTCAGCGTTTGCTCTTCCATTGTGCATCGTTGTCCTTCGCGATGCGGG